>JAUVBB010000322.1 GCA_030591445.1 Deltaproteobacteria bacterium | reverse complement strand
CGAGTTGTGTCGAATATCGGTTTAATGCCTAAGGCTATAATCAGCGCGTGTATTTCAAACAGCACGGATCAAACCTGGCGCGATCCGAACAGATCTTGACAACTGTACGCATGTTCAGCACAATAGATACAGGTCAACCGCGCGGGAAGCCCAACATGAAGGAACTTACCAGCAGACAACAACAGTTATTGACATTCATCGGCGAACACCTAGCTGAGGTCGGTTATCCACCCACCATCAGGGAAATGGCCGATCACATGGGCATCCGCTCCACCAACGGGGTCAGCGACCATCTCAAGGCCTTGGAGCGCAAGGGTTATATCGCCCGAGAACGAAATGCCAAATCGCGGGCCTTGTCACTGGTCTCAGCCACGCCCGCCCCGAAAGCGGAAGACGAATTGGTGGTGGCCATTCCAGTGCTGGGCCAAGTGGCCGCCGGTCTGCCAGTGCTTAGCGAAGAAAACCTGGAAGGCACCATGCCATTCGGGCGCGATCTCTTGCCCAATGCCGAGCAATTATTCGCCTTGGGGGTCCGCGGCGATTCCATGACCGGCCGAGGCATTCTCGAAGGTGACACGGTCCTGGTTCGTCCCCAACAAACCGCCCGCCCCGGCCAGATGGTAGTAGCCATGATCGATGGCGAAACCACGGTCAAGACCTTCCGCCAAACCGCCCAATCCATCCGCTTCGAAGCAGCCAATCCCGACTATGCCCCCATCATCATTCGCCGCAATGATTTCAAATCAACCAGCATTCTAGGCGTGGTGGTAGGCGTATTCCGCCGCGTCCAATAAGGCCCCGCAGTTCCACCAGGGTTGACATCTAAACACCCATCGGCTACCACAGATTTCATGACATCAGGAAGAAGGCTGGAAAAACAAGGTCAAAGTCCATTTGAGGCCGGGGAACGGGTTCGTTTTTACTTTGAGGGCCGGGCGGTGGATGGCTTTGCGCAAGAACCGGTTGCGGTGGCCTTGTTGGCGGCCGGGGTTCGGATCTTTGGTCGCAGTCTCAAGTACCACCGGCCGCGGGGCGCGGTTTGCTTGGATGGACACTGTTCGAGCTGTCTGCTGCGCATCGACGGCGTGGCCAATGTACGCAGCTGCCAAACCCTCTGTCGCGCGGGCATGGTGGTCGAACGCCAATCCGGTTGGCCCAGCCCAAAATTCGATGTATTGCGGGCCGTGGATTGGTTTGCGGGTGATCGCCTCGATCATCACAGCTTGTTCACCACCTCCTCGGTGGTCAATCGGGTGGCCACCGGATTCGTGCGCAAACTATCCGGCCTGGGCGATCCGCCAACGGCCGAGCCGCCGGCAATCGCCGAGCTTAGAAACTTTGCCGCCGAAGTGGTCGTGATCGGCGGCGGTACGGCCGGCCTGGCCGCGGCCAGCCAGTTGGCCGAGGCCGGTCACCAAGTGATCTTATTTGAAAAGTCCCACCACCTGGGTGGCCGCTTGCTTGACGGCGCTTGCCGGCTGGGTGAACCCGAAAAAGACCAGCCGGGCTGGGAAATCCTTGGCCAATGGAAAAGCCAATGGCAATCACATGCGGGCTTGGAAATCCATCGCGGCACCACCGTTTTGGCGGTATACGAAGGCGACCGCCCCCAAGTGCTGGCCAGCAACCAAGAGACCACTTACTTGATTGATGCTCAGCGCCTCATCATCTGCACCGGGGCCTACGAACAATTGCCGCTCTTTATCAACAACGATTTACCCGGACTGTTGAGTATCCGCGCTCTGGACAAATTGTTCTACCGCTACGGCGTCGTACCTGCCGAGCCCCTGGTTTTGGTAGGCAACTCTGACCGCTGCTTGCGCCTGGCCTATGATTTGGCCAAACAGGGAGTCAAGCTGGCCGGCCTGGTCACCCAGACCCAGGCCAGTGAGGGCATCGAAAAACTCAAACAGGCAGGGGTACCGCTCTTTTTTGACCGTCGCGTACTACGGGCCCGCGGCGGCCGCTGGCTAGACCGCCTGGAGTTGGCCGGCCCGGATCATCCCGAACCGGATCTGGTGCTGGATTGTCAAGCCTGCGCGCTAGAGGGTCCGTCCAGCCCGGCCTATGAGCTGGCCCATCATGCCGGCTGCCGGGTAAGCTTCCACTCCCACAGCGGTTATGTGGTCACCACCAACGAAGACGGTCGCACCAGCCATGGCCAGATATTCGCCGCCGGTCATTGCGCCGGTGCCCTAAGCTGCACCGAGGCCAGGCAGCAAGGCGAGCAAGTCGGCCGGGCCTGTGCCCGTTGCTTGCATTCCGTATCGGCTGAGCCGGGAGGACAGCATGGCTAAAACCATCATTTGCCGTTGCGAAGATGTTAGCCTCGAGGATTTGATCGAAGGATTCCGAGCCGGCTTTCACGATCTGGAATCGCTCAAGCGTTACACCGGCTTTTCCACCGGCTTTTGCCAAGGCAAGTCTTGCACCGCGCATGCCGCTCGCTTTTTGTCCGCCTTGCGCGGCGGCGATGATGTAGTCGCCGATCCGCCCCGCACCCGGCCCCTGCTACACCCCACCTCGGCGGCCAGTTTCGCCGGCCAGATCACCCCCGGCTCCGATAGGAAACCCACATGAAAGATCGGGCCGACCTGGTGATCATCGGCGGTGGGGTCATCGGCTTGTCCTTGGCCTATCACCTGGCCAAGATGGGATTTTCTGACATCGTCATTCTGGAGCAAGGCTATCTGTGCTTTGGCGCCTCCGGGCGCAACGGCGGCGGCGTCCGCCAACAGTGGTCCACCGAAGATCACATCGAACTCAGCCGCCAGAGCGTGGCCATGTTTCGCAATCTTTCCCGCGAGACCGGCTACAATATTTGGTTTCGCCAGGGCGGCTATCTGTTCTTGGCCCGCAATGCCGAGATGGCGGCCCAGTTAGAACAAAACGTCAAACTGCAAAACCGCGTCGGCATTCCCACTCGCCTGCTCAGCCCGGCAGAAGCCCAAGGCCTGGTTCCGGGCCTCAACACCCAGGGCGTCGAAGTCTGCTCCTACAACGGCAGTGACGGCGTGCTCTTTCCCTGGCCGGCGGTGTGGGGCATGGCCGAGATGGCCAAGCAACTGGGCGTCGAGATCAATACCTTCACCCGGGTGACCGACATCGACATCAAGGGCCGCACCATCGCCAAAGTACTGACCGACCGAGGCGCCGTCGCCACCCAACGGGTGGTCAACGCGGCCGGCGGCTGGTCCTGGCAAATCGCCCGTATGGCCGGCTGCGAATTGCCCAACAAACCTTACCGGCATGAAATCCTGGTCAGCGAACCGCTTCGGCCCTTCCTCCATCCCATGGTCAGTGACCTTTCCGACGGTACTTATTTTTCCCAAACCATGCGCGGTGAGATCTGCGGCGGCATCTCCGATCCCGAAGAGGGCTCGTCGATGTCCACTTCGTCTTCCTTCCGTTTTCTCAACCGCATGTGCCAATCTATGATTCACCTCTTGCCCACCCTGGCCGGCGTTAAAATCCTGCGTCAGTGGGCCGGTTATTACGACGTTACTCCCGACGGCAATCCCATCCTGGGCAAAGTAAATGAGGTGGACGGCTTTATCCAACTCAACGGCTTCGGCGGCCACGGCTTCATGCTGGCCCCCATCGTGGGCAAACTCGCCGCCGAGTGGGTGCTGCGCAAAAGCGAGCATCCCATATTCTCCAAGTACAACCTGAACCGCTTCAAATCCGGAGAAGTAAAAAAAGAGTCGCTGGTTATTGGCTAGGTTCGTGAAACCACCTTGACCAGCGGACATACTGGCTCGGTGGCATCTTGATGGGCTTGGGCATGAATGCTGGCGATGGCTTGCTCCAGGGTGGGAAACATCGCTTCGGCGCCGATCAGGTCCAGCAACAAATGTTGGGCCAAGACGTCTTGCACATTCTCTTTGAATCCACTAAACGACACATCAAAGTCCCGTTTGCGCAGTTGCTCGGTAATCGATCGAACCGTCTCGACGCCGTAAGAGTCGATCTCGTGGATACCGTGGGCGGCGATTAAGACATGTTTGAGCTGGGGCATGGAGACCAGGCACTGGTATATTTTTTCTTCCAGATAGCGGGAAGTGGCCTGGGTCAAGGGGGCATCGAAGCGCAAGACGGCGATATGCTGGCAGGTCTTGAGCTGGTGGCGTGCCGCTTCGCGGAAAGAGCCGTCCGAATGGAGCGCCAGTTCCGCCACGTGCGGCCTCATGGCGATGAACGGACAGTCAATTTCGTTGGAGGCCTGGTGGGCTTCGGCATAAATGCTGGAGATACCCACCAGCTGGGTAGGATAAATGTTCTTCTCCCCGATCTTTTCATATAAATGGGTCCGGTGCAGCGCCGCGACTACATTGTCCTTCAACCCGCTGACAGACACTTTGTAGCCCGATTCACTCAGCCGATCCAAAAGCAGGGAGAGCATTTCTTCCCCCGAGGCATCGATTTCATTGATCCCGTGGGCGGCCAGAAATACGTGTTTCAGATCGGGCATCTCGGCCACTAGTTTCAACACTTGATCTTCCAAGTAGGCGGTAGAAGCAAAGTTGAGCGGGCCGTCAAAACGAATGGCGGCAATGTGCCGGCAACGGGTCAGCTCATGTTTTTCGGCATCGCGCAGGGAACCATCGCGATGCAAAGAAAGTTCAGCCACCACCGGCTTCATGGTGCGAAACAAGTAGGCTCCCAGCGACAGCGCCACCCCGATGAAGATGCCGCGCTCCAGATGAGGGGCAAAAAGCAAAGTGCCGGCGAAGGTCACCACGCCGGTGATGCCGTCAAAACGCTGGGCCTTCCAGGCATGGACGAAGCCCCGAACGTTGAGCAGGCCGATGACAGCCATCATGATAATAGCGGCCAACACCGCCTGGGGCAGATGATAGAGCAGTCCGGTAAAAAGCAGCAAGACCAGGGCCACCACGCCCGAAGAAAATACGCTGGACATACCGGTACGCGCGCCGGCCTGTAAATTGACTGCTGATCGGGAGAAAGAACCGGATACCGCATAGCTCTGCCCGATACAGCCGATGATGTTGGCCAGGCCTTGGCCGATAAGTTCCTGGTTGGGATCCAGGCGTTGGTGGGTGCGCGCCGCCATGGCCTTGGCAATGGACATCGCCTCCATGAATCCGAGCAGGGAAATGATCATGGACATGAAAATCAACCGGGCCACCACCCGCCAATCGATGGCCCAATCCACGCCCGGCAAGAGAAAGTCCGGCAGACCGTCCGGTACCGTCGCCACCACCGCGCCCCCACCGACCATGGTCAAGGAATCCCCGGCCAATTTGCCCAACTTGATCCGCCAAATATGACCCACCTTTTCCTCTTCGGAAGGGGCTTCGCCGCGCAGAAAGAAATGCAAGGACTGGTCCGGACGACGCACGGCCTCAAACAAGAGCTTACGCAAATGCAGGCGGGCCTGATGACTGCGTTCCTTGGCTTGATGAATACGCTGATCCATCAAGCCGGCCATCTGGTGCAGCAGTTGGTGTTTGTCCAGCGCCGCGGGTACCGGGTCCGGGTCCTGATGGCAGCGAAAACAAGTGCTTTCGGTACTGCCCGGAGCCGCGTCGGCGGCCCCATCGAGAAAGCGGCTATTGTCCGCTCTTTGCCGTTCCAATTGGGCCTGTTCGCCCATGGCCAGATTGAGATCCGCGACCAGTTCTTTGGTCTGCGCGCTTTCGATTTGCTCGAGGGGGACCGTCTCGTTGTCTTCAAAACCGACCAGCCAGGCCAGAAAAGTCGTTACCACCACGGCGACCAACACGTTGGGAATCCTGGGATTGAGCTTGCGCAAACCGATCATGATGCCGAAGGCCAAAACCGCCATGCCCAGGGTGGGCCAGTGGGTAAAGGCCCAGGCAGACTCCAGCACGCGATAAACCGTCTGATAATGGTGCTCGGCCTTGTCGACATGCACCCCAAAAATCTTCGACAACTGCGAGGTGGCAATAATCAGCGCGGCCGCATTGGTAAAACCATTGACCACCGGGTGGGACAGAAAATTAACGATGATGCCCAGGCGCAACACACCCAAAAGTAACTGGAACACCCCGACCATCAAGGCCAGCAAAATGGCGTAGGCGACAAACTCGGCGCTGCCCGCCGTCGCCAAGGGCTCTAACGAAGCCGCCGTCATCAGCGAGACCACCGCCACCGGTCCGGTGGCCAACTGATTGCTGGAGCCAAACAGGGCCGCTACCAGCGGCGGGAGAAAGGCCGCATACAGACCATAATACGCCGGCAGGCCGGCCAGTTGGGCATAGGCCATGGACTGGGGAATCAACACCAGCGCCACCGTAATTCCGGCCAGCAGATCTTGGCGTAAATCCGCCTTTTGATAGCTCTTGAACCAGGCCAAGAAGGGAAAAATTCGAGTTATAAAGTTCATTGATTCTCCCGCTGCTGCTTCCGGGACCCTACGGTAGTCGCCGTTTACATTTTGATCAAACAATCTTTTTGTTCTTTGGTTAAATGAAAGATCGGATCCTACTCTCTCTTGCAAAAAAAACCTTTGGCGTCTACTCTTCACCCCATACGGGAGGTTGGCTATGGCGGTGATTACTTTATTCAGCGCGTCCCACTGTCATGGGGAGGAGCTGTTACAGAAACTTTCTGAAACACTTCCAGCGCACATTCTTAGCCATGAACAACTGCTTTCGGAAGCGGGTGCCCGCTTCCAGGTGGCCGAGGACAAGCTGCGGCGGGCCATGCACGGGCCACGATCCATTTTTGACCGGCTCACCCAGGACCGACGCTTACACATTGCCTATCTCAAAGTTACTTTGGCAGATCTCATCAAAGGCGATCAGGTGATTTACCACGGCTTCGCCGGTCACTTGTTGCCCCGCAGTTTGACCCATGTGCTTAGCGTTTGCTTGGTGGCCCAAGACGCCTACCGGGAACAAAACGCCCTTGCTAGCGAAAAAATTTCGGCCAAGGAAGCCCAGAAAATTCTCGGCAAAGACGACGAATCGGCCAAACAGTGGACGCTTTCCCTCTTTGGCCTGAGCCCCTGGGACAAGAGCCTTTACGACATTGTATTGCCCATGGATAGCACCACCGTTGAGCGCGCCGCCGAACTCATTGGCGCCAATGCCGGCAAAGCCCCGCTTCAATTTACCCCGGCGGCGTATCAGGCCATGAAAGACTTCCTGCTCGCCAGCCGGGTAGAAGTGGCCTTGGCCGAGCAAGGGCATGAGGTAGAGACCGTCAGCGTTGATGAGGAAGTGTGTCTTACCATCAACCGCTATGTGATGCGCTTAGAGCGTCATGAAAAAGAACTTAGCCAAATCGCCGCTGCTGTCCCCGGCGTAAAGATGGTGAAAACCATGGTCGGCCCTCATTTCAACCAGCCCAATATCTACCCCAAGATCGACTTGCCCAAGAAAATCCTCTTGGTCGACGATGAAAAGGAATTTGTCCAAACCCTTTCCGAGCGCCTGCAAACCCGCAACCTCGAATCGGCCATTGCCTACGATGGGGAGCAAGCCTTGTCCATCATGGAGACCGATCCGCCGGAAGTCATGGTGCTAGATCTCAAGATGCCGGGCATTGACGGCTTAGAGGTTCTGCGCCAGGTCAAGCAGAAGCACCCGGCCACCGAGGTTATTATTTTGACCGGCCACGGTTCAGAAGCAGAAGAAAAATTGGCCGCGGAGATGGGCGCCTTTGCCTATCTACGCAAGCCGGCAGATATCGATCTATTAACCAAGTCCATGAAAGACGCCTACCAAAAAGTGGCACAGAACCAGGCCCAGCAAGATCAGGACCCCAAATAGGCAAGCACGCGCCAACGATCGTAAAGCATATGGAGCCATCTAAAAAAACGCAGCCCGGTCGACAAAATCCCCTGCTGCACAAACGACGCTATCGGCGCCTGGGCATTCGGTCGGGCCTGGCCTTTTCCGTGGTGGCGGTGTTGCCCCTGGTGGTCATGACCGTGATCAACTACCACCAGTACCAGGAAGCCTTTCACCAGGAAATTGTCCGGCCGATGGATCGCTTAACCTCGAATACGCGGCGCACCTTTGAGTTCTTGCTCTCAGAACGGCTGTCGGCCCTCTCCATGGTCATTCGGGATAAATCCACCCAAGAGCTTAGCGATCCGACCAAGCTCCGCCGACTTCTTGCTATCATGAAGAAGTCCTTCGGAGGCTTTGTTGACCTGGGCTTTATCGACGCCGAAGGCCGCCAGGTCTCCTATGTGGGTCCCTATCGTCTGCAGGGCAAGAATTATCAAGACCAGGAATGGTTTCATGCGGTTCACTTGCAAGACGTCTATATCAGTGAGGTATTCCTGGGCCACCGCAAGTTTCCCCACTTTGTCTTGGCCGTGCGCGAGGATTCCGAAAAAGAAAATGCCTATGTCTTGCGCGCCACCATCGACACCAAAATGATAAACGCCCAGATTCGGGGGTCTCACCGAAGCCACCATAGCGATGTCTTTATTATTAATCACCAAGGAGTATTGCAAACTCCATCACGATTATTCGGTGAAGTGCTTCAAAAGATTCCATTGGCGATTCCTCCGGAATCCTCCGCCACCGAGGTCATGGAGATCCATGGCCGCGACCACGAGCTGCTCATTGTCGGCTATGCCTATATTCAAAATTCCCCTTTCATTTTAATGG
>JAUVBB010000044.1 GCA_030591445.1 Deltaproteobacteria bacterium | reverse complement strand
GGCAGAATCCATCCGCATCGATTTGACACTCTTCTACCGCGCTGTCAACGTTACATTGAAGATCGCCCACGTTATTGCAGGTGTGCCCCGCTAGGCAGGGGTCGGCACAGGAGCCGTTTTGGCAATAGAAGCCCTCACCTGCTGATTCGCAGTCTTCGAAATTGGTCCAGCGCCGACAGGTGTCGATGGGGTCTTCCTGGCACTGCTCGATGAATCTTGCCCCATCCAGGCAGCGCTGGTCGCCCACTGCCGGGCATTCGTCGCCGTCGACACAAGGGTCGCCATCGCAGTAAGCGTTGTCGCCATTCGGGTTTACGCAAACCCAACCCTGGGTTTCACAGTCTTCCAATAACTTCCAAAAGCGGCACCAATCGGCATCGTAGGCACAGATCTCGACCAGGGTGTCGTTGGGCGAGCAACGCTCTTGGTCGAGGCCCGGGCAGGTGTCGGTTCCACTTGGGCAATTGACTTCACAAATAGCAGCGCCGGTGTTGTCATCGCAATGATAGTCACCGGGGCAGCCGTCTTGAAACTGCCAGACCATGCAGCCATTCTGGTCGGCGATGCAAACCTGTTTGGCCAGCTGGTCCGAGCTGCAACGGGTGTCGTCTTTGATGCAGAGATCGTTGCACTCGATCTGGCAGTGGGGGGTCGGGGTTTCTAGGCAGATCTGAAGCTTGTTGGCGCAGTGTTCATTCTCTACCCAGGCCAGGCAGCCTCCGCCCATATCTTCACATTCTTCGACGGCATCGTCGGGGAAGCGGCAGCGAAAGTCACCGGCCTGGGGGCAGTTCGATTCACAGCCGTCTTGGCAATGCGGCGTGGGGTCTTCCACGCAAATCTGGGAAATTTCGGCGCAGCTTTCCTTGTCGGTCCACATGAGGCAACCATCGCCCATGTCGGTACATTCTTCGACGGCATCGTCGCCGAAGCGGCACTTCAAGTCGCCGGCCTGGGGGCAGTTTGATTCACAGCCTTCGCAGTGAGGATGGGGATTCGGGTCGCAGACATCGCCATTGGCGCCACAATCGATATCCTGCACCCAGCCCAGGCATTCGCCCACCGGGGCACACTTTTCGACCACCAGGCCGTTGGAATGGCAACGCAATGCTCCGGGGGGGTCGCAGAGGTCGTTGCAGCCCTGGTCATCGACACAAA
Organism: Deltaproteobacteria bacterium; assembly: GCA_030591445.1. Classification (GTDB taxonomy): domain Bacteria; phylum Myxococcota; class B64-G9; order B64-G9; family B64-G9; genus JAUVBB01. The sequence goes on along the minus strand of JAUVBB010000044.1, from coordinate 22,434 downwards.
CATCGTTGATGCAGACCAAACCAGCGTCGCAATCGCTATCCTCGCAGGGTTCGTTTTCGCCGCCGCGTTCGGTGACCAAAATGTCGCAACCGCCGGCCAGCACGGAAAAGGCGGCCAACAAAATAAGAATCAAAGAGATTCGGGATGATTTCATTCGTGATTACCTCGGCGTAAGGCAAGGGTTGGTGGCTATGGCGAAGGCATCCAGCAATTGTCGTAGCTTAGCATTGTCATCCATTGGGCGGTGTCGATCATGATGATTTCGTTCCAAGAGGAAAGCGCCAGCCAGGCGTTATTAGGAGTGAAGGCAAGATCATAGATGGGGTAGCTTGCGTTGCTAAGTTGTTGGCTACATTTTTTTGTTATCGGCGAGGGGAAGCCCGCGCTCAAATCGAATACGACCAGTCTGGAGTCGTGAGTGCCGGCGAACAGAAAGTGACCCCAGGTAGGATCGGGCTGGAAGGCAACGGTGGAATAGCCGCTGGCCGAAGATACCGTTACCGGATTGCCGTTGAGGTCGACGATCTCAATCCACTCGGAGCCAATAGGGCCGCAGGTGGCGGCGACGTATTGATTGTTCGAGTGGATGGTTATCTTTCGGCAAACCGTTTCAAAGGCCGCAGATGTGGTGGCGGTGGTGTATGGATCCGGATTGCGGTCAAGATGAATCATGTGCAAGCCATACTCGCTACTGCCCGGGACCGCCTCGGAGGCTATCACCAGAAAGCTGGGCTCGGCTCCGCGGTAGATGGAAAAGGCCATGTCGTTTACAGGGGCGCCAACGTTTGCGCTGATCAGAATCGCCCCCTGATGATCTCGGATGGAGATGTCTCCATCGCCACTCGATGAGGCAATGTAGCGGCCGTTTGTTTCGACCGCGAGCCTTTCCGAACCGTTGGCTATCGTTGTATGGCCACCATAGCTGCCATCGGCGTTCAGGTAAGGCCAAAGCGCAAGGCTGTCGCCGCCGGTCGTGTACAGATCTTGGTCGTAACCGTCGGCACCGGGCGGGCCAAAGGCCAGCGATTCCACCGTTGCGGAATGTCCGTTCGGTAGCTCTATTGCCAAGGGGATTTCGGTGGCGTCGAAGGTTACCACGCCGATATTGGGAGTGTTGGCGTCGGAGAAGGCAAGGAGATAGGTGTCGGGGAAGGCACCGAACTGTTTTCCGGATAAGTCGATGCTCTTGATGGCGTCGCGGTCGGAAAAGCCCATGTTCCAGGCGTCGAGCCAGACCTTGCAGCGGTTTTCGTTGGGGTTACACCAGTAAACGTAATCACACTGATCGCCGGCGCTGCAAGGGTCGCCCTCGCAACCCAGGCATGGACCGCCGCAGTCGAAGCCTTGTTCGCCCAGTTCCGGCTGGTAGGTACCGTCGTTGCAGAAGGTGGGCAATTGACAGACGTCGGTCGCGCAATCGTCGCTCAGGCAATCGAGGTTGATGGTACAAGCCCGGTTACCGCCGCAGCGCTGGCATTCGGTCCCGCCGCAGTCGGCGTCGGACTCGTCGAAGTCTTGATAACCGTTGGTGCAATGGGCGGCGATGGTAAGGCAAGTGACTTGGGTATCAACCTGTTCACACACTTCCCCATTGTCGCCGCAGTCGCTGGTTGGTCGAAACATGGTGCAACTGCCGTCGGGGTTTTTGCAGGTTTCTATAACCGTGCCCGCGCAGTGCAAGGCGCCCAATGTCGTGCAGTCGTTCTTACAGGCTTCGCAGACCGGATTCTGGCCGGCGATTTCAATGCAGATTTGGTTCGTGCTGACACAATTTTCCCTGATCGTCCATTGGCGGCAAACTGGGTCCGGTTTGCACTCCAGCAATGTAACGTAGTCGTCACTGCATTTATAATCGCCCAACGAACATCCGTGGGAAATGCACTCACACTGCGGGGTGCCAGAATCCACACATTGACTATCCAGGGAGGGGCAGTCGATGTCCAGCTGCCAGCGTCGGCATTGGTCGGCTTCCATGACACACTTTTCTACCCAGTCGGTGCCGCCGCAACGGAGGTCGCCCACGTTATCGCAGTCATGCCCCCCAGGGCAGGGATCGGTACAGACGTCGTTACTGCAAATGAAGCTCGGTGCAACGGTCTCGCATTCTTGGAGGGGGGCCCAGCGCTGACAGGTGTCGGCGGGGTCTTCTTGGCACTCATCGATGAACAGGTTGTCATCCGAGCATTGTGTCTGGCCCAAGGTCGGACATTCGTCGCCGTTGAGACAGAGGTCGCTTTCACAGGAAGCATTGTCGCCGGCACCAATTACACATACCAAACCCTGGTCGACACAGTTTTCCAGCAAACTCCAAAAACGGCACCAGTTGACATCATAGATACAAGTTTCGACAAAGGTGTTGTCGGAAGAGCAACGCTCTTCGCCGGGGGCCGGGCAGCCGTCAGTGCCACTCGGGCAGTTGACTTCGCAAACGACATTGACGGTGTCATCATGGCAGTGCTCGTCGCCGGAGCAGCCTTCTTGAAACTGCCAGACCATGCAGCCATCCTGGTCGGCGGCGCAAACCTCTATTGCCAGCTGGTCCGCGGTGCAGCGGTTGTTGCCCTCTATGCATAGATCGTTGCAATCGAGTTCGCAATGGGGGGTGCCGTCGTCGATGCAGATGTTGCCGTTTTGGCCGCAGTCTTCTTGCAACTGCCAGTTGATACAATCGCCGTCCGGGGCGCAGACTTCGACCGCGGGGTCGGTCGGATGACAACGAATCGCTCCATCGCTGGGGCAGTTGGATTGGCAGCCGTCTTGGCAATGGGGGGAGGGGTTCTCGATACAGATTTGGCCGATATCGTCGCAGCTTTCTTTGTCAGTCCAGACGAGGCAGTCATTCCCCATATCGGTGCATTCTTCTACCGCCTCGGCGCCGAAACGACAGCGCAGGTCGCCGGCCTGGGAGCAGTTCGATTCACAGCCCTCGCAATGGGGATTGGGAGCTGGATTACAGATCTGACCGTTGGCGCCACAGTCGATATCCTGCACCCAGTTCAGGCACTCGCCTACCGGAGCACATTTTTCGACCACTGGGCCCCCGGGTTGACAACGTAAGTCTCCGGGGGAGTCGCAGAGGTCACTACAACCGTTGTTATCGACACAGACGTCGTTGATGCAGACCAAACCTTGGTCGCAATCGCTATCTTCGCAGGGTTCGCCATTGCCGCCGCGTTCGGTGACCAGGATGTCGCAACCGCCGGCCACAAAAGAAAAGGCAGCCAGCGCAATAAGAATCACAGGGATTCGTGATGATTTCATATTTGCGGTCCTCTAGCTTTAGACGTTGAGACTACCAGCGACCCGACAAGGAAAAGACCCAGCCCTGGCCGTCTAGGGTGGGGCTTATGCCGGCGGTGGTGTTGGCCGGTTCATCGTCGGGCTTGAGCAACCAGAGCGCGGCCCCAGTGGCCATGGCGGCGGCGCCGGCGCCGAAGCCGACCAGCATCATGCCGCCCCACATGCGGGCACCGTCTTCGTCATAGCTGTCGTCGGCCGAACTGCCCAGGAAATAGGACAAGCCACCAAAGCCAACCAGGCCCACGCCGCTCCAGAAGCTGACGTGCCCCCAGAGAGTATAAGGATGCATGGGAGTCGAAGGTTCGATTCGGGCGGCTACGGTTCCCGCGGTGCCGGCGTGGGTCATTTCGGTGAGTTCGCTTTCGGCCCGGGCTGAGGTCTTCTCGGCAGAGGCGATCATTCTAAGCTCAATATCGATTACCTGGGCTACCTCTACCGTGATTTCCTTGCTGGTATCATTGTAGCCGGACAGGCGGGCCGAGATTTGATGTTTGCCGGCTTCGACGTCACTGGTGACGGGCGATGGACCAGCCAGTTGGCCGTTTACGAATATTTGGGCTCCGACCGGTGTGGTGCGAATGACCAGCGATGATAGGCGGTGCTTGCTTAGCAAAGCCTGCGCCTCGGAGATATAAGGGTTCTTTTTCTTGAACTGGTTCAGGAATTTTTCCAGGGCTTCAACGCGTTTGTCTTTTTGGACCTGGTCGTCTTTGGCGATGCGGGAGACGATTCGCCAGGCTTTTTCCATGCGTTCTTTTTCGGCCTTGGAGTGGGCGATGTTTTTCGACAGCGCTTCGAATTCGGCCAGGCCATCGTCTGCCTGCTTGGACGCTTGTACCAAGGGAGCGCAAAGCTTTTTGGCGATGAGCTTGACCGAGACCAAGAGCGCGTTGACTTCGCACTTGTTCTCGGCGGTGGCCGCGCTGTCGGTGGTGCCGCGCTTCAAGTCGTACATAATGCCGGTCACCTGACAGGTGTTGCCAATCTTGAGGATCTTGGTCGATAGGATCTTCTGGGCGGCTAGTTCCCGGCCCAGTTCGATCTGACAACTTTGATCCATGCAAGTTTTGTGACTATCATTTCGCTCGCCTTTGAGACGGTCTCTGACCTGGTCGGGCGGCACCACTTGATAACCGCCCTCGGTGAGCCGAGCCGCCAGGTAGTCAATGAGGTTCCTGCGCACCGACTTGGATAGGCCCGAGCCTCTGTCTTCCATCTCGAACAAGGCCACAATGGGACCGCTGCCCGCCCTGGTGCTGGATGAAAATAGTTGTAGTCCAGTCATCAACATCGCCACAAATACGTACCGGCCAAATTTGGATGTCATCGACACCCTCCGTGTGGAAGCTGGGAACCGATTTGCTGTCTGAAAGTCTGAAGTTTTTTTGTATCAGTTGACCCGTGAGATGTCAACGCGAAGAGCCCCAAAGGCACTCAAATTGGTTCTGTTTTTGGCAGAGCTTGAATTGACAAATTGGTTTTAATTGTGAAATAGTTTAACGCACTGAACCAAGCATGTGAGGTAGGCAGCGTGACCAAGGGTATGGAAGTGGATCGTGCGCGCAAAATAGCTGACGCGGTAGGCGTTGACTCTGGGGCGAACCGGGTTGGCCAGTTACAGGGCTTGGTGTCCAATCTGGAGCAAACCCTGCAAGTGCTGGAGCAGGAGATGGCGGTTGCCCGTGGCGGGTTGGATTCGGTTAATCGCGAGCTCAATAGATTGCTGGCCAAAAGTGGCAAACCGGCGGCCGGGGTTCGCGCTTGCCGCCCCAGTCCCTTTTTCGATCGCTCCACCGTGCGCATGTCTCGCCAGGAACTGCTCGAGAAAGTGCCCTCCGAGCACTTGGCTGAGTTGGGTTTTACCGATGAAGACAAGCTGCCGTATTTGGACTACCAAGATTTCGAAGCAGAGGATCAGGCCCGGCGGCCGGAGGTTTGCTTACCAGAACCCCCGCCAAAGCCCGCATTGCCATCACCGCCGATGGCGGCCGAGAGCGACCCGGAAGTGAATTGGGACACGGTCGACATCAAACCCGCGGCTCCCGGCGAGGTGCGTGCCCCCAAAAATCTTTTGGCCACCAAAATCACCGGCGGGGTGTCGAATCGATGGCGCCAATTTGCCGCGGTGGCGGTTTTTTTTCTTGGCTTGGCCGGCGGAGCACTTATTTTTCATTCCTACCGGCTCAGTGTTACCCCGCCGAAAATGGCTAACAAGCCCGCGGCTTCGAATACCACCTGGTTTGCCCAGGCCGGCGGTGCTTTGGGGGAATTCGGGCAGCAACTTAGCAAGTTGCGCTGGGGAGTCGCTAGTGCCAACGCCCGCCAACCGGGTTCCGATTTGGCGGCGGCAGTTGTCTTCGATGAAAATCCGCCCAGCATCCCACCCATTGTTGATCCTGAAATCACCGAGGCTCGAGAAACCGCTAGACGATTGCTGGCAGGACATAAAGTACGGGCTGCCCTGGCTCACTTGGATAGCTGGGTGCAAGCGGCTCCTTACGATGCCGAGATGCGCTATCTCTTCGGTCGTGCTCTCTTCCAACGCCGCTTGGTCAAGTTGGCGGCCAAGCACATGAAAGCGGCGGTCGACTTGGATCCGAATTATACCGATGCCTATTACGAATTGGCTGGTCTGAATCTACGGCTTAAGCGTAAAGAACAGGCCCGTCTCGCCTTGGAACGTGTTATAGAGTTGGCCCCAGCCGATCGGCGTAGCCGTAGCGTACGCCGTTTGCTGCGACGCAAATTCCCATAAAGAATTAGTGCTTGGCAGAAACTAAAAAGTGAAAGCGACCTTGATGGCCGAGGACTTTTTCTTGAAGGCCATGGCATCGAAGGCCTGGCGATACTGATCCAAGGGATAGGTGTGGGTGAGCAAAGGGGAGGGATCGATTAAACCGTCGGCCAGGAAGTTCTGGATGAACTCGAAGGCATGGGCTTTTTGGCCCTGGAAATTCTCCATGGCGGCGCCGTTGGAACCCAAAATGTCCAACTCTTTGAAATAGTGCGGCGTGTTTTCGAAGCGCCCCGGAGGAGTGACGCCGGAGATAACGATGCGGCCCAGGGCGCGCACGAACCGTAACTCGGCTTCAATCGAGGCCGCCGAACCGATGGTGTCGATGGCGCCGTCGACGCCGTCCATGGACCAGGGCGGGCCATTGTAAGGATAAAGCAGTTCGGCCTGGGTGTGTGCCGCGACTTCTGTGATCAAAGCGGCGCCTTTGCTGGCAAAGACCTTCTCGGCGCCGAATTGAAGGGCCAACTTTTTCTGAAAGTCATGGCGCCCGACCGCGACCACGCGCTCTATCTTGAATATGTTTTTCAGACACATCACGGTAGCCAAGCCGATGGCCCCCAGACCGTAGACCAATATTTGTTGGTCGGGCTGCGGGTCGAGCAGCAAGCATGAGTGGAAAGCCACCGAAAGCGGGTCGGTGAGCACGGCTTGTTCGAAAGGGACCGTGGGTGGGATAGCGATACACTGCGACTGGTGCACGGCCACTTGCGGCGCGTAGCCGCCAAATTCACGGGTAAAGCCCAACAGGATTCCCGGGGGCAGATCGCCCTTGAGGAAATTACCGCAGTGACTAAAGTCGCCGACTTGGCAGCGGGGACACAGGGCTTCGATGCCGCGCGGGGCGCAAGAAAACCAGGGATTTACCACCACCCGATCACCAGTTTTGACCCGGCTTACTTTCGCGCCCACTTCTTCGATGGTGCCCACGACCTCGTGGCCCAGGATATTGGGGAAAGAGGCGAATGTTCGCAGGGGATTGCGAAAAGAGGCATTGAGCATCAGTTGGGTCATGTCACTGCCGCAAATACCGCAATATGCGGTGCGCATAATGACCCATTCGTCGGTCACCAACTTGGGTTGTGGCACCTTGCGCAGGCCGATGGGCCCGCCACGACCCCAATGGCCGCTCGGATCGGCGTAGCCCCAGAGCTTGCTCTTGGCCAGCCTAAAGGGTTTGAAATCGAAGCGGATGGCTTCCATGGTACCCGCTGTCTGGTCGCTTACGGTGCTCATTGACCTTTGTCCTCGGTAACGGGGTGGGACAAGACCACTTTGACTGCCCGGGATTCTGCTTGCTTGACCGTGGCAATCAATGCCTCTTGGTACCGACGCATGGGAAACTCGTGGGTGACAATGGGGGTTGGGTCAATCCTGCCTTCGAGCATCAGCCTAAAAAAGTGCTCGTAGGCATGGGCATGGATGCCTTCGAAGTCTTCCATGGCGTAGGCATTGCATCCGATCAAGCTGATTTCTTTGAAGTACAAAGGTGTCCACTCGAATTTCTTGGGTACCGCCACCCCGGTAATGGCAATGGTTCCCGGCACGCCGACCCGGCCGCCCGAACTGCCTTTGACGAACCGGTCGCGGGACTTGACGATTCGGATCCCGGTCTCGAGGGTTTCGAAGCTGCCGACCGTGTCAAACATGAAGTCGGCCCCTTCGATGAGCCAGGGTCTCTTGCCCTGTTGATGGTACACGTCGCAATGGACGAATTTGGCGACTTGCTCGATCACTTGTTCGGTGGGCTGGTGAGCCAAAACAAGATCGGCCCCCAGCGAGCGGGCCATTTCCGCCTGATGAGGAAAACGGGCGACGGCCAGTACCTTAATATCCTTAAAGAGGGTTTTGAGAATCTGCACGGTCATCAAGCCCAGGGTTCCGCAACCGTAGACCACGCAGGTCGAACCGGCAAAGGGCATGACCTTGAGCACCGAATGGAAGGCCACCCCGAAAGGGTCGGCCAGCACCGCCTGTTGCCAACTGATGCCTTCGGGAATCTTAAACAGCATGGACTCATGGGCGGGGACATAATCGGCGAAACCACCGGTTCCATCCCGACTATTGCCGGTATGGATACCTGGGGCGACCTTGCCTTTGGTGAAATTACGGCACAGATAGTTCTGGCCTTTCTGGCAGGCCGAGCACAGCTCTAGTCCGCGCGCCCGACAGCTAAGGCTGGGATAGAGCGCCACCCAATCGCCCGGTTTGACATTTTTTACCTTGGGCCCCGCCTGATCGACAATGCCGACCACTTCGTGGCCCAAAACATGCGGCCAGGAGATGAGCGAGGTGATAGGATTGTCCCAGTTGCCATGCAGGAAGGCCTGCTTGGTGTCACTGCCGCAAATACCGCAGTAGGCGGTTTTGAGCACCACCCAGTCGTCATCGCGAACAACCGGGTCTGGCAACTCCCGGTAACGCAAGTATCCCAGACGGGTGAAATAGCCCCGTAGGCCAAAGAACCCCGCCATTTTTCCGATTGCGATCCGGCGCAGATTGTAGTCAAAAACCAGGCCTTTCATGAAGAGAGTCCCCGCGTAGCTGTCGAAGTCTCGACCTATGTACACGCCCGCAAGCCACTAGGCAAGCTCCTCGAAAACGAGAAAAATCGAAAAAAATGACTCATCGGCGATCAGAAAAGGGTCTTCGATGTCACTTAGCATATACATAGGTGACCATTTTGGTATTGGAGTGCAATGCCTTCTGCGATGCAACAGGCTAAAAACAGAGAGGATCCTCTTCTGACCCCTGACCCCACGGCTTCCCCGTCGGAGCCCAGAGAGCTGAATCTTCGCATACTACATCCACTGATCGAGTACGTTCGCCGTATGTATGGCCTGGCGAGCTTGCATCAGATAGCCGATGCCGCTGAGCTCGACTTGGATGATTTGAAGCGTTCGACTTGGTGGGTCTCCCATCGGCAGTTCGAGGTCATTCTGGCCGAGTCTCGGGCCCTGATGAATTCAGATGCCCAATTTCAGCAAGCCTGCGTTTACAATATCCAAAAAACCTATGGTCCCATGGCTCTGATCTTACGCGCCGGGTCGGTGCGCCTTGCCTATCAAGGAATGTCCCGCACCATCCACATGGTTTCTCGGGTGGGCAGTCAGCAAATTGTCGATATCGGCCGTTGTTACCTTCGTTTACAAGTTAAGTCCACCTGCCTCGAATCGCGTCTGGCGTGTCTTTCGCGTCAGGCGCAGCTTCGATCGATTCCGACCTTGTGGGGTCTTCCCGAAGCCGTGTTGACCGAAGAGAGTTGCCAGGGTCGGGGGGATGATCATTGTCAGTATTTGATTCATTGGCGAGAAAATTTTACCTGGTGGCGGCCGGTACTGGGTCTGCTTGCCGGCTTGGGCAGCTCGGTTGCATATGGGCTGGCCGGTTTGCCAAACGAGGCGACCCTGCTGGGATTGCCCTTGTTTGGTCTGTTGACTGGTGCCCTGTGGGCCTATCGAAAGAACAACCAAGACAACCTTGAATATAGTAGGGAAGTTCGGGATGCCTTAAGCGGGGTGCTAGAGGAAAACCAAGAAGCCTTGGAAGATGTTTTGGCCCTCCATCATCGTCAAGAAGAATGGAACCACAACCTGGAAAAGACCTTGTCCCATCGGACAGAGCAATTGGTCGAAGTCATCGAGCGTTTGCGGTGTATCCAAAAACAAAGCCGGAGCACCATGAGGGGTATTTCTCACGATATCCGCAGTCCCATCATGATTATCCAATGCAATACCGAGTTGCTGCGGGATTACATCAATAGTCAGGATGTGGAAGCAAATACCATTTTGGCGGATGTGGCCTCGGCGGCCGGCAGCATTGAAGTGTTGGTTCGTGAGTTGATTGGCATGACCGAAGAAAAATCGGAACAGGAGTCGTCTAGCTTCCAGCCCGATTTGCTTGATGTCTCTGCCTTTGCCGCCCAGTCCCAGCGAGAATTGGAAGCGCTGGTGAAGGGTCGCAACGTTCAAGTATCTGTTCGTCAATGCCAAGGCACACCCGGTCAGATAGAGACCTGTAAGATGTTGTTCCATCGCGTAACCGATAATCTGCTGACCAACGCTGCCAAGTACACCGAACACGGCGTCATTGAAGTCGAGTTGGGTGGCGATGAGTCCGAGCTATGGGTTCGGATAGCCGATACCGGCAAGGGCATTGCCAGAGACAAAATCGAAAACATTTTCCTGGAGAGAAACCGAGACGACACACCATTGGTGGGAGATAGCTACGGACTGGGTTTGGCCACCGCGGTACGTTTGCTCGACCAGCTGGGCGGCCGGCTTGAAGTCCATTCTCAACCTGGTTTCGGTACTGCCTTTTGTGCTCATTTTCCGACTACGATTGACCAGGATCGTTTTCACCGGAGCAAAAGAGCGCAGTTCGACTCGCTTCAAACCATCGTGGAAAGAGTGGTCTCCATCCGCTCGGCAACGTTTCATATTTCTTGACTCTTCTCTCAAGTGGGAATTCAATCGGGTAGTCTGGATGGAGGTCAAGCCCAATGCCTGAATTGCCATATCGAGAGCTTTACTGGAATATCCCTTGGGGAAAATATCTGATTTATCCGCTGTTCCTGCTGGCGGCCGGCGTATTTGCTTACGGGGTTTATCGCCGGATCCAGATGTGGCGCCTGGGGCGGGCGGAGAGGCCGAAAGGCGAGGGGAGTCGGGGTTGGTTGTGGGCTTTGGTTGATGTTTTCGGCCAGCGTTTGGTTTGGCGGGAGTTTTGGCCGGGCTTGTTCCACGTCATGGTTTTCTACGGTTTCATTGCCTTGTTTGTTGGCACCTTGATCGTGGCGCTGGATGCTGATTTTGGGGTGGATTTGATTAGTGGGGGCGGTGGGTTTTATCTCTGGTTCACGGTTGTTCTGAACATTTTTGGCGCCTTCGCCATTCTGGGCGTGTTGGCGGCTTTTGCTCGGCGTAGTCTGTTTCGGTCGAAATATCTGGATCATCTTCGTGATGATTGGTTAAGCCTGGTCTTTATTTTGGTGATTCTGGTCTCGGGGCATTTGCTGCAAGCGCTGAGGCTTGCGGCTTTGCAGCCGGACTGGGCGGAGTATTCGTTTTTGAGTTTCTGGCTGGCGCGCTTGTTTTGGGATGCCCGGCCGGAGCTATTGGCCCAGATTCACGGCTGGGTCTGGTGGGGACATTTTTTGTTGGTCCAGGTCTGGATTGCCACTTTGCCTTTCACCAAGCTCTGGCACATGTTTGCGGGTCCGCTCAATTTGCTGCTGCGTTCGGCCCGACCCCGGGGACATATCCAGAAGCTGGACATGGAAGACGAGGAGGCCGAGCAGTTTGGTTTGGGTCGCCTGGAGGACTTTGGCCGCCGGCAGTTGATCGATACCGATGCCTGCATCCGCTGTGGCCGCTGCCAGCAGAATTGTCCGGCCAAACTCACCGACAAGTCGCTCAATCCCAAACAAGTCATCCAGGATCTGAAGGGCCACATGGAGTACGTTTACTCCCTGGCAAATCGGGATGAGCGCCATGCCCTTCATGGCGAAGCCATTTCCGCTGACACCCTCTGGTCATGCACCACTTGTTTGGCCTGCGAGCGTAACTGTCCCATGGGCATTGGTCATTTGGACACCATCGTGGGCATGCGCCAGCACTTGATGATGATGGAAAGCGAGTTTCCCAAGGAAGCCGTATCGGTGCTCAAGGGCATGGAGACCAGCGGTAATCCCTGGTCTTTGGGCGGCAATAAGCGCATGGATTGGGCCGAGGGTCTGGGTCTCAAGACCCTGGCTGAAGATCCAGAGCACGAGATCCTGCTCTGGGTGGGCTGTGCGGGTTCTTATGATGACCGGGCCATCAAGGTGACCAAGGCGCTGGTGAAAATTCTGCAAGCGGCCGGGGTGAAATTTGGCCTTTTGGGCAACGAGGAGCGCTGTTGCGGCGATTCGGCGCGACGCATGGGCAATGAGTATCTGGCTCAGATGCTGATTCAGCACAATATTGAGACCTTCGCCAAATACAAGGTTCATACTTTGCTCACGGCTTGTCCGCACGGCTACAATGTATTCAAGAACGAATACCCCGATTTTGACGGGGACTTACAAGTCTTTCATCATAGTGAATTCATTGCCAAACTTCTGGCCGAGGGTCGGCTCAAGACCCAAAAAGCATCGGTGACCAAGGTCGTCTTTCACGATTCCTGTTATCTGGGCCGCTACAATGATATTTACGACCCGCCTAGACAAGCCTTGCGGGCCCTGCCCGGGGTGCAAGTGCTGGAACCCAAAAGAAATAGAAGGAAAAGTTTTTGCTGTGGCGCCGGTGGCGGCAGGATGTGGATGGAGGAGACCTCGGGGACCCGCATCAACGAAGAGCGCACCCGGCAGTTGCTTGAGAAAGATTGCGATACCATTGCGGTAGCTTGCCCCTTCTGTCTAACCATGATCTCAGACGGTCTCAAGGCCAAGAACATGGACGAAAGCCATCAGGTTCTTGATATTGCAGAGATTGTCTCGTCAGGTCTGCAAACTACGTCATAACCAAGCCAACTAATTGGGCCGATTTTTGATCTTAGGGTACTACTTCTTGGTACGTTGTAGCAGGTTGTGGTTTTTGCTGCCAAGAAACCTACGAAAGGATGATCAATGAACAGGACGCAGTTTGGCAAGATGTTTCTGGCTATGGCCGCCGTTATCGGCATGGTGATTCCCGCCCAGGCGCTGGAGCTTGGTAGTTACCGTTTGCTCAAAGGAAACCTGACTTTGCCGTCGCGCCAGGCACCAGTTGCCATTGCTGCCGACTACTTGCAGGCAGTGACCGGTAAGGCATACGGAGCGGCTATGTTGCAGCCGGTCCAGATTCGTTCGCTGCCCAGCGGTTCGCTGGTTCGTTTTGCCCAGACTTTTGCCGGGTTGGAAGTAGTAGGCGGAGACGCGGTGGTTCGCGTGGGTCCGAAGGGTAGGGTACTTTGGGCCAAGACCGGACGGGTTGGCCTAGGCGATAATCTCTCTCTTTTACCGGCTTTGACGGTCGGCAAGGCCATCTCTCAGGTGCTAGACGGTCCGGCGAAACTGCAGGGACTCAGCACTCTGGACCCCGCTCAGGCAAAACTCGTAATCTGGGCGCCGCCCAATCGGGCAGCTCATCTGGCCTACCGGGTGATAGTGCCCAGAAACCTCCAGACCCTGCAAACCCTGCGGGTTTATGTGGATGCGCACACCGGTAAGATCCTGTCTACCGAGAATCTGGTCAAAAGAGCCAAGATGGCCAATGTTTTCGAGTACAATCCCATCGCCACCCCGGATATCATGCAGGTCAGCCTGAATTTACCCGACGGCGCCACTACTTTGACCAATGACGATGCCTATACCCTCAACTGTGTCGATCAGCAGCGCTGCATGGATTTTGGCATGGGTTTTTTCCTGCACATGTGCTCGATGGTGGCGGTGGCCGAGGCTGACGATGACGGTGACTTTCTCCATTACACCCGGCCGGAGTCCGATACCGACCCCGAAGACAGCTTCGCCGAGATTCAGATGTTCTATCATGTGAGCAAGGCCTATACCCATTACCGTTCTCTGGGCTTCGAACATTTGGCCTCTTATCCCTTGATGTCGGTGGTCAACCTGCGCATTCCCTCCTTCGATCAATCCGCTTTCTGCACTTCGGAAGAAGGTCCCAACGACTCGGCACTGTATCCCTTTGACAATGCCATGTTTATGCCCGCGGGCGGCTTAGGCAGCTTTCCCGAAAATGATGCCATCGTTTTTGGCCAAGGAAGCGTCTCTGATTTTGCCTACGATGGCGACGTTATCTATCACGAGTTTGGCCATGCGGTGACATTCTCGATAAGTTCTCTGGGCAGCGCCCTGGATGACGAGTTTGGCATTGATCCTACCCCTGCCGGTATGCACGAGGGCTACGCCGATTATTTCTCGGCCAGTTTGAGCAATGATCCCGAAGTGGGCGAATACGCCGGGATGTCGCTGTCCGCCGACGGAATCATCCGCAGCCTCGAGAATGACAAGACCTGTCCGGAATCAATAACTGGAGAGTCCCATTATGACTCGGAAGTCTGGTCCGGAGCCCTGTGGGAAATCCGCAAGGCCTTGGTCGCCGAAGGTCATGAGGCCCATGACGTTGACCTGGCGGTTTATACCGCCATCAGCGGCCTGAGCGAGTTCGATAATTTCGACACCGCCCAGCAATCAACCACCGCCGAATTGATTGCCGCCTTTGACCAAGCCGCCGGCGATATCGCCGCGGCGGTTTTCACTGCCCGTGGTCTCGACGGCTGCAATGGCCGGGTCATCGATTTTGCCTTTGAAGATGACAAGAAGGAGTTGATTTACCTGTATGGCACCGATGCCATTACCGTAAGCGAAGTGCCCGGTCCCATGCAGTTCAAGCTGGAGTTGACCGAAGACGCCGAGGCCATCGTCATCGATGCCCAGATGGCCCAGAGCGCCGGCATGGGATTCGGCGGCCCCACCGAACCTAGCATCAAGCTGCTGGTCAAATCCGGTGACGATGCCATTGCCTGGACCTACACCAACCAATTCACCCACGACGCTACTGACGAAGGCCTATTGACCATAGAGAGCAACATGGCCCACGGCGAAGTCATTGGCACTTTCCCCGCCGGTGTCTATCACGTGCAGTTGGTCAACGCCGGCCCCACCTACATTCTGGCCGGCGTGAGCTTCTCTTACTTGCTGGAAGTCGAGATCGACGGTGGCCCGCAAGATGAACCCATCACCGAACCCGACGGCGGCACCGAACCCGATGCCGGCCCCGCGGTGGATGATGATACCCCTCCCAAGGAAGATAGCTCGGGCGGTTGCAGCACCAGCAACAGCACGCCCACCAACGGAGCCATCTTCTTTATGTTGGCCATGTTGGGCGTCTTGATTCGACGCCAGAAAAGCGCTTGATCCGGGTCGATCTTCCCTCCGCTGCTGCCCTGCTTTGAACCATTGACAAAAATCGCTGGTGTGCGAACAATCACCTGAGTGTTTGCCAGGGAGGGCTGAGATTATACGGGAGAAAGCATGCCGGTCACGCAGGAAATCCAAGAGATCAAGACTCTGATTGAGACCTGTTATCCGGGCAAACTGGCCGAGCAAGATGAGCTGTTCGCACAGATTCACCCGGGCGACCGAATTTTTATCAGCACGGCTTGCGGAGAGCCTCAGCAGTTGGTGAAACTGCTGATTGAATACGTGGAGTCCAATCCCAAGGCATTTTTCGATGCCGAAGTGATTCATGTCTGGACCCTGGGATTGGCGCCGTACACCGACGAGAAGTTCAAGAGCAACTTCAGACTCAAGTCCTTTTTTATCAGTAGCAACACCCGGGATGCGGTCAACCGGGGTGGCGCTGATTATGCACCGCTGTTTCTGTCGCAGGTTCCGTCTATGTTTCGCCGCGGCCTGGTGCCGGTAGACGTGGCCTTGATTCAGACCTCTCCTCCCGATACCCACGGTTTCCTTAGCCTCGGTGTGAGTGTGGACATCTCCAAAGCCGCGATCGAGGCCGCGCCTGTGGTCATCGCTCAGATCAATCCCCGCATGCCGCGCGTGCATGGCAACTCCTTCATCCACATGGATGAGGTTACCCACGCCGTGTTACATGAAGAGCCGCTTTTGACATACCTGGATGCGGAAC
This sequence comes from Deltaproteobacteria bacterium, assembly GCA_030591445.1. Taxonomy (GTDB): domain Bacteria; phylum Myxococcota; class B64-G9; order B64-G9; family B64-G9; genus JAUVBB01. The sequence goes on along the minus strand of JAUVBB010000044.1, from coordinate 6,711 downwards.
CAGACGAAGTCAGCCTCAAGATTGGCAAGTACGTCGCTCGCATCATCGAAGACGGCGACGTCATTCAGGTGGGCTACGGTCGCATTCCGAACGCGATCCTGTCCAGCCTAAAAGACAAGCGGAATTTGGGTGTTCATACCGAGCTTTTTAGCGAGGGTATTGCCGAACTGATGAAATCAGGCGTAGTGAACAATACCAAAAAAAACGTAGATCGCCACAAATCGGTGGCTTCTTTTTGCATGGGTACCCCGGAGACCTACCGCTACATCCACGACAACCCGGCCGTGGAATTTAGGCCGGTCGACTATACCAACAACCCGCTTATACTTGCCCAGATCGAACGGATGACAGCACTCAACGCCGCCCTCGAAGTCGATCTCACTGGCCAGGCCACGGCCGAGTCTATTGGCACCTCTTTTTATAGTGGCATCGGTGGGCAGGCCGACTTCATGCGCGGTGCGGTTCTGGCCCCGGGTGGTAAAACCATTCTCACGCTTCCCTCCACGGCGGGGAAGGGAACGGTGTCGAGGATCGTGTCCGCGATTGGGCAAGGGGCGGGAATCACCTTGACCCGGGGTGACATACATTACGTGGTCACCGAATACGGGATTGCCTATCTGTTCGGAAAAAGCATTCGAGAACGGGCCATGGCCCTGATTGCCATCGCCCACCCCAAATTCAGGAGCCAGTTGATCAAAGAGGCCAAACAGTTGAACCTGATTTACAAAGATCAGGCCTTCGTGCCCGGCAAGAGAGGCGAATATCCCGAACACTTGGAGGTGCGCAGAACCACTGGTCAAAAACTGAACATCTTGCTGCGCCCGGTTCGCATCAGCGATGAGCCGCTGCTAAAAGACTTCTTCTACTCGTTAACCGACGAGAGCGTTTGGCGTCGTTTCATGTCGGTACGTAAAGACATGCCTCACGAAAGGTTGCAGGAGTTCGTGATTATTGATTACACCAAGGAAATGGTCATCTTGGCGGTGATTACGGACAAGCAACAGGAAAAGGTCGTCGGCCTAGGCCAGTATGGTATCGAGGAGGACCTCCACTCGGCGGAATTGGCTTTTGTGGTCAGGGATGACATGCAAAAACAAGGCGTGGGCACCGAACTACTCAACTATTTGACCTATCTGGCAAAGATGGAAGGTCTGCTGGGATTTACCGCCGAGGTTCTCTTTGGCAACGAACCCATGCTTCGTCTATTTGAAAAAGGTGCTTTCGACGTTGACCGTAGATTGAGAGATGGCGTCTTTGAACTGACGGCCAAATTTAGGAACGAATAATGGACGGACCGAGCGAAAACATCCGACTGCTTTTCGAGCCCAGGGGCGTCGCCGTGGTGGGGGCATCGGCAAACCCGGCCAAGATCGGATTTCAAGTGGTAAACAATCTTCGGGCCGGCGGTTACCAGGGACGCATTTTCCCGGTCAACCCACGGGGCGGTGAAATCCTGGGGCTGGCCGTCTATCGCTCCCTTCTCGACATCGACGGGCCGGTGGACATTGCCTGCCTGGTGATTCCGGCGGGCCGGGTGCTGGAGGTGGTGGCTGACTGTGCCCAAGCCGGGGTGAAAAACCTAGTGGTCATTACTTCCGGATTTGCTGAAATAGGCAACGCCGAGTTAGAAAAGCGCATTGTGGCCGCGGCCGCCGCGCACGGCATGCGCGTGCTGGGGCCCAATATCTTCGGCATCTATTCTTCGAATTGCCGAATGAACGCCACCTTCGGGCCCAAGGACATCAAGCCCGGACAGGTGGCTATCATTACCCAAAGCGGGGCCATTGGCGTGGCCATGATCGGCAAGACCGCCACCGAGAACATCGGTCTTTCGGCCATTGTCTCGGTGGGTAACACATCGGACATCGACGAAGCCGACTTGTTGGAATATTTGATTGAAGACCAGACCACCAAGATTATTCTCATGTACATTGAAGGGGTCAAGGATGGACAGCGCCTGATTCAAGTGCTGAACAAGGCTACGCGTGAGAAGCCCGTGATTGTGATCAAGGCCGGGCGATCGCAGCGAGGCGCGGTGGCAGTGGCCTCCCACACCGGATCCCTGGCGGGGGCGGATGCCATTTTCGACGACATCATGCGCCAGTGCGGTGTCCTGCGGGCTGAAAGCATCCAGGAAGCTCTTGACTGGTCGATGTTTTTATCCGCGGTGCCACAGCCAAAAGGGGAAAACGCTGTTATTGTTACCAACGGCGGGGGCATGGGCGTCTTGGCCACCGATGCTTGCGAGAAGTTCGGGGTGGAACTGTATGCGGATATCGACACCCTCGATCGCGTTTTTTCCGGTTTTGTGCCCGCGTTCGGATCGACCAAGAATCCCATCGATTTGACCGGCGGCGCCACGGTCGAGGACTACGCCGCGGTCATCCAGGCCTCGTTGGAACAAGAGGAATTCCACAGCATTTTGGCTCTGTTCTGTGAAACGGCCGGTTTGGACGAAGAATCGATGATGCGCGTCATCGAGGAAAAATTCCTGGCTTCGTTGACTATAAAACCGATCGTTTTCATCCTGTTTGGTGGCGAGAAGATGGAACGTTGCGCCCAGGAGTTGGCGAGAAAGAAGATTCCGGTTTTCACCGAAGTCGTGTCGGCGGTGTCGGCGTTGGGGGCCTTGTACCGAGGTTTTCATCACCGGGTGTCGTATCAAACCATGCCCGCGCAGCCCTTGCCGGCTGGCAGTACTGGTTCGGGGCCTGTAGCCGAGGATGATTTCGATGATGGCGTGGTCGAGGAGATCATTCGCGGGGCACAAGCTGATGGCCGCAGTTTTCTACTTGCTCCCGAAGCAAGCGCATTGATGCAGGCAGCCAATATTCCCATGCCCCGTTCCCGTGTGGCCAAGAGTCTGGCCGAGGCCGAGGCTTTTGCCGAAGAGATAGGTTATCCGGTGGTGATGAAAATCGTCTCCAAGGACATCTTGCACAAGAGCGATGCGGGCGGGGTTGCCCTGGATCTACTGGACCGAACGGAAGTGCTTACGGCCTATCAAGCCATCGAACACAATTGCCGCGTTTATAACAACAAGGCTCGCATTGAAGGCATTGAGGTTTGCCAGATGGTGCGGCCTGGTACCGAGACCATCATCGGCGCCCAACGCAACAAGGTCTTCGGACCCGTCCTGATGTTTGGGCTCGGGGGCATCTACGTTGAGGTCATGAAGGACGTGTCTTTTCGCAGTCTCCCGGTCAATCCGCGCCAGGCCTTTGAGATGGTTTCAGAAATTAAATCCTTTCCCCTTTTGATGGGTGTCCGGGGCGAAGCACAAAAAGATATTCCCCAGATTATCGCAATCATGGGCAAGATATCGAAGCTAATCTTGCGTTGCCAAGAGATTACGGACGTAGAAGTCAATCCCCTTATGGTATACCGGAGAGGTGAAGGATGTCTGGCGGTGGATGCCAGGATTCTCATCTCGAAACCGGGGAGGTAAGATCATGAGTCGAGTGGTCATTGGGTCAACGAGAAAAGATGCCGGGAAAACAACCTTGGCCGTGGGTCTGGGCCGGAAACTGCAGGGCAAGGTCAATTATCTAAAGCCCATGGGAGATCGCCTGCTTTATCGAAAGAAACAGCTTTGGGATCACGACAGCGCCCTGTTTCTTTCCGTCTTTGATATTCCGCCATCCCATTGTCATGTCCCCTTTGGTTTCGATCAGATAAAGCTGCACAACAAATACGACCAAGCGGCGATGAAAGCGGAAATTGGGACTATGGTGTTGGATGCGGAATCACAAAGCCAGACTCTTCTGATCGAGGGCGGCCGGGATCTTTGCTATGGCAGCTATGCTTTCGTGGATTCGCTTAGTCTGGCCCGTGACACCGGTGCCAAACTGGTCATCGTTTTAGACGGGCACGAAAACCAGGTTTTCGATGATGTCAGTTTCATCGTCCAAAAACTTAATCTTGACCAGGTGAATTTTGCCGGGGTGGTGATCAACAAGATTCCCAATCTCGAAGATTTTCGGCAAAACTATGTTCCTGAAATCGAAGCCATGTCGGTCCCGGTCCTCGGGACCATTCCCTTCGTGCCCGAACTGACTCAAGTTTCCGTCGACATGATCATGCAGAAGTTGTTGGCCAAGGTCTTGAGCGGAGAGGACCGGCTCCAAACCTCGATCAAGACCATTTTGGTGGGCGCCATGTCGGCCCAGGCCTTACAGCGTGAAACCTTGTTTCGACAAGAACAAATCCTAGTGATTACTTCCGGGGATCGATCCGATTTCCTGTTGGCCTCGCTGCAGGGAGATGTTAGTGCCCTGGTGTTGACCAACAACGTTATTCCGCCGGCAAATATTATTTCTATGTTTAATGAAAAGCAGATACCCATACTCCTCAGCAGTCAAGATACCTATTCTACCGCCATGGCCATTCACGATATCGAACCCCTGCTCAGCCCGGAACATCCCGAACGCATCGACCTGGTCGAGCAACTGATCGCCGACCATGTCGACCTCGATGCTTTTTTGGTTTCTCCATAATCGTTTCACCCTTCCTCTAAAAAAATAATTGGCCCGATTCTCGGCGCTGTCGGTACTACTTTAGGACAGTGGTAGAATGGTCTGACCTCTTGCCGAGGGGGTGAATATTTATGGGTTTTTCCTGCACAATCTAGTCAATAACCTGTTTTATGGAGGTGATGCATGTTCATGAAGAATGCCAAGCGAATGTTTATTGTCTTGTCAATGGGAACATGGATGGGCATGGGCTGTCAGGGAACTATCAACGCACCGGAAGATCCATCGGCAGATAGGCAGTTTTCCGCCGAAAAATTACTGATGCTCACTGAGGACAACCTGGAACAGGTCATCACGTTGGCAAATGATCAGGTTGCGGTTATTGAACTTCCGGCCAATTACGCCACCGGCTTTAGTTGGCAGCCTTCCGCCACCGACAATGGCCTGTTGCAGGTACTGGGGTCTGAATTTGTGCCTGGGCCAAGCGACTTGCTGGGGGAGTGGGGGACCGAGAAAATCTATGTGGCTGGCACCTCGATCGGTGAGGCCACTTTGTATCTGGATTACAAGAAAGCCCATAGCGAGGAATACCTGGAAACAGTAGCTTATACCCTTCAATTGCAGGGAAATTATCTGGGCAACTTCGTTCCGCCGACGGAAGAAAATGCCATGATAGCCACTTATAGCGCCGGCAATCTTTCTTTGCCCAGCAGCTATAATTGGTGTGATCTGGATGGCTGTACCCCGGTGAAGAACCAAGGTGGTTGCGGTAGTTGTTGGGCTTTTGCGACCGTAGGTCCGCTGGAGAGCGCCATCCAAATAAACGAAGGCGTGACCGAGGATATATCGGAACAGTACCTGGTTTCATGCAATGACGAAGGCTGGGGCTGCAATGGTGGCTGGTGGGCCCATGATTACCATCAATGGCAGAAGGTGAGTGGAGAGACCGAGGCCGGCGCGGTTTTGGAAAGTGTTCGTCCCTACACCGGCACCGATAGTTCCTGCAATCCTCCCAACCAGAAAGCCTATCAGATTGAGAGTTGGGCTTACGTGAGCGGGGACTCGCAAGTTCCCTCGGTCGACGAGATCAAGGCCGCTCTTTACGATTATGGCCCGCTGGCGGTGGCCGTCTGTGTTAACTCTGATTTTCAGGCCTACAGCGGCGGCGTTTTTGCGGGCCCGAGTTGCACCGGCGTAAACCATGGCGTCGTTTTGACCGGTTGGGATGATGCCGACGGCGCCTGGATCATGCGCAACTCATGGGGACCGACTTGGGGTGAAAACGGCTACATGCGCATCAAGTATGGCGTCTGTGCCATCGGTTTTGCCGCCAGTTATGTGGTATATGAAGGCTCGGAAGTTGTTCTAGATGCCCGATTTACCTACGACAAAAGCCTGTTGGATGTCACTTTCACCGATGGTAGCCGGCCGCCCACCGATGGTTCGATCACCGAGTGGGCTTGGGATTTCGGTGATGGTCAAAGCTCCAATCAGCAGAACCCGTCCCATAGTTATGCGGGCGAGGGGAGCTATACGGTCATGCTTACCGTCATCGACAACAATGCAAATAGCGACAGCGTAAGCCTTGAGATAAGCGTGTCGCCCGTGCCCGAATATTGTGATTCCAGAAGTGATAATTCCAGCGAGGAATGGATTGGCCAGGTGGATATTGGCGATTTCTCCCACCCATCGGATGCCCAGGCCTATTCTGATTTCACCGACCAAGTGATCGAACTCGCTCCCGGGTCTCATGCTCTGACCTTGACTCCCCAATTCAATGGCGGGCCATGGGATGAGTATTTCCATATCTGGATCGATTTCAACGGCAATGGTGATTTCCTCGATCCCGGAGAAGAGGTCTTTGCGGCTTCTGGCCAGGCGGCGGTAAGCGGCGAGTTTACCATGCCGGACACCCTCGCCGCCGGCGGAGTACGCATGAGAATCTCGATGAAATACAGCTCAGCAGCCGGTCCTTGCGAGACCTTCAGCTACGGCGAAGTCGAAGACTACACCGTAAGTCTCGCCGGCGGTGGCGCGCCCCCGACCGCGGCCTTCGACTTTAGCGTCAATGACTTAGGCGTTGAATTCAGCGATGCCAGCACTGACCCCGATGGTGATATTGAAAGCTGGGCCTGGGATTTTGGTGACGGCCAGACCGCCGATGTTCCCAATCCCTCGCATGCTTACTCCAGTGCCGGTGACTACCAGGTGTCCCTGACCGTGACCGACTCAGAATCGC
>JAUVBB010000256.1 GCA_030591445.1 Deltaproteobacteria bacterium | reverse complement strand
CCGCCGACGTGGTGGTCCACCCCCTGGTCAACTCCATTGCCGGCGCCTACCATGAGCTGAAACCATCCTTCGAAAACAGTCGCGGCATGAACACCATCAACACCTTCAACCTGCACAACAAGGTAGAGCATCTACAAGACGCCTATGTTCGTAACGAGTTTTTCGGCAAACAGCTGAAACTTCGTACCGCCGACTGGGAAAGCATCAATTTTCCTCGCACCGCCGGCCACCACCTTCTGGGCAGAAATAAGCGCCGCTTTATCGTCAATGATCTAGAGGAATTCTACCGATTTCGCTCCGACTCTCTTTACGGCGCCACTCTCGAACAGGAGTCAGGCAAACTAAACTACTTCACCGACATCGCCCCTGCCTCGGCGGTGTCCTTCCGAAACTACTGCGTAAACATGATTCCGGACCGAGACGGCATGAAGAAGGACGAGGCCGCCATTGTCCAACCCAGCACTTTCAAGAAGTACGTGAACCAGGCCGTCGACCTGGCCCAGGAAATGATACTCGAGTCCATGGCCTACTTGAACAATCGTAAGCCATTAAGCCAATCGGCCGAAGACGCGCAGGACATGTACCTAGAGAAGAAGCGCTTTTTCAAACTACTTAGACGCCATTGGAACCTAGATTGCGGCATCGGCTTCCAATTCGACGAACGGGCCAATCCCAGCACTTTTTCGGGCACCAATGCCCGGCTTTGTCTGCCCTTACTGATGAACCTGGTGCACGAAGATTGAGCTGGCAGCCATTTATGTCGCCTAGAGTGTCGGGAGAGAAACAGCCATGAAATGGTTCAAAGTAAAACAGGGCGATTGCATAGCCAGTATTGCCGATCAGCATGGATTTTTATGGGAGCAACTCTGGAATCATCAGCAAAATGCCGACTTGAAGGAAAACTAAAAATCCACACGTTTTACTTCCCGGAGACAAGGTTTTCATCCCCGATCTTGATCCCTTCATTGTGTCCTGCCCAACCGGCCAGGCTCACAAGTTCGTGGTCAAAGGTGTTCCCGAAGAACTGAACCTGCAAATGAAGATAGACGATCTGCCCGTGAAGAACACCGACTATGTCTTAGAGATCGACGGCTAGGAAATCGCCGGCACCACCAACGGAGGTAGCCTAACTCACCGTTTTCATTGATGCTGATGTTCCTCCGTCCCTCGTTTCTTCCTCGTTTCTTCCGCTCGTTTCTCGATCGATCTTATCCAACTTACGGTTTAATATATCTTTTATCGACTTCTAGCATATGAATTAACTCTTCCCAAGCTCGCATTACAGATCCAAAATATTGCATTTCTAGTCCGCCACATTTCCCAAGTGACTTACACTCATCAAAGGCAGATTTTATTCCTCGATAAAAAGCGTTAAATTCATCCTCTCCCTCTTCATCTAGAGAAATAATATCCATTCCACCTTCATCAATGGGAGAATATATATCTCGAACAAGTTCTTTATCTTGGTTACTAAAATAATTTCTTGAAAATTCAGCAATAGCGTTAAAAGCAATACTATTAACTGAAAGTCCATTATCACCATCAATATGAATAAACCCAGCCATGCTTTATCCTACCTCATTATAATCAGTCTTGATTGTTGTTCTTGACTGAGTGTTTCTCCTTGTTTCTCGCCTCGTTTCTCGTCCCTCGTTTCTTCCCTCGTTTCTTTTGCTAGTTCTACCACCAGGGCTATCCCTTTCGACACAAATTCGATTACATCTTCAGATTGATCGATCCAGCCTATCTTGTCGATTCGAATTAGGTTTCCCCGTGCCTCGACACTCAGGTCGTCTGTGAAACTGAGATCGTGGAGATCACTGATGAGTTGACGAGAAATGTTGCTCATTCCGACTTCATTGAATTTTGCAGCATTGATCTGCTCTGGTGACAACTTCAACGTTTGAAAATTATTGCTGACTCGCATTTCGAGAACGGTTCGTGGCATATGCTCCCTGCCACCACAGCCAGGAGCTGCAACTTTCGCGTTTTCAAACTTGAGATGGAGACGGACGTCATCGCTCCGCAGATGAAAATGATCGTGTTCAAATTTGGCTCCAAGTTTTCGGCTGGCAAGAATCCACTGCTCTCGCAAACGGTTGCGACGACGTGCTTGAATGGTGCGAGCCCCATAAACGAGTAAAGCGAATAGTATCAAACTGCCGATGACGAAGAGTGCGATTTTCATTGCTTGCTAGGGTACCACACCCTTTTTATACAGGGTATTGATGGTTGGGAGAATACTGTGATTGAGGTCCTGGCACCTGTTTCTTGGCTGGATTAACTTCACTTGTTTCTATTGTTCCCGTTTGCTTGATGCCCAATATTACCGGCTTAGCGTCAAGCGGGTGCTCGCCTCCGTGCGCGTGTACGGAGAGCAAATGGCGTGACTCCAGTCATGGTCGGCGGCCGCGCAAATTCGAGCGCTAGTGACCTCCGCCGGCGGAACTTCACCCCGGCCCGGACACTCGCCCGAAAAGCGATGAGAGGTTTGACCGCCGAGAATTCCTGCATGCACACAAGGCGCAATCGTCTGACCGGATCTGGTTTGAAGGTCGAGAGAGTAGAGATACCCGGGGCCCAAGGCGTTCCAGGAAAATGAGATCTCTGCTAGCGGCAAATGCATCACCAAACCGGTCTCCGTCACCGCTTGGGCGGGAGAGCAAACCGCGTCTTGCCACTGGCCGTCACGGGCGGCACACACGCGAGCGCGACCGACTTGGTCAGGAGCAAGCGCGCCCCGGCCCGGACAAGTGCCTTCAAACCAATGGCTCAGGCTGTCTCTCAGTTGGCCCGCATCAACGCAGGGAAGAAACAGGCGGCCATCGCGTGCCTCCAGGTCGAGGGAGTACTCATAGCCATCCCCGAGATTGTTCCACCGAAACATGAGCCCCCTTGGCCTGGGCAGATCCAAATCTAGAGTTGTCGATGTCGCCGAGACGTAGGGCGAGCACAACGCACTAGACCAGTTTCCGTTCTGCGCCGCGCAGACTCGAAACGACAGATTTGCGGCCTCTCCTAGCTCATCGCTTCCGCAGCGGCCATCAAATTCAACCCAAGTCGAGGAGCCGATCTTGTCGGCGCCAATACACGGGGCAAAGGTTCTCGTCGGCGTCTGAACATCGAGAGAGTACTCGTAGCCGGGGCCAAGCTCATCCCACCGCAGGAAAACCCCGCGAAGGTTCAGGATGCGATTGTCGGGAAGGAATGTGAGCTTCTGCCTGACGGTGTGACGCCTGGTAACCTGATGACAACCGTCCGGCCCATAGACAGACTCATTGATATGAAAAAAGATGAAATAGTCCTCGCCTATTCGAATTGTGCTCGAGTGACCGCCCGCGTCCAAGATAGACCGGCCCGAGTACCCCGTACAGCCTGTGGCCTGGCCAAAGATCGGTTCACGCAAGCTTCTGCGGGGGACGTGACTGGTGCTCAACATGCTGGGCGAGTCGCCCATGAGGTAGCCGAGGGAATAGCTGTTGGCGAAATTGCCCCGGCTATAGACGAGATAATACTTGCCGTTTCTTTCGAAGACGTCAGGTGCTTCAAGAATATGCTCATCCTGGGTTTCGGACGAGAGAATATTGCGCTGAATCCTCTCAGGGTCATCCAACACAAACGAACTTACATTGTTATGAGAGATCGGATCGTGGCCGAACCAGGTGTAATAAAAGTGGGTTCGGCCGGTGGCCGGATCGAGAAAATTATCGCTATCGATCCGAATGGTGCGTTCGCAAGTCCACCCGTTGGGGATCACGCCGCCAATACAGCCCGGTTCCATGGAGCTGGCTGGACCTCCAGCTGCAGGATTTCCTATGGTCTCCGGGCGAGCAGCACGACCGCTGTCCAGGCTGACAGACATTTTGAACGTGGTCACGCTGGCATCTATTTTGCACTCAGCACCCTGGTCATAACGTGACGCCGAAAATGTCACCTGCAGCGTTCGTTGATCGTCGCCCGGGATGAAAAGATCCGGGGCCCAGATTTTACAATAGTCGTAATCTGGGTCTGCCTCGGACGGTGAAATCGAAAGCGCCCAATCGAAGTTCAGACCATCGACCGACAGGTAAAAAGGAAGGTCCATGGCGGTCCCGGTGCCGCTTAGAATGTACTTCTGCAGATAGGCGGAATAGACGACCGATGGATCCGCCAGGTGGGAAACCACGTGGCCGCTGCTTATCTCTGCGACTAAACTCGATTTAGGCGCGACCTCGCCACTGCAGGCGGCAAAGGCTAAACAGGCACAAATGAGGAGGGGACTGGAATTATGGCGCATATGGGCTCCTATCGCAATATTCTCTCTAACGGTACTCTACTTCGTTTAAACCTTAATATAGAAGGAAATATCAAGCCAAAGGATCTAATCACTCTTGATTTCTCGGCTTCGATCGGCGCCGAGAGCTCACACGATGCCGTCATCATCGACGGCCTTCCCTGCCTATGGACCATGCTGGATATCCCGCCGGTGATCTGCACAGTCTGAAGGCCGAAAAAAAAGCGTGGTGATGCTTTCAGCTGTGATCAACCAGCCAGCTTTCCCATGATCTGAAATGCTGCCATTTCAAGCCTGGCATCTTGATGAGGCCAAGTGACTTTGGCCAAAATGGCCACGGCGGTTTTGTTTACCGGGTCAAAAACAACCACCGCGCGTTGGTCTTTTCCGACTCCCGAGTGCCAATACCAGCTGGTGCCCTGGAGGATATTCCAACTGATTCCCAATTTTGATCCGGTATGGGAAGCCAAATCGAAAGGATGTTCGTGAGATCGCCTGATGGCCTTTTCCAGACTGCCGTATTTTTCATACCCAGTGGATCGAGTACCAATTGGGCGAGCAAGTTGGTAAAAACAGGTCTGTGGGGCAAATCATTTATCTGTTGCTCCAGGACAGCATAACCAACGGTGGAGTATTGAAACTTGCTGCCGGGTTTTCTGCTCTGCCGAAATTCCTGCAGATAAGATGCAAGCTGCTTTTGGGAGTAATCCGGCACGCTACCTGCCAAGTCATTGGGCAATAATGGAAAACCAGCGGTATGGGTCAGTAGATGGATCAGCTTGACCGACTCGCCTGCAAAACAGCGGGCATTTGTCTGTCTGGGCCTGCAATCGATCAAGGGATCGTCATAGTCAAGCACATGCTGTTCAACCAGCTTGGCTACCAGGAGGCCAGCAATAGGTTTGGTAACCGACGCAATTTCAAACGGCGAATCTCCATCGGGCAAATAGCCCACCAAGGACTTGGCCTTGATGTGGCGTTGTCCATCTTTGCCAATGTAGCCAAGCACCATGTATTGAGCCATTGGTTTGGTGGCAAAAATGGGCCGGATGATTTCTTCAACCCAGTCCTTTGCCTGAGAAACATTTGTCAGGAGCAACGCAAGGAATCAAGGGGACGGAATCAAGGGGACGGAGGTAGCCTAACTCACCGTTTTCATTGATGCGGATGATCTCGTGCCCCGAGATCGGCAATGTATCCAGAAGCACACAAGCAAAACCCAGGAGAAAAGATCGTCAGTGCATTTGCATGGTCACCGCATTCTTACGATTTAACTGGTAATTTTTCAGTTCTTAATGCTAGACGGGGTTCTTCATTTATTGTTCGTCAACATAAGGAGACCCCATGAAAAATTTTATTTCCATTTCCATCTTGTCCATTGTCGTTCTTGGCGCATTTGCCTGCTCCAAGGAAAAAGTTAACAGCGAGGCTGATTGTAAACAGTTAAATACTATCGCTCAGAAATGCTACACTGATGGGCATAGCCCAATGTACCTGGAATCGCTGAAGGACGCTGGCTTCGCGAAAAACTGTATGACCGATTCATCGGACAAAATAAAAGCAAAGCTCAAGTGTAAAGCAGAGACTGATTGCGAAAAATTAGTCAAGTGCCTCTCCGCAGTACCAGAGTAAAACAGCGGTAAGAATTTCAAGCAACTCTCAAAATACTTCAATTCCAGCCCGTTACCAAGGCCTCGGTTTCGTCCAGAACCTTGAAAAAACGGGGACGGTTTTTTCTTGAAGAATCTAGTCACGTTAGTCAGCAGCGTCCCCTATAAGTGCCTATAAGTGCTCCAGTTGCTTGCTACGGTACCACACCCTTATTATACAGGGTATTGATGGTTGGGAGAATACTGCGGTTGAGGTCCCGGCTGGAATTGGCGTGTTGATCCAGATGGTTTTCAAACAGCTCAATTAGCATTGACTTGTTCAGTTCTGTCTTGGTCTCGGTTTCAATATCTCTCAAGTCAATCAAAAAACTGGAAAAAAGGGACGGGAAATCGGTTACGATTTCTGTGTTTAAGAAATTCTTCTGATAATAAATATTGGAATAGTTACCTTTTGTTTTTTTTATTAAGAACGAGTCCCTCTTTAGATTGGTAATGATCGCCGATTTCTCACAGTGACTGAGGCAGGCATCATCCGCCATGTCTTTTTCACATCCCGTGACTTGATGAAACAGACATTGTCTGCTGGTTATCAATAACATCGGATGATAGATACTATAGTAAAGATTGAAATCCTCAGGCGGCTTGATTCTCTTTATCTGAAGTTTGCTGAGCTCGTTTGAAACGAAGGCGCCGTAACAGTCAAAGTTCTCCCTTAAGATGAGCAGGCTAAGGGAGTTCGCGATATTAAGATAGGGGCCTGCGATCCACGGGATTTTCGCCTTCCAGGCTTGGTAAGCGATGCCGGTGTTGTTGGTCACAATTCTTCTTGGCGGTATTTGGAGGAGTAAGCTCACCGCGGCAGTATAGTCCTCACCGATCAAAACAGAGGGGAACCAGGGAATCAGGTTACGGTTTCTGGTAAAGAGAGCCATTAAGTCAGGACATTCTCTTTTTAGACCACTAGGAAGTTGAAAGTGAATGTCGGCACGGGTTTCGTGGCCCAGAGGCAGGTCTTTTGTCGAATCGATCAACACCGAAAGAATAGGTTTTGTTTTTGGATTGCTTGGTTTGGCTAAGACAGGAAGAGCAATGGGGTCAATGTGCTCTCTTGAACCATTCAGCAAAGACAAAAGTTTCCTCTTTATTGATTTGATCTCTCTTAGAGGCACATACAAACCAGGCTCGAGGTCTTGCAGCTCCAGATGATCGATGTAATACCTGGTTTCATTGACCGCCTTGAGTCTTTCCAAAAACATCGCGGTATTCAGCTGCAGGCCAGTGCTGGCTATACGCTGGAGGGTCAAGCAAGATTCAGAAGAAAGCACAAACGAAGTGTCAGGCGTGGATACCGATAGTTTCAAGGGTGTGCCAGCCCGCCCGGAGATGCGGACAGTCAAAGGCACTTTGGCAATACTCAGGTCCTCAATTTTCTCTCTCACCCGAGCTTTGTGGTTGGCTATTATGTCTAAAGCTTCTGGGGGCGCCCCTTTGGTAATTAGATCTGCTGAATGGTTCCGGGGATTTTCTGAATACATGTGTTTACCAATATCGCCCAGCAGGTAGGAGTTGGTAAAACCCCGGTTAAAGACCCGGTAAAGATCACTGCTGTCATCAAGTGCTTTGTTTTTATGCTGCAGGCTCTGCAGCCGTTTTTTATAGGTATTGGTTACGGTATATACGTAGTCAAAGCCCTTCACTCTGCCCTCAATCTTCAGCGCGTCAACTCCGGCATCGGCCAGGATCTTCAGATCAAAATAAGCCGAGTTGTCTTTTAGGTTAAGGGGAAAGTCTTTGCCGGCCGGGGTCGTAACATATTGATCTCTGCAGGGCTGGCTACAGCGGCCACGATTTCCCGAGTTGCCACCATGCACCGAACTCATATAGCAAATGCCGGAAAAGCAGATGCAGTAGGACCCATGCACAAATACTTCGGTAGCGATATTCTCCTTATGGCCGGCTGTTGCCAGCGGCCCAATCTCATGAATATTGAGTTCTCGGGATAGATTGACCCGAGTGGCACCAATCTCTTTTAGAAATTTGATCTGACCTTGGTTATGAGTGGTGAGCTGGGTGGATGCATGAATCTTCAGGCCCTTGAAGTACTTAGCAAGCAGATAAAACACGCCTAAGTCCTGAACAATGACTCCGTCGATGCTGGTGTTTACCAATTTGTTCAGTATGCCAACCACAACCGGGATATCACTTTCCACCATCATGATATTCAGGGTCAAAAAGACGCGGCATGAGTGTCGGTGAGCCAGCGCCAGAACCCCGACTAAATCTTCGAAGCTAATATTCTCTGCCCGGTGTCTAGCGTTGAATTTATCCAGGCCACAATAGATCGCATCCGCCCCCGCGGCGATGGCAGCCTTTATCGAGCCCAGATCTCCGCCAGGAGCCAGTAATTCAATTTTTCTCTTCATAAATTTATTCCAGCGAGTAAAAGCAGCCTTGGGCGGCCTGCATGAAAGCCTGGTCATACTGATCGATCTCTCCGCTCTGATCGAGATCGGCCCCGTCGCACCAATGATTGTCGAGCTTGCAGTTTGAGTCCCCAGAGCTTTCTTTTTCCTGGAAGATCGAAAGATCGAGTTGATCGACTACCCCGTCGGAGTTCAGATCGGGCCGGGCGCAACCGAGCTTGGCCCAGCTGCAATCCAGGATCTGGGGGTTGGTGTTACAGATTGTGATACCACCCATGAGAGCCAGCCTGCCTCCCCACTGGTGCCGTGGTGCTCCGATATAGGTCCAGGGGTGCTCTGGCAAGGGATAGCCTCGGGCTTCGTAGCCGTCGCCCGCCCTTCTGAGCGGTGGCTGGTCTCCATATTCTGCCTGGTAGCGTTCGACTACGTCTCCCCAGGGTTCCTGGGACTCATCCTCCAGGGCGGCCTGGATCCGATCGGCGATTTCTTGATCGCTAAGTAAAGTGTGCGCGGGTGTGTCCGGGAGCTGAGCCAGGGATTCAATAAGTTTAATCTCGTGCTCTTCGAGCTCGAATTGACCCAGATCGTTATCGGAAGCCGGCAGGCCTGACTGGGCTTCATATAACGCGGCCTTGAAGAGTTGGATGCTTAACTTATGTTGATCGGTTCGTGAATATATAACCGCGGAGATTTCTCGGAGGAAATCGATCAGATGCTTTGCGGTTGCTTGGGTGTCTTCGATAAGCGCCTGGTTGCCGGTGACCATGGCATAGCGCACCAAGCTAACCGCGGTTCGAACCAAGTACTCGAAGTCGTCGCGCATCACGCCAATCATATCGTCGGCGATTCCCGGATCAGCCTTGTCCAGCTCTCGAAAGAATTCCATCCAGGGCGTATTGGCTATCTTTAGCTGGTCGATGTTGGCCCAGGAGAGCCCGCAATAGGCTTCCTCGAAGCTCTTGCACATTCGAATCCCGTCGGGCACCTCGCATTCAAAGAGGCCTGAGCTTGCCACGATTTGCGACTCGATTGAGCCGGGCAGGGGCAGCTCGGGCAAAGGGTAGTCAAGGCCTTGGCTGGAAATTGCCCGGGCCAAGAATGCCCCCGGACAATCGGCCAAGGAACCCAGATCCTCGCCTTCGGGTGCTCCGTGGGGACGAACCGTTCCGGAGACAACCGGGTAGCCGTAAGGATTATGCTCGTCAAAGGTCATGATGGCCCCGCCGTGCTCTTGGATCAGATCGCCGATACGCTTGCCCGCGGATACCGCCCGCGCTGCTGATTGCTTTACATCATCCGAGGCGAGAGGGTCTTGGGCTGCTGCCATGGCGGCCAGAAAGGCGGTGGCCAAATCGGTCAGATTATCGCGTGAATTGTGATTGCCCCAAAAGGCATGGGCCCAATCGTTGCCTGCGGGTGTTTGCATGAGTGACGAACAGCAATCGCTGGACCTTAGATAATCAGGCAGGGCTGAAAAGCTCATGGTCAGGGCATAGTCTTCGATCTCTATCACCGGGCTGGCGCTGAACATAAACTCCGCCGGATTAAGCCGGTAGCGGAAATTTACTCCCTTGAAAAACATGGCCAGCACTTCGGGCTCGATATCTTTTCCGAGTTCAACGCTGGGATTGTAAGCCTGGCCAAACCTGGTGATCGAGCTGGTGGCTTCATTGCCATCAATCTCGAGGGTCCAGCCGGGATAAACCTCGCGGCTGCTAATCCCGGCATAGCCGCTCACGGCTTCGAAAAACACCAGACCTTCGAACATGCGAATCAGGGTGACCTCGAGTTCCCGGGTGCGGAACACTCGATAAGCCTCGTAGGCCGCCCAGATTGATCTGCCAATGCGATTATTGTCCTTGGGCCCGGGGACGACTTCGAAGCTATCTCCAACTTTGTAGCGTTGGTAATTGCCGATTGCCGTGCCAAATCCCACTCCTCCGTAAAGGCCAAATCGGTTGAATTGCACCAGGACCCGATCCACCCGCTCACGGTAAAACAACTTAAAAGCCTTGGCGGCGGCCTCTATGCTAGCGGGCTTTTCGACCAAAACTTCACTTTGGCTTTCAGAACAGCTCGAACT
>JAUVBB010000592.1 GCA_030591445.1 Deltaproteobacteria bacterium | reverse complement strand
GTCCATAGTTGTCCGCCGATGAAGTGGCCGCGGCTCATTTTGGGGTTTCGCTTCAGGCCCTCTTGAACCAGATACATGTCCAGCAACGATCGGTACTTTCTTTGCCGTTGGCGGGCAGTCTTGCCTAGACGAAGGTACCAGGCAGGTAGGGTCAGCATGTCACTGTACCTGTTCTTTTCCCCATAGCAGTAAAACCGGCAACTGGAGAAATCTTTCCAGCGGATGTCAGTTGGTTTGGCATTGATGCCGGCCCGGACCGGGTTGCAGTCAATGTAGAACATCAGCTTCATGAGTTCATCGTCATCTTGCACGTGGAGAGTCTTGGGCCGGCTGTGGGCTACCTTGCCCAGGCGTTTGTGCCGCCTGTTGAAGTGCAAACCAAAGATGCCATGGGCCCGGCGCATGTGGCCGGAGAAGGCGGTAAGACTATTTTTGATTTGACTGGCCTCATGGCAATGGTTGCTCATAAGGGCATAAGAGAAAATGGCGAAGTCATTTCGGGAGCATCTCTTCTGGTAATCTTGGTGTATGCAACGCAAGTAAGCATGTTTTTCGCCATGGTCTTGCAGCAAGAATTCACGGTTGTGGCAGCGCCAGATTTTGTGAAAGGCATTGCCGGAAGCTAGAATATTTCTGCGTGGGATTCGCATATCGGCTAAATTGAAAGCAGTATTCATGCCATAAATAGCGATTCTTCTAGCTCACCGAAAAGACGATTGTAATATTTCAGTAAACAATTGAGATGGATCGAGGGGTGACCGAAAATCGGTCGATCGGGAGTCGCTACCTACCGGTTTTCGGACAGTTCATGCCTCCGTCCCTTGGTTTTTAGATCAGGAACATCAGACCCATCTGCAAGTAGTAGCTGCTGATCGGATCTTGGGATGGGTAGAAGTACCAGCGGTAGCCCGCGCCGATCTCTACGGCCAGGCGGGGTCCCAATGGGTAGATCAGGCCACCACCGGCCGAAACTAGCCAGGCATCATCGTAATCGATTACGAAGAGCCGGCCTCCGCTGGTCTTCAGGAAGGGCGTAACTTGCAGATCGGGCAGGGGAATGAAGCGCAGATCAGCGCTGAGCCAAACCAGCGTGGGATCTACGCCGCCGGTCTGCACAACTGTGGACAGGCCAAGATCGAGGCCATCGAGTAGGAAATAGCCGAAGGCTCCGCCCAGTGAAAATTCAATGCCATCGTTGGTGCCCCGTAGACCCAATGAAGCGCCTATGCGATAGGTGCCTTGCTCGAAGCGAGCAAAGGCTGAAGTAGTGCTCAGGCAGATTATTGAGAGAAATATCCAGACCCGCAATCTTGATCCATGCTTTTTCATGGCTCCATCCTAACCCAGGGCATGGTGGCCGTCCAGGGGGCACGACGCGATGGGTCTTGACCTGGATTCTACTAATTGCATAGTCTAGCTAACAGGCAATCGATTGGGGAAGAAGGGAGTGCCTATGAAATGGATGCTGCTGGCAGCGATAGGGTTATTTTTGCCTGTTGTATCTGCGCAGGCCGAACACTTTTATGTAGATAGTGAGGGGTACAAACTTGAGTTGGAGTTGGCACTGGATCGCGTGGCGCTCACGCCGGTGCCGGGGGCGGAGCGGGCTTTGCTCGAACGGCGGGAGTTGTTTTCTTCCCCGCAGCCCGCCACCCATCAGGACGGAATGTGGGAGATGGAGCTGCAGCCCGATCTACGGGGGCAACAGCAAGAGCTTGTGCAAAGTTTGATCCAGGAAGGTCTGGTGGAGAACGCGGGCTTGGTTTTCCAAGTGCCGGGTTACGATCTTCACTTTGCGCTGGGCCGGCAAGTCATGGTCAAGATGCGGGATGTCGATGCATTGAACCATGTGCTCGCGGTGTCTGGTTTGGAACTGGTAGACTATCTGGATCGGGAAGGGTATCTGTTTCTTTGTCAAGCCGCCGACGCTGAGGCGGCCTTGCGCTCTTCGGTCACGGCCGCGGGTTTGGCCGGGGTGGAGTGGGCGCTACCTGATTTCTCCATTCCCATCGAACTGTATCAACGTCCCACCGATCCCTATTACGGCGAACAGTGGTATCACTACCAGGACTCCGGCGCGCATATCAGCGCGGAAGCGGCCTGGGATTTGACCAAAGGTGACAAACAAGTGGTGGTGGCGGTGATCGATACCGGATTCGACGAAAGCCATCCAGACTTCGAGGCCGATCGCCTGGTCACGGGCTACAATGCGGTCACCGGCGAAAACGATCCCACCCCCTTGACCACGGCCGTCGACGCCCATGGCACCTGTTGCGGCGGAGTGATCGCGGCCACGGCCGACAATGGCGAAGGCATCGCGGGTGTGTGTCCGGGCTGTTCATTGATGGGCATCAAGATGATGGACGGGATGGCGGACAATACCCAAATATCCACTGGCTACCGGGCCCTGGAGTATGCCACTGCCAACGGTGCTTGGGTTTTGTCCAACTCCTGGGGTATTGACGAGAACTTGATGGGACAGATCGACATCAAGCCCTATTACGAGGCCATTATCGATGCGGCGAAAAACGGCCGAAATGGCAAGGGGGCGGTGGTATTGTTTGCTTCTGGTAACGGCAACCAATGGACATTGCAGGCCGAGCCCATCGGTGAGAAAGAACTTGCCAACATGCCCGAGGTGATGACGGTGGGTGGTACCGGGCCGACCGATACCATTGTAGGTTACTCGGATTACGGCCCCAATCTCGCCGTGGTGGCGCCAACCGGCTCCATCAACATGACCGATCTTTTTGATGGACCGCAAATCATGACTACAGACACCAGCGGTGATGCTGGTTTCTCCCGGGACGGATTTTACTGGACCATGGGTATTTTTGGCAATGATCAGGTGACCGAATTAGAGGAGTTGGACACCACCGGCAATTATACCTCTTATTTCAACGGTACTTCAGCGGCATGCCCGGTGGCCGCCGGCGTGGTGGGTCTTGTTTTCTCAGCCAAT
>JAUVBB010000119.1 GCA_030591445.1 Deltaproteobacteria bacterium | reverse complement strand
GGGCCAGGGCTTTGTTCAGGCAGCGCAAATAACAAGCCCGCGAGCCGGGAAGTTCGAGCAGGCGCTCCCGGTTGTGGAAGCGAATGACCATGTGGACCAAACCCACTCTCGGCAGAAGATCGGTCATGGTCTAGGCAAGAAACTACAATAGCGGCTAGGTTGGATCATTGTTCTTGGCGAAGGTTTCCAGATTTTTGTGTTCTTTCAACTCGGCTTTCGCTTCCAGGGTATCCACGGTCACATTTTCTTTTCCGGCCATTGCATCCGCCGCTCCCGCATACAGTTTTCGGATATTGTCACCGAACAACGACACCACTCCGATTGCGGCAATCGCTATTAAGGCCACAATGATGATGTACTCCGTCATGCCTTGTCCTCTTTTTGCATCAACGAGCTTTTTCCGGATGGAGCTTCCCATTGAAATACCTCCTTACAGTTAGATGTGAAGCTCCGGAGCTGATTTCAAAATAGCGAATCGGCCGGGGTACGTCATCGGCCATTTGCCCGATAACAACCTATTTTCAAAACGGAATTAACATTTTCACAATCGAACAAAAGGAGTCCACGCGATGACAAGAGAGCATGAACCTCAAATTCTCGGCATCTTCTAAAAAAGAAAGCTCGAAGAACCAAGAAGGACCTCAAGCATAGGTTTTCTGCAAGAGACTGTTTTTGCAGCTCCAGAGCAGGTATGATGCCGGACATGGACAAGCAGCAGGAGCAAACTTGAAAGATACCCAAACAGTACCGGCCCCGATTGCGGCCATCAAAGAACTTCGAGATAAAATATTTGCCCTGTCTCCGATAGAGCTCGGCTTGCACGCCGACGAAGGCAAAAGCGCGATCTGGGGCATACTGATGGAGATGGGTTATGCCCCGGGATTGGCCAGTTTGGTAGTCCTGGCCGATGGTACCACCAGCTTCTTTTTGGGCCATGGCGGGGGCATAACCAGCGCCGGCAAGCATGAGAAGGTACGCGCCGCGGCGGAAATATTTCTCAACACGGCGGAGGGTCACCTGGGGCAAATGCAGGAGACAGACAGCTATCCATACCCGGAGGCAGACCAGGTGAAGTTTTATCTGCTGACCTTCTACGGAAAGTTTACCGCCGAGGCCGCCGAGACCGAACTGATAGAAAAAACGCACACACTCTCAGACCTTTTCCATGCCGGCCAACAAGTGCTAACCGAAATTCGACTTATCCAAGAGTAGTTCACTCGCCAAGGAGAGTTGTTTGCACACTGTCACATGGTACAGACATGCCGTAGCGACCAAAGGGTGGCTGATCTGGCTGCTGGGGGCCCTTTCGGTCGGGCTGATCACCCAGGCTTGGTCATGCTCCGGGAGAAGCGGCGGCGATTTGGCATTCTGCCTGGAGTACGATTGCGAGGACTGCCAAATCATCTTCCAGTATTCCCAAGGCCTCAGCCGAGAGCAATGTCATGCCTGCCAAGGAATCGCGTGTCCCTTCCAAGCCGATCAAGCCCCGGCCGAGTGCGCGCTATTCCCCTGCGTCGATGGGAAGATCGTGGTACGCCTCTGCTCTGCCGACAACTGCGACGAACTAGGGGCCATCTGCGCAAACCCCTCCAGTCTCGGCCTCACCTGCCAAATCGACCAGGGCGTCGGCGACTACGGCGAGCCACAGGAATGCAAGGCCGACACCTACTGCGCCAAGAACGACTGCAGTGACTGCCGGATTTTGGCCCAACACTCAGACGCAAGCCTCAACTCGTGCCACGAGTGCCAAGGCGCATTGTGCCTAGATGAGCAGGACCCATGCGGAATGTACCCCTGCGTCAAAGACGAGCGGGTCATTCAGCTGTGCGGTTGCGACGAGGACTGCACAGACATCGCCCCCTTCTGCGGCTGGCACGCCAGCATCCACGCGACTTGCCAGGAACAAGACGACTTGTAGGCGCTTGTCTCCGCGGCCTCCTGATTTCAGAACAGCAGGGTTTCGGTTACGCCGATCTCGCGGGCGACATGACGGGCTAGGTGTTGGCTCAGCCAGTGGGGTTGGTGGGCGTCGGAGCTAATTACGAATTTGAATCGCGGGAGGAATGGCAGGAATCTAGTTCGCCAATCGCTTCGCCACACGTAGCGGTTGTTGATCTCGACCAAGCAGTCGGGCGGCAGGTGGTCGGGATTCGTGCCTAAAAACAGGGGATGGGCGGCAATGACCGGCTTGCCCCCCGAGAGCAAACGTTCGGCGCCCTGGTAGTCGACCGGGTTGTCATAGCAATGATAGACAAAATAGTCGACCGGCAGCTCCAGGGCTTCTTCCACCCAGCTCGCCCCGTCCACTTCCAGGCCCAAGTGCAAGCCCAGGCCGCGCACGGTCTGGCGGTACTTGTCGAAGGCCGCCCCACCCACCCAATCCAGATGATCGCTGATCCCCAACACCTTGGCATGACCGAGCCCAGCAACCAGATCCACCGTCTGCTCCACCGCTACTGCCGTGTCGCCAGCGGAAAAGGTGGTATGAATGTGCAGATCCTGCGGAAATTGAAATTGTTCCATGTGGGCACTCTAGCGCAAACCAGCACCAGTGAGCACAATAAAAATATTGGCCCTTCGATCCGAGAATGCACTTTCAACTATAGGTCTTTTCTAGGGGAGGTTCTTATCCTTCGAGGCAGGCTTGGTAACGCAGTTTGCAGGCGGATTCGCACTCGTTTGGGTCGCGGTCGACGCAGCTTTGCAGGCAGTCTTCGAACATTTGCATACAGCGGTCGGCGGGGTCGGTGTCTCCGCTGTCATCGGTGCTTTCTTCGGTGCAAAGCTGATAGCCCTCTTTGCAGACTAGGTAGCAGCGCTCGGTGGGATTGTCGAGATCACAGGCGCGCACGCATTCTTGCATGGCTTGTTCGCAGGGGTCGGTCTGCGGGTCGACAATGCTGCCAAGGCAGTCTTCGAATCGCAGCTTGCAGGCAACGACGCAGTCCTCGTCGCGCAGGTCTTCGCAAGTTTGCAGGCATTCGTCCAGCATGAGCTGGCAGCGATCGGGCTGCGGGTCGCGGTCGTCGGTGAGACACTCTTGGAAAACACGCTCGCAAAAATCTCGGCACTGCTCCGGGCTCGACCCGAACAGACAGCGATCAATACACTCCTCCCGGGCGAACTCACACCGGGCAATGGGATCGGGTTCGTCGGCGCCGGGGTTCATACAGGCCCAGTATTGGCGCTCGCAGCTGATCATGCAGGCGGGATCGTTGCCGCGTTCCTCGCACACATTCAGGCAAGCCGCGATCTCCATCAGACAGGGTCCGGGCTGCGGATCGCGAGGCCGGGTGCAGGCATTGAAGCCGATTTGGCAGCCTTCGAAACAACGGGGGTCCCCACCCATCTGCTCGCAAGTCTCGGCGCACTGGTTGAGCAGATCCAGGCAACGGCCGAAGTCGGTATCATCGGGCTCTGTGTCCGCACAGGCAATCGACTCCCGCTCACACAAGCGCGCACAGTCATCCCCGAGACCGGCATCCGAGCAGCGTTCCAGGCAGGCCCGCAACAGCACATCACACTCAGCTTGCTCTGGGCTATCCCGATCGTCGCCTATATCACCAGGCTCCCTCGTGTCCCGGGATTCGCAAAGAGCAGGATTCTCCGCGCATTCATCCTCGCCCAGTAGGTTCTCCTGGGAGTCAGTGGTCCCACCAAAGCAACCGCCCAAGCCCAGCATCGTCAAAAGCGACACCAGCGCGCCCAATTCCTTGCAAATCCGCATTCGGTCCTCCTCGGTTTAGCCTTTCTTTAATAGTAAGCTGAGCAGCCACTCCAGGGCAAGCCCGTCGAGAATAGGAACAGGCAGGTTGAAATCGTTTCAGATTATTTTGGCGGAAAATTGCTGAAACGATTCGCCCCCCGCTCCCGTATTAGAACAAGAAGCAATGAGTGAAGTGCCAGATAAATTCATCACTTTGATAAGGAAAATGTCATGAAATCTAAGTCTAATCAGCTAATTATCGGGATACAACTCTTGGCCTTGGTAGGATGCGGACCGGGGCTTATCGACTCGGGAGAGGTGCAGGATTCATCGTCGGAACTGTTTGCGACCGGTTTTGTCAAGGCCGACGCGCAGGAGTCCACGGCCAGCAGCTCAACCGCCAAGCCGCGGATCTACTCGCTGGTATCCTCGTCGGCCGGTATGACCCTGCGCTTTTCCAACCCCGATCCACTGGCCACCCGCATTTCGGTTTATCGAAAGGATCTCGAAGAAGGTTATTACCGTCGGGCGAGTGGCCAACTCACTTCCCGCCGAACTAGCTACACCTTCGTAGACAGCAATGTCACGCGGGGCCACGAGTACTGCTATATGGTTACAGTCAGACGAGAAGGTCAAAGCCGAGGCACCAGCAGTGACGCCTCCTGTGCCTTGCATAACGAAGGCATTGCCGGCCCACAACCACCGAAGGCACCCTCTGACCTCCGAGTCACCCGGACCTATCCCGAAACCATCAAGCTCTCGTTCCGGGATGAGTCCGACAACGAAGACACTTTCCTCCTCGAGCGCAGGCCCGTACTGGATGGTCCCTTGGCACCCTGGCGAGAAGTCAACAGCCGGTCAGCCGTCAACGGCGTCGGTCAAAGCGTGAGCCTAACCGACAGCGGGCTGGAAATGGAACAGAAGTACTGTTACCGCGTGCGGGCAAACAACGAGGCCGGCGCCCGGATTTCCAATACTATCTGCGCCAAGACCGACCCGCTGGCCGTGAGCGACCCGGATCCGAGCTTGGATTACGGACCGGGCGATATACCAATCGTGAAAGATATCCCTGGCTTTGACAACCTAAACTCCTTGCCTGGCTTCGAACACTGGCCTTTGACAGTCACCATGACCCACCCCAGACCCAATATGTTGCATGTCCGCTGGGTGGAAGGAAAAAGCGACCAGTCCGAGTGGCTGGTGCGGCTCTTCGAAGCGCCCAATGTGGTGATAGACCGGGACGAGCTCCAGGTCTTCACGGTTCGAGACAACAGAAATCCGCCTGCCAGCAGTCAATCTATCGAAATCGAAAACCTGAATCCTGACCGGCGCTATTGCGTGCAGGTGGTTCGCACCGAGATTGGCGATAATCAAATCGAGTGGGGAAACATTCTATGCGAATCCCCCTTTGGTTCCCGTACCGCGGAAAGCCATCTGGGCCCAGCGGCCGCACCAATCATCGACCGCATCGAACTGCCCGCACGCCACCAGATGCGTTTGCGGCTGCTGCACAATGTGGAAGGCCAAATGATCGAAGTGCTGCACGTACCTAGCGGTTCGCGCACCAACTACATGGAAGGCTTTGCGGGAGCAGGTACAGTGACCGTCGATGGCCTGGAAGACAACCAGGACTACTGTACCCGGATGTGGCTGAGCAACCGTTATGGGACCCGTTACGGGCCACTCCAGTGTTTCACCACCCTGCCGGACAACTCCCAGGCCGACAGCATCGAAGACTGTCTGAGCAATCCGGTTGAATGCATATTCAACTTCAAGGACCGCTACCAGGTGGATTGCACGGCCCGCGAGCCCAACGCCACCGATCCTTACTGGCAAGGATGCCTACGCGCCTCGAAATTCAAAAAAGAGGAAAAAAGCAGTGATGATTACCACTGTATCCCCGCCTCCAAGTTTGGCGAGTGGGGCTGCATGCTCCTGGATGCTCCGGCAAAATTGTGTGCCGATAACCAGCCTTTCAACATGACGGTGTACCTGACCCACTCCGATATGACTTTGGACTGCAATCACCAGACCATCGATCATAACTGGGAGGAAGGAATGGGTGCTCACCCCGGTATCCGGGCCCCCATCGAGTACAGCGTCTCCGACATCCAAATCCGCAACTGCAACATCCAGAACGTCGGCCGCTACGGCATCAGTTTCAAACGCCACTTCCGAGGTGCCGAGCTCGATGGACCCATGACCGGTCACCGCAGAATCCGGGTCAGCAATACCACCATCGCTCACAGCAAACGAGTCGGCATATACGTGGGCCAAAACTCCCACGACCTGCGCTTTGAGCAAATATGGGTCCATGATGCCCACACCGGCTTTTACCTCGAGGCCGGCAGCACCGAAACCATCATTTCCCACGCCTCCATTACTGGCTCGCGCAAAGGCCCAGGTATCAACATCGACTCCTCGCAGCACAACATCGTCGAGCACAGCACCTTCCAGAACAACAATGAAGGCGGCATCAATCTGTACAAGAACTGCGGTGAGGTATACGGCCAAGTCTGCCCGGTTCGCCGCTCGCTGGGCGCCTCGCACAATATCATCATGTACAACCAGTTCCATAGTGAAGGCGTAAAAGTCGCCAGCCGGCAATTCAAGCTCTACGGCGCCGGCTGGTGTCGCGGCATCGACCTCGCCGGCTACTGGCGTGACCGGGCCGCGGACAACACGATCTATGGCAACCTGTTCAGCGACGGGGCCAAGCTCGACATTCAGGATTCCCCGTTCTATGCCAATGACAATCTCTTCGTGGACTCCTTGCTAGAGATTGGCACCAATGATCCAATCGGCGATGACCCAGTTTGGTTCTCCGGCACGCTCAACGGCAATGTATTCGACGCAAGTTGGATCGGCGTTGATGGAACCGAATCGAGATCTTTCCATGAGGTAGAGGTACGCAACAACCGCGATGAACAACAGAATTGCCACACAGAATACGAACGCAAGCTCCCCTGTCACGACTCGTTCCCCGTCGTCCGCAATAGCGAGTTCGGTTGCTTCTCAACTCCCTACAGCATTCCCGGCGCAAGCTGCGACAACTAAACCCGCTTTACCTCTCTGAGTAACACCTGAGCGTCAGTTCTGACCGTAACTTCAGCGCTACCCCACCCTTCTCTGCAAACCAGAAAGTTATATTGCCAAACCAGCCTGACGGTACACCCAATACGGGGACGGGGTAGGCTATCTGCGTGAAATACCAGGCATACATGCGCCTCCGTCCCCGGTTTCCATCCCCGGTTTCCAGTCCCCGGTTTCCCCGGTTTCCACATCGCCCTTTCAACCATCCGACCAGGCCCCCTGAGAGGCGGGTTCTTATCTTTCGATGCAGGCTTGGTAACGCAGTTTGCAGATGGTAAGCTCTGTAACGACTTCGGGGCAAGCTCGGCATTAACAGAGCTGACTTTCTGTTCAAGCACCATGCTCGTTGCTAAGCCGAAGAGTTGAACACAGGAGCAAAATTGGCAGACACCAAAACAATCCCGACTCCGATTGCAGCCAACAAAGAACTGCGAGACGAAATATTTACCCTGTCTCCGATAGAGCTCGGCCTGCAGGCGCAGGTGCGCTCCGCGGCGAAATCATTTCTCGCCACAGCGGAAAGACACCTGGGGCAAATGCAAGAGCAGCAAGCGTGAAGACCAACCATACAATATCGAAAATAAGATCTCTTGGTTCGGTTCATGTGATGAGCGCTGACTTTGCCGAAATCGGCTTAGCCCATGGACCCACATTGCGATCGGCATATATCGATGATGAAAAACTCTATCTAATGAAGCCGGCCCCCGCCTACGCGATGGTCAAGAGCTTGGCCTTGCCGCTCATGATGGCCACATTTTTCATGATCCTCCTGTTGCTGCTTTTCTTCGAAAGAGACTCCACTATTGTAAAGAATTCAGCGGCGGTGTTGATTTGCTTAATGGCCATGCACGCAATCTTTGAACTCATCTTCCATTTGCGGAGAAAGATCAGCATAAAAAAGCATATGGAAAAACTCCGGATCGAAGAGCAAATTGCGGTGTTTTCTCTGCAATCGATACAACAACTGAAACTGGCAAAAAGATCCGGCTTGGCTCTGTCGATAAGAATTATCTTCATATTCCCCGCAGGAAGTTTTGAACTAAAAATCCTGATGCCCCAGTGGCGATCACTGCAGCTCTTGCTACCTAAGAGCTTGATTACCGCAGTCGGAAAAAACTAAAGCATGAGAAGATGCTTATTGCTTGGTGAAGACAGCCTCGGCATATATGCTGCAATCCTCCAACTTGTTGAAGCCGTCGCGCATATACACCAGAGCCGAACCGGTGCCAGTGTCGCCGTTGCACTGGGCCAGGCCGGTTTCCATGACCTTGATTTCGAGCGAGGAGACGGTGTCAAATCGGCACAGAGTCATCAAGCCGTCGTAAGCGGTGCCGATGTGCTGGTTGTCGCTATTGACCAGGCAGTTGCCATTGAAGTTCAAGTCGAGCTCGATGGGATCGGTCAGCTGACTGTCGGCGATGGCGACCAGCGCGTTGGAACAGGTGGTCAACTCGCTCTCGGAAGCATCCTTGAAAATCAGGGCCATGTCCCAGACGCTGGCGGCATCGAAGCCGGGCTCGCCGCAGACCGCGTCGCAGGGCGGCAGGGTGCAGGTGCCGGTGCTGAATGACCCGGTGAACAATGCGTCGATCGTGGGGGGGAAATCGGCCGGGGTGTCGGGGCTGCACACAGTGGGGATGTCGGTATTGATATGGAAGTCGGCATCGCAATCACATTGGGCGTTGCCGTCGGGCGCGGAGCAAGTGCCGTGGCCACAGCAGGTCACGCCTTCACAGGGGTCGATGTCGGAGACGCAATCGAGACCCACGGGGTGATAGCCGGTCTCGCAGGTACAGACCGGGTTGTTGTCGTCGTCCTCCGCGCAGCTTCCATGCCCGCTGCAAGTCACGCCTTCACAAGGGTCGGGATTGATCACGCAGTCGAGCCCCTCGGCGTGGTAGCCATCTTCGCAAAGACATTCCGGCTCATCGGTGCCATCTAGCTGGCAAGTTCCGTGCCCGGCACAACTCACACCCTGGCAGGGATCGGCATCGTTGACACAAGCCAAGCCGGCGGCGTGATAGCCGTCCTCGCAATCGCAGGTCGCAACCTGACCTTCCGAAGAGCAAGTCCCATGACCAGAGCAGTCGACTCCCAGGCAAGGGTCAACTTCCTCAGGATTACAACTGAGCCCCTCGACCAGATAGCCCTCATCACAAGTGCAAATGGCGCTCCCCTCCTCTGCCGAGCAGCTGCCATGACCCGAACAGTCAACTCCCGCACAGGGGTCATCGGTAGAGCCGGCACATCCGGCATAAAATGCAATTGACCATGCCATCAAGACCATGGTCATTGTGGCCAAAATCGTCTTTCCAAACATCTCCCACCTCCCGATTGATCGATATTTCTTAATTTCCCCCGGACAATGCCGCAGCGCATCATGCCCCAAAGGCAGGTAAGACGCAATCCCCCAAAAAAACTCCAGTGATTGCGCAGGGAAACGTCCGTTTAGCGGCTAAGGGACACCAAAGGTAGGACTAAAGGACTCTATTCTCACATCGTCCCAGAGAAAACCAAGCCGGCCGCGAGGGCACCCTGGCCGCCATTACCGGGCAGAGAAGGACTGACGAAGGGAGCGACGCGGAATTGTATCTCTTTTGCTTCATTGTATCTCTCGGCACTCAAGAAGGTGTCGAATAGTTCCCATAAAGATAAACTAGCCCAACCAATGAGGGCTGCGCCGACCAGGACATCGGCAGTGAGTGCGTCGGTTGAACCCTGATTGCCACAGTTTTCCCAACAGTTGGCAGAAGAAAAACCTGCGGTAAGCCCGCCGGCGCCAAGCAGCAAGGTTCCCAGACGCCCGCCAGAAAAGGCCGCCACTCGTCCCCATTCTCCGGTATACATGTGACCGATCGAGGGTCCGAAGATGGCCCCGGCCAGCAGCATTCCGGTACCGATGCCGTTGTATTCATCACTATAAATCGCGACACAGGCACCTACGCCCATCAGGGTCACGGTGCTGCCAATTGACAGGGCCATGGCCAGACCCGGAGAACGATAGGGTATGACCTCATATTTTTTTAGCGGCTGGTCGAACGAGTCCAGCGCGAGATCCAACTTTGGCAATATTTTGCCATTTTCACTTTGCCACTGCTCATTGGCGCTGGCCGAATTTCGCCAGCAAAACAACAGAAGCAACATGCACGCCATACATAGGCAGCACGTGGATTTCCGACCATTACCTACATTGCTTACATCGATTATCTTGCCCTTTATCATAACGTCTCCCTTCTACCCACACAAAGAAATGCACAGCTCGTGCCAAGCGATTCCTTGTGAGACATCCTTTTGTCTTTGTTTTGATTTTCAGCTCAGCGAGGATTCGATGCCGAGCAAATGATAGTGGTAGGTGTTGACGAAAATCTATCTACCGGCGCTGCTGTTGCAAAATCACCACACAAGCGCTAAAACCCGCCCAGCCCTCAGGCGAGAAACACCAGGCCCGCCATCATGACCGTCTCGGCATCCGGATTGGCTTCGCCGGCTTCGTTCTTGATCATCGACCAGCCGAGGGTCTTCGATAGCTTGTGCCAATTGACGCCCATCCCCGATAAGGACGGCCGGGCCAGGTCTGGATGCCGGCACTGGCCGTCTTCTGCAAGCGCCGCGCATTCGTCATGCTCAAAGCAAAGAGTATTCTTGCAGCCACCAGAAGAATAGCCGCAGGCGCGCTCAAAACCTTGCGCTTTCGCCTTATGTTCGATGGCAGCCGTGGTTTCATGCAAGAGCCGCCCGGCCTGGTTGCGCCCTTCTTCCCGCATGGCTTCGACCGGAAAATCGAACTTGAAAGCCAGGACCTGGCTGAAAGCCTGGACGTGATTCCTGAACTGAGCCGGAGTCATTTCATAGGGTGGACAATTTATCGAAGAAGCGAAACTTGGGCAGCGCGGATTTTCACAAAGATCTCGAAGCTGATCCTCTATGGAGATTTGTTCCACGGCA
The DNA here is from genome assembly GCA_030591445.1 of Deltaproteobacteria bacterium. Classification (GTDB taxonomy): domain Bacteria; phylum Myxococcota; class B64-G9; order B64-G9; family B64-G9; genus JAUVBB01. The sequence goes on along the minus strand of JAUVBB010000119.1, from coordinate 5,742 downwards.
ATAAGTCTGAAATCGCCAATCCCGCGTGAAGCGGCAAAGCGTAATACTTCTTTCAATCGTTCCTCAGTGCTTGGTCTCATGCTTACGAATTCTTTTCCAGCCCAGGTTCCATCGGAAGGAAAAACTTCAAGGAGTTCACTCCGACATATTCTGCAAGGCGCTAATCACTTCCTCAGCACTAAGATCGGGATCGTTTCGCCTATGGGTGTAGTAGACGGGGCGCTCTTGATTGCCGACCTCGCCCACGGTCAAGACAATCTCGAGTTTGTCGTTGTGGGCGATGATAAGCGGTTGGTCGGGGTCGAAGGTATCGATTTCCATTCCCTTAGACTCAAGGCCCAACTTCATCAGGCTAACATAGGAGTTGATGACATCTTCTTCGGTGATGTTGGCAACCGTGACCTGTCCGTTTTCACCCCGGTACATATAAGTATCGAAGGTCTCGCCCGGTCCGCGTTTCTTCTTGCTTTGCTCTAATGTCGTGCCGTCAAACACCAAACTACTCGGCAGGCCTTTGGTACAAGCCGGCAAGATGATCGAAAGGCATAACAAATACAGGATGAAGGATCTGGTTTTCATTGGTCTTAGCTCCCTTGTTCTATGTCTGGCTCGGGGGACTGGTGATACAAAACTACTGCAGCCATTCTTTCATTCCTCACTCGGCTAGGCAAGCTCCGTCCCCGTTTTACCCCATAACGCAGACCGCTGTCTCACTTTGTGGGCATTGGTTCTCGGTTGAAGTCAAGACCGCTTGGATTCACTTTTAGTTTAGGGATGATTAAAGTTCGATCAGGTAGAGATATCGGTTCTCAATATTCACCCGGTTGGTGGCATTGACGATGATATCCACGGTGTGGGTGGCAGTGGTGAGAGCACGTTCCAGCCATTGAAGGGTCACGATTTGGCGGGAATCCGCTTTCAGGACAACTGTTTCGGTGCGACGGACGATTCCGTTGAAGCGGATATAGAATCTTAGCGAGGTATCGGTAGAGCCAACGGTATTGTCGACGTTGATGGAGGCGGTCATGAGAACATCTCGCCCTCTACCCTGCACGTTCAACGCCATTCCGGTGGCAATGTCCTGATTATAGGACGTGATGGCGAGACTGCCGGTATCGGTATCAGTGAGCCGCTGTCGGGAATTTAGGGTCGTAATGGCTGCGGTATTGTCGTCAGCCTTAGTGTCGACGGCGTCGATGTCGCTCTGCACTGTGCTGCTGGCCGCGGTCCAAATTGGGTCGGATTCACTGGTCAGACCGTCATCGGTGTTATCGGCAAAGCCGAGCGGCAGATTTTCCAGATTGTTCCAATGGACCTGGGCACTACCATCTCCAGCCAACTCTGCCGAGGTAAAGTAATTGCCCTTGTCGCTGTTCCAGCCCGGGTCGATTTCGGTGAATGAGGTCAGGTAGCCCTTGGCTGCATGATCGCCCCAGGCATGAGCGGCGTTCCAGTTGATCAGATCGGCGGCGCTAATTCCAGAGGCTTCCGAATCTGAAAACTCGGGGTCATTCTCTACTCTGATGCCGGCCATATCGGCGACACAAATCGCCTGGCCGTTGACTTCATCCCAACCCTGCAAATAAAAACCATCGGCACAGGAAGCATCGCCGCTTAGAATGGGCTGAATTTCATCTTCGGTGAGATTACCGATTTGCTGACAGGCCTGAGCTTGCAAGGCAAAAGGAACCGCGGATAGCAAGACCCGATCCATTTCCGCATCATCGCCCACTGTGATTCCCAACCATAACTCCAGGCTGCCCAGCATGGCCGCCACATCCAGGGGCTTTGCCGAACCCAAGTAAACGGTATAAAAGCCATCCTCCAAATCAAGAGCATAGCTATCGGTCCATAAAGCCTGACCTTCGGTCTGGGCATCGTAAAAAGTGAAGGTCATGCCCACTTCTCCTTGCACCGGAACCCCACTGGCGTCGGCCAGGACGCCTTGGACCGGTATCAACTCCGGCACGGTAGCCGCACAGGGCAAGGAAATGAGAATAGCCAAAAGCACAAGCAAAGTATTCGCCAAATAATTTTTCATACCACACCTCTATTGACTAAGCAGCGCACCAAGACCAAGCGATGTGCGGTAATGGATGCTTTGGGTTTGGGCCACCACTGAGCTGCCAATGGAGACTTTCATAGAGTAATTTGCCGATTCAATTCGCCCGCCCCCGGACAACTGACCCGAGAAAGAAAGAACTGGTTCCGGCTCAAGATCAGTATCCGTATCCGGGCCCGCATCACTGCCAGCGTCCGTACCCGCGTCAATACCGGCGTCCACATCCGCGGGGCCAACATTTGAGTCTCCGCAGCCGGCAAGCAGCAGCGGCATCAGAAAACCAAGCCAGGCAAACTGACAGCAATAACGCTTCATGTCTCTCTCACTCTTCCGTGAGCCGTTAGACCAATAAATCAAGGAATATGACCCGGTATAGCACTTTCGAAATGACCTTGGCAAAAAAATACAGACAAGCTCCGTCCCCGCACACTCTCCCCGCACACTCTCCCCGCACACTCCGTCCCCGCACACTCCCTTCCCCGCACACTCCCTCTATTGCCTGGGCAAGATCGCAATGTCGTTGACTCGGATGCGGTAATTTGAAAGGATTTACTCTCGCTATCAGGAGGAGGAAATATGAACCCTAGAATGATAAAAGACAAGATTCACTGGTTGGGAGCAATCGATTGGGATCGCCGCTTGTTCGATTCATTGATACCGCTGCCCGACGGCACGAGTTACAATGCCTATCTAATTGAGGGCGCCGACAAGACCGTCCTGATCGATAGCGTTGATCCACAGATGAAACACATCCTTCTGGCGCAACTCGAGAAAGTCTCTCGGATCGACTACGTCATCTCGCTTCATGCCGAGCAAGACCATTCGGGGACAATTCCAGCCGTCTTGGAGAAGTATCCCCAGGCGCAGGTCATCGTTTCCGAAAAGGCCAAAGGCATGCTCCTGGACCTGCTGACTATCTCCGAGGATCGCATCAAGGTAGTCAAGGACGGTGAGATTCTCTCTCTGGGCGGCAAAACCCTGGAATTCATCTACACTCCCTGGGTCCATTGGCCCGAGACCATGACAACCTATCTTAGAGAGGACAAGATTCTCTTTAGCTGCGATTTCTTCGGTTCCCACATTGCCACGAGCGATCTGTTCGTTAGCGACGAAGGTCGAGTGCTGGAAGCCGCCAAGCGCTACTTCGCCGAAATCATGATGCCTTTCCGCAAAATTATCGCCAAGAACCTCGAGAAACTCTCAGCCTACGAGATCTCGATGATCGCCCCAAGCCACGGCCAGATCTACGACCGGCCAGAACTCATCCTCGATGCCTACCGCGACTGGGTCCTCGGCGAACCCAAGAACCTGGTAGTCCTGCCCTATGTGTCAATGCACGAAAGTACCAAGAAGATGGTCGATCACCTGGTGAACGCATTGATGGAGCAGGGCGTCGCTGTCGAACAATTCGATTTGACCGTGACCGATATCGGCAAACTGGCAATCAGCTTGGTGGACGCCGGTACGCTGGTAATCGGTACCCCGACGGTCTTGGCCGGCCCGCACCCGGTTGCCGCCTACGCCGCCTTTTTGGCCAACGCGCTGAGGCCCAAGGCCAAGTTTCTTTCAATCATCGGCTCCTATGGCTGGGGCGGCCGAACCGTCGAAACCCTGGCCGGAATGATCCCCAATCTCAAGGTTGAGGTGATCGAGCCGGTTTTGTGCAAAGGGGTCCCCCGCAACGAAGACAGACAGCGTCTCGACAGCCTGGCAAATGCCATCGCGACCAAGCACCAGGAATGCAATTTCCAGGGAACAGGGGTCAGTTAATACGGGGCTGTTGCCCAAATGACCCGTTCGATAAAATCACGGAGGTGTCGCTGTAGGGTGCGGGGTTCCGTGATTTGTACGGTCCTTTAGGATATCCCCGCCCAACTCGGGGGCTAAATCGCCTACTCGGCGGTGCAGCGCAGTACTATTTGCCCCGAGGCCTCGCCGGTCTCGCTCCAGGTGACACAGATAAAGCCGTTGCCAAAAGCGATGTTGGGGTAGAGAGAGGCGGCGGCGCTGTTGGAGACACCGCCGCCGGTGGCCGAGCCAGCGTGCATTTCTTGCCAGGTGCTGCCGTCGAAGCGTTTGACGTAGATTTGGTTCTGGCCCGAGCTGTTGTCGTTCCAGGCCAGGACTGGGTGGCCATTGCCATCGATGGCCAGGGAGGGATAGTGGGCCGTGCCGGTGCTGTTGCTTACGCCGCCGCCCGAGGCGGAGTCGGCACCCAGGGTTTGCCAGTTGCTACCGTCGTAACGCTTTACGTAGATCTGGAAATTCCCCGAAGAGTTGTCATGCCAGGCCGTGACGAAGGTACCGTCGCCGTCGATGGCCAGGGTGGTTCGCCAGGAACCGCCGTTGTTGGCGCTGATACCATTGGGGGCTAGCCAAGACGCTTCGTGGGTCCATTGCGGGGTGCCCCAATAGTCGTAGTAACGCAGCATGATCTGCCAATCATCATCTGTGGACTGGGCCCAGGCGATGACTCGGTTGCCGAAGCGGTCGATAGCCAATGCGGGGTTCCAGGAAAAGCTGCCGGTCGAGTAGTGGCTAATGCCACTGACGGAGGCGGAGCTATCGGTCACCTCTTCCCAACCGGTACCAGTGGCACGGAGCGCATAAATGGGAGTGCCCCAGGAAGATGTCGACTCCGACCAGGCCACCACCACCGAACCGTTATAATCAATGGCCACCGAAGGCGACTTGGAGGAAAGCGCACTTTCGAAAAGTCCGCCGCCAGTCGCTGACCCAGTCACGACTTCCTGCCAAGCGCTGCCCTGGTACCTCTTGGCGTAGACCTGGAAGATGCCGTCGACCTGTTCCTGCCAAGCAAGCACCGGTTGGTCATCGCGGTCGAGTATGATGGCGGGTCCCGAGGAGCGGCCTTCGGTATTGCTAATGCCCGGCCCGCTGGCAGAATCGCTAGCCAACTCCTGCCAAGCGCTGCCATCGTAACGCAGCCCATAGATCTCGGCATTGCCCGGGCTGTCATCCGACCAGGCCACCACCGGGAAACCATCAGCGCCCATGGCCAGGACCGGCCACAAGGAGTTGCCCACGCTAGCGCTAAGGGCACCACCAGTGGCGGGGCCAGTGTTGATTTCTTCCCAACCGGTACCGGCGTAGACGCGCAGGTAGATCTCGCCGCCCGTGCTCCAGGCAACCCCGAACTGGCCGGTCGGGCCCCGGGCCAGGGATGGGGTGCCTGAAGCCACGCCCGCGTGATTGCTGATGCCGCCGGCCATGTTGGCGCTGGCGCCCAATTCTTCCCAGCCGGCGCCATTGAAACGCGCTGCATATACCTGGCTGCGGCCGGAGGAACTGTCTATCCAGGCCACCACCGGATTGTCGGCCGGGTTTACCAACAGAGAGGGTAAGACAGAGGCGCCATCGTTATCGCTAATGCCACCGGCGGCGGCGCTGGTGCCTACCTCCACCCAGTTGACCCCGTCGAAACGCCGGACATAGATCTCCTTATCGCCAGAGTCGTCGTCGCTCCAGGCCACCACCGGCTGGTCTAAACTATCCAGACCGATAGCCGGAGCAAGGGAGGTGCCCCCGGTCTCGCTGATGTTAGCGCCGGCGGTGTTGTCACCAACTCTCCGCCAGTTATCGCCATCGAAACGTTTGACCACAATCTGGCTGCCAACGCTGCCTTCGCGCCAGGTCACCACGGGGTAACCAGCGCTATC
>JAUVBB010000416.1 GCA_030591445.1 Deltaproteobacteria bacterium | reverse complement strand
GGCGCAGAGAGTAACGGCCAGCAGCAAGACCGATAGGATTTTTCGGGCCGGGCTCATGGCAGTTTGATCTCCGGTTCGTCTCCCGAGGGCAGGAGTCGCCTCAAGTCTTTGACCACCTGGTTGGTGGTGCTGACCACCTCGTCGAGTTCGCCGCGTAGCTGGCTGATGTCGCTGGTGGAACTATTCAGATCGGCGGATATTTTTTTCATGTGGTCCATGACCACGTCGACGTCTTTTAGCTTGAGAACCACGTCGGCCAGGATGGTGTTGATGTTTTCCAATGAGCCGCCCTTGCCCAGGATGGCGGTATTGGCCCCGCTGGTGATTTGGTTCAGGTTGGTGGCCACCTCGCCGATGGCGACGGCCATGCCGTCAATGCGGCGCAAGGCCTTGTTCAAAGCTTCGCTGCCGCCGGAGTCGCCGGTGGCCATCTCCAGCAGGCTGTCGGTGGCGACCAGCTTGTCGGTCAGGCGGCGGACATTGCCCAGGGACTGGCCCAGATCACTTTCCTCGCCGGTGAGGCGGTGGATGTTGTCGGCGATCTGAGTGACTTCTTGTAGAATGCGATCGGCGTTGCGGATGACTTCGTTGATGTCATCGACGATGGTGATTTTGACCGGCGGATTTTTGGGCAAGGGCGCCGAATTGATGTCAGCCGTGACCACCACGATGCGGGGGGCCCCGATGAGCGGTTTTTCCAAGGTGAAGGAGCTCTCTTTACGTAGCCACTTGATGTGCCGATTGCTGACCGCGACCCGGATGCTGACCTGGCCTTTCGGATTGAGCTCTAGCTGGTCTACCTCGCCAATCTGAAAGCCAGAGAACAAGAGGGGCATGCCCTCGGACAGACCCTCGCCCGAAGGAGAAATCAGGTTGTAAAAATGGGTCTTTTCGAACAGGTCCTTGCGCACGGCCACGTAGCCGGTGGCCAGGATGATCAGCACCACCGAGAGGACCATAAATAGTCCGACCTTCCACCTGACGTTCTTTACCATGAGCCTTTCTCTCAGTTCGTCAATGCATCCGGATCCAGGCGCCGGACGTTTTGCCGATCAGTCTGATACATATTTTGATGTCGAGCATACTCGAAAATCTGGCAACTGTCATAGAAGCGAGCCAGCAGATCTAGCAGGTCCAAGAGCTGACCGAAGTCCAGGGCGCCGTGTGATTGTAAAAACGGCCGATCGATCAGCAGGGTCTGGGCTTGCCTGACCGCGGCCCGCAGAATTTTCACCCAGAACACATCCTGTTCGGTCAGGTGACAGGCACGCATATCGGCCAGGTGGTCAAGTTGGGCCTGGGCCAAAAGCTCACGCACCATTTGATGAGCCGGTTTGGTTTTTAGCCCCTGGTGGTACTGAGGGATGAGGGCCACGTTTTGAAGCACCGATAGATTGGATAGCAGAGGCAGATCCTCGGCCACGATGGCCACTTCGGCAGACGATCGCCGCCGAATCAAGCCCATCCGGCGCACCAGCGGCGCCGCTTCCGGATAGAAGATTAAATGTACTTGGGCAGCAATGACACTAGCTCCACCAAGACAATGGCCGAGAAGACCCGGGTCATTCCGTTGAGCACCGACACCGGAATAGAGGTTTTCTCGAAAGTTGCGTTGGCTCCGTAGAAAATGGGAATGACCGCCAGGAAAAAGCCGAAGACGGCGCTCTTTAGTAGAATCAACAATAAATCGAAAGGACCCAGGCTGTTGATGATCATGGTGGTATAGCCGCGCCAGCCCATGTCGAAAAGGGTGTGGGCGAAAACCATCCCCGAGAGAGTGACGATGATGGAAAAGAGGCCGGTCAGCAAGACGCAGGTAATCATCACGCTGAGAATCCGCGGCACGTACAGGTAGCTTAGCTCGTCGATTCCGTAAAGCCGCAAGGCGGCGATTTCACGGTGCACCTTCATGACCGCAATCTCGGCATTGATGGCGGCGCTGGTGCGCAGCGCCAGCCAGAAGACAATGACCAAGGGGCCCAGTTCGGATAGCACCAGCCCGACCATGATATCGCCCAGGTATTCGGCCAGGCCCAGGCTCTTGAGAATCTGCAAGAACAATCCCACGAAGATGGACCCGAAAAACATCGACACCAGCACGAAGGCCAGCAGAATTTCCACCGCGGTAAAGTAGACTTGCAGCACAATCAGATCCCGCACCACGGGCAGGTAGGTCTGGGGGCGCAACACCCGTTTGAGGCATTGGCCCGCAAAGCGCAGCAGTTCCTGCAGGCCGACCACGCGGTCAACCACCGCTCCCCCGACGGATTGAACCCTTTCGCCAAGCATGAGCCGTCACCTGCCCTAAATACGAACGATTCACAAAGTGTAACTTGTCGTCCCTAGCAGCGCAAGCCAGGCTCTTTTGTTTTATGGTCTTGGGTGCTGAGCCAGCCAGTTTTGCACGGAGTGGACATCGGCTTGGTGGTTAGGGAGGCGGGAGGCGAAGAAATTGTGGGCGTTTTGGGCGAGCTTGCGGGCGCGGGGGCGCTGGGGGCGTAGTTGCCACAGGGCGCGGGCCAGCGAAAATTCGATGCGGGCCAAGAGCACCGGGTCACCTTGGTGCAGGGTGTGGGCGCGTTTTAGCAAGGCGCGGGCTTGGGACCACTGGCCGGACTCCAGATGACATTCGCCCAGGCCCACCAGATCGTAGGCCAGATCAGGATGCTTGGGTCCCAGGATTTTTTCGTCGATGGCCATAGACTTCTGATACCAGGCCCGGGCCTGGGGTAGCTGCTGGGCCAACAAGGCCAGCTCTCCCAGACAGGAGTAGGTGAAACCTACCATGGAGTTGTCTTCGCCCAGTGCTTGGCGAAAAATGTCCAGTGAACGCTGGTAGCATTCCCCGGCTTGGTCGAAGTGATTTTGGTAGCGCAAGGCTAGCCCCAAGTTAACCAGCACCTGGGCTACGTCTGGATGTTCGGGACCCTTGCTGCGCTCCCAGATAGCCAGGGCTCGGCGCAGCAGTGCTTCACTCTGCTGGTATTCTCCTAGATCGGAATAACGGATGCCCAGCGTTAGTAGGGGGGAGGCCACCGCCGGGTGCGCGGGACCGTGCACTTGTTCGGTAATGGCCAGGGCCTTGATGGTGTGCCGCAGGCCCTGTTGGGCATCGCCCAGATAGGAGACCGCCGAGCCAACAATTTTTAGCGCGCTGGCCACTTTGCTGTGCACTGGGCCGAAGGCCTTTTCCAGCAGGGTGACGGATTGGGCGGCTAGCCGGCCGGCTTCGGCAAAGTGGGCTTCGACGCCGGCCAGGCGCGCCAGATCCAACAACAGCAGCCCGCGAAGGCGGGGAGGGTTGTGCAAGCGCAAGATAAGCGCATCGGCCCGCCGGCCCACCTGCGCCGCTTGGCTGAAATTCTCCTGATCGAAATACAGGCGCAGCATCGAGATCAGGCACTCGACGGTGCCGGTATCGTTGCCAATGGCCTCCGAGGCCCATAGCGACGCAAAATAGGAGGCTTGTGCCGCTTCGAGTTGACCCCGGTTGTGTTGCAACATTCCCTGCCGGTAGCGGGTCTCAAAAACAATGGGCAAGTAGGCCAGCCGGCGGGCTTGATCGGCCAGCGGGGCGATTTGAGTCAAGGCCTGGGCGTACTTGCCGACGTTGTCTAAGGCCTTGATTTCGGCCAATTGCCCGGCCATGGTTTCGAGTTGCCGGCGTTGTTTGGGATCCGCGGGCGCCGGCACCCGCTCTTGCAGCGCATCGAGATCGGCACAGGCGGCGAGCCCGGTCAGGGCGGTGGTGGCCGTGGCCGCCTTTTTCACTACCTGGGCATCGGCACGGGCAAAGACCGCTATCAGGGCTTGTAGCTCTGCGCGTCGGCGTTCTAAGCATTGCATGCGCAGATCCAGCAGATGCTCGGATTGTTCCCCGCGCAGATGGGTGGCTTGGCAGGCATCTACTTTCATGTTGGCCCAGGCTTCGGCATAGTCATCAAGAGCGGCTACTGCTCGTTGCCGGCTGTCTTCGGCATAAGCGATGTTGGTAGCGGCAAAGGCGGTGTTCATTTCGGCCTGGGTTTGGGTATTCCAAAAGAGCTCCAACTGGGCGCGGGCGCCTTGGCATAAGTTGTTCTTACCTCCTTGCCATAGCAGCAAAGAAAAGACGGTGGTGGCCGCCAGCAAAATCATGGCGGCAACGGCGCCCAGGCGTTGCCATTTGGCCCGGCGGTCGCGGGCCAATTCTTGCAGCAAGGCCTCCAGCGAGGGGTAGCGTTGGGTCGGGTCAACGGCCATGGCTCGCAAGGCGATTCCCCGGAGCCAGGCCGGTATCTTCTTTCCGCTGGGGGCGGGATCGATTCGGCCGGCGGTTACTTTCTCTTTTAGCTCGCGGAACGTACGCGCGGAAAAGGCTTGTTTGCCATAGAGGGCAAAATACAAAGTGGCGCCAAAGGCAAACTGGTCTGATTTTTCGTCGACCGTTTGGCCCAGGCATTGTTCCGGTGCCATGTAGCCAGGGGTGCCCACCACCGAGCCTCTCATGGTCATGGAAGAGAGCAGCTTCTTCGAGCCTCCGGTCGACATCAGCTCATCGAGTGGCTGATCGTCCCCGGGGGCCGGGATTAGCGCATCGGCGGCCGGGCTCTCTTCTGGCTCCAGGGAAGCCGCTCGTGCCAGGCCGAAGTCTAGTACCCGGACCCGGCCGTCATCGCCGACGATGATATTGTCCGGCTTGAAATCCCGATGGATCAAACCGGCCTGGTGGGCGGCCGCCATGCCCCGGCCGGCGGCCAGTAGTACCTTTACAATTTGGGCCCGGCTTGGCGCCCTCTCCTTCAGCCAGCAGGTCAGGGTTTGGCCCTCGACCAGCTCCATGGCCACGAAAATCTGATCGCCGATGGTGCCCACGTCGTAGGCCGAAACCACGTTGGGGTGGGCAAGCTGAGCCAGAGCCTGGGCCTCCCGCAGCAGCCGATCCCGCGCCCGACCGGCCTGGCTTTGACTTTGATCGGCCTCACTTACATGCAGCAGCTTCAGGGCGATGCGTCGATCTAGTTCTGGATCGTAGGCTTGATAAACCACCCCCATGCCGCCCTTGCCCAGCGGCTCCAGGATGACATAGCGCCCAGCCGTCTCCCCCCGCGTCAGCGTTGGTTGGCTTGCTGGCGCCGCCGTTTGCTCCGTGCAGGTCTCGGCCCCGAAAAACCCCTCATCATCAAGGGTCCCCGGCGCCTCCCCGTCTCTGCTGGACTGATCGGACATCTACCCTCAATTGTTGAACAAGGCCGCCAATAGGTCAAGATTGGTGGTTCGGCTTGCAGCTGGGTCATGGGCTGGTGTAGGGTGCGGCCCACTTAATGATAGGAAAATAAGGAGGGAAGAAATGACCAATAAATTGGATACGGTGTTGTTGTTGGCCTTGCCGGCTTCGGGAAAATCAGAGACGCGCACTTATCTCAAGTCGTTGTCGGCGGAGGAGTGTCTGCGGGATTTTCATTTGGGGCCGACGGTGCAGCTGGATGATTTTCCTTACGTGCATTTGATGCGTCGCATTGACGATGAGCTGGCTGCCTTGGGTGGCAAGGGGCTGTTCTTCCGTTCTCCGGACCAGCCATTTATTCATGGTCTGGATTGGGGGACCCTGATTCATCTGCTTAACGAGGATTATGAATGCTTGGCGCGGAAAGATTCGTCGCCGCCGGCTTCCGCGGCCGAGTTGTTGTTCGAGCGTTTGGATCGCGCGGCCCAGGCGGCGGGTGCGCCGGCGCGTCTGCAAACTTTGGCCGAAGATCAGCGGCGGGCGCTGGCCGATAAGATCGAAGCCGATGCCGCGGCTCTGTTTGCCGATTTGGCCGCCGCGCGCCCGGACAGCATGGCGGGCAAGACCTTGGTGATCGAGTTTGCCCGTGGCGGGCCCCAGGGTGCCGAGATGCCCCTGAGCGGTGGTCGGGGTTACGAGTTTTCCCTGGCCCATTTGTCCGAGCCGATTTTGGCCCGGGCCAGCATTTTGTACGTTTGGGTGACCCCGGAAGAGTCGCGGCGCAAGAATGACGCGCGGGCCGATCCTGACGATCCGGGTTCGATTCTCAACCACGGGGTGCCCATCGATGTGATGCTGGGCGACTACGGTTGTGACGATCTGGAATACCTGGAACAAAAGGCCGAGCGGCCCGGCACCGTGACCGTCAAGGCCCACGGCAAGACCTTTCATCTGCCGGTGGCGCGCTTCGACAACCGTAAGGACAAGACCTCTTTTATTCGCAATGACCCGGCCGATTGGCAAGCGCAGGAAAAAGAGGAGCTACACCGCGGTTTGCAACAAGCACTGGCGCACCTGGCGCAAGCAATCGAGTCCTAGCTGACCACTGCGGGCCTGGAGTGGGGTGCATCACGAGAGTATTTCGTAGAGCGCCTGGATTAACTCGGACGGCCTGAAGGGCTTGGCCAGAAAGACGCTGCGCGTCCCGCTGCTTAAGACCTTGGTAT
>JAUVBB010000139.1 GCA_030591445.1 Deltaproteobacteria bacterium | reverse complement strand
CTACCGAGGCGCGTTGACCGTCGCGGAAGGCATAGAGGTTGATGCGCCAGATATGGCCTGGCTTGGGGGGTACCGCAGTCTTGGTGCTGGCCAGCGAAGACCAGGGAACCGCTAGCTCCAGCACATAGGCGCCCCGGCCACGGTCGATCTGGCGGCCGGATTGGACATGGCTTTGCCAGGATTGGTGGCCAAAGCGACGGCTTACGCCAACGCCGGAGATGGGGCGATTGTAGTCGTCGAAGCGGGTGTCCCAGACCGCGCCGGCTACGTCTACCTGGACTTCGTAGTAATTGCGATTGTGGCCGGGATCGCCGGGCTGAATCATCAGTTCTACCGCCGAGGCGCGTTCCCAGATGTGGGGATCGAGGTCGGCGGGCAGGAAGGGCGAGGCCGGGTCGGGATCACGGACTTCGATGGCCAGGTATAGATGACTTTTATCCCAACCCATGCGGGCCGAGGCGGAGATGGGCGAGGCGACGGCGGGCCGGCCGTCGCCGGGGCGTACGAAAGCGCCGGTACTAGTTGCTTGCTGCCAAGCGGCTTCGGAAAGTTTGCCGTCAATGCTGATGGCGCCTTCGGCAAAGCGGGCGGCGGTTAACTCGGGAATGTGGCCGTCGCTTCGATCGACCTGGGCTGGTGATGAATCTTTGCTTTTGCTGCAGGCCGAAAAACAAAGGACCGCGGCCAGGCAAAGAATTGTCCGGCTCATGACTCGCTCCAGCGCCGCACGGGCTGGCTGTCGGCGGGCAGATCTTGAAGTAGTTCGGCCACTGTCTTGCCCTGGATTGGGTGCTGCAGCTCGGGGGCAATTTCGGCTAGCGGCGCCAGCACAAAGCGGCGCAGGTGCATGCGTTCATGGGGCAAGACCAGACCCTCTTCCCGGATGACCTGATCGTCGACCAGAAGCAAGTCCAGATCGATCACGCGCGGGGCCCAACGTTCGGTACGCTTGCGGCCCATTTGCTGCTCGATAGTGAGTGCCGATTGCAGCAATTGGCGGGGGCTAAGATCGGTCTCCACGGCGGCGGCCAGGTTGATAAAGTCTGGTTGATCTTCGCGATCCTGGGGATCGGTTTCCCAGGCACTGGATACCGACAGCAATCGGATGCCCTCGGTTTGGGCCAATAGCTCGATGGCTTGTCGACAAGACTGCAGCCGGTCACCCAGGTTGGCCCCCACCGAGAAATAGGCCGAGGCCACGGCTCAAGCCCCGATGCCGGCTTTGGCCAAGCGATCGAGCGCTTCGCGCAGGCGGGCTTGGGGCAGACACAGGGTGAATCGAACAAAGCCGCGGCCGGAAGGACCGAATCCCGAGCCGGGAGTCACCAAGACCCCCACCTCTTCGATCAGGCGAGCACAAAAAGCCAAATCATCGCCGCCGGGAACCGGCATCCAGACATAGAAAGTGGCTTGGGGATTGGGCGGCTGATAACCAAGTGCGCGCAGGCCGGGGACCAAAATGTCCCGGCGCTGCTGATAGGTGCTAAGCAAGCTGCCCAATGTTTGCGGCCATGATTCCAGGGCCGCGATGCCCGCCTGCTGCACCACCCGGAAGACACCCGAGTCCATGTTACTCTTCATTTTGGCTAAGGCGCCCACCACCTGGCGATTGCCCGCCACAAAACCGATGCGCCAACCCGCCATGTTGTAGGTCTTGGAGAAAGAATGAAACTCCACCGCTAGCTCGGCTGCGCCCTCAACTTGCAATACGCTAGGGGCCTGGTAGCCGTCGAAACCAATCTCCGAGTAGGCATGATCCATGGCCAAGAGCAATTTATGTTGGCGGGCAAAGGCAACCGCCTTCCGCAGAAAGTTTATATCGGCGGTGGCGCCGGTGGGATTGTTTGGATAGTTAAGCCAGAGGAGCTTGGCCCGGGCCAGGACATCGGCATCGATGGCATCAAGATCGGGCAAGAAAGAGTGCTCGGGCCGCAAGGGCAGCAGGTGGGCGCTAGCGCCCGCAAGCTCGGTGGCAATGGCATAGACCGGATAGCCAGGCTCGGGGCACAGGGCCACATCACCGCTGTCGAGCAGGGCGAAGGGCAAGTGAGCAATGCCTTCCTTACTGCCGATAAGCGCCAACACCTGGGCTTCGGCATCGAGTTCAACCCCGAAGCGTTTGGCCATCCAGCTGGCGGCTGCCTGTCGAAAGGCGGGCGAACCCGGGTAATCCGGGTAACCGTGGTTTATCGGCTCGGCCAGCGCGGCCTGGGCCGCCGCCACGATGGGCTCCGGGGTGGGCAAGTCTGGATCGCCGATGGTCAACGAGATCACGTCGACCCCGCGCGCCAGGGCTTCGTTCTTCTTGGCATCGAGATCGGCAAACAAATAGGGACGTAAGTTCTGTATGCGTGAGGCCAGGCGGATTTTCATGATACATCCTCTTCGTTTTCGTCCATGGCTGCGACCGTGTTTTCCAGGCTACCGATTCCTTCCGCCACGACCTGTACCTGATCGCCGGCCCGCAAGGGGCCCACTCCGCTAGGTGTCCCCAGCGCTATCATGTCTCCCGGCACCAGGGTCATGATCCGGGAAATGAAGCTGAGCACCTCGGGCACACTGAAGACCAGGTCGGACAGGGCGCCTTTTTGGCGCAAACTTCCGTTGACCCAAGCTTCCACGGTCAGGGATTCCCAGACCAGGTCGGTTTCGATCCAGGGACCGGTGGGCGCAAAGGTATCGAAGCCCTTGGCCCGAGCATAGACCCCGTCTTTTTTTTGCAGGGCCCGGGCGGTCACATCGTTGAAACAAGTAAAACCCAAGACGTGATCCATGACTTGATCGGGCGAAAGGTGCCGGGCGGTACTGCCCATAACCACCACGATTTCCGCCTCGTGCTCAATGGCGCCCTCGACCGGGGGCAGGCGAATGATCCCGCCATGTCCCAGCAGGGCGGAAGGCGGCTTCAAAAAAATCTTGGGCTCGGTGGGCAGGGCATGGCCCATCTCTTCGGCGTGGGGCCGGAAATTTGCGCCCAGGGCCACGATCTTCGAGGGCACTGCCGGCGGCAGCAACTCGACTTCGGCCAGGGGATGAATCTGGCTGGTGGCACCATAACCAGCGTAGATGTCGCCCTCCACCTCGACCACCGCCTGTCCTTCGACAATGCCATAATGGGGTATACCGTCTGCTTGCACGAATCGGCAAAAACGCATTTCTCAGTCCTCCGCCAAGACTTCGTCCATGCCAAAGAAACCGGCCGGCGCCGAAGCCACAAAGCGAACGGCAGCCAGCGCGCCGCGGCAGAAGTGTTCCCTGGTGGTGGCCCGGTGAGTCAAGATGACTTGCTCGCCTGGACCCAGAAACATCACCTGGTGCTCGCCGACCACGTCCCCACCGCGGGCCGAAGCCAAGCCGATTTCGCCGCTGGCCCGGGCGCCCCTGCGACCGTAGACGGGTGCGGAGGTATCTTGGTTTTCTGCCAGCACCGCGGCCAGATCCAAGGCCGTGCCCGAAGGGGAGTCGGCTTTATGTCGATGGTGGATTTCGAAGATCTCGGCATCGTAGTCAATAAGAGCCCGGCGGGATTGAGCCACCAAGCGCTTGAGCAAATGCACACCCAGACTCATATTGGGGGCACAAACCAGTGGGATGCTTGCACCGGCGTCGCGCAGGAACTGGCTCTGCTCAGGAGAAAATCCAGTGGTACCGGTTACCAGGGCCTTGCCCGCTTTGACGGCCAAACGGGCATGATCCACCACCGCGGCCGGCAGACTAAAATCTAAGAGTACCTCGGCCTTGGCCAGGGCCGGCGTCAGCTCATCGCTTAGCAAGACGCCGGGAGCCAGCTCCAGGCCCAAGTCCTCGTGTCCTGGTCGCTCCAGCGCCGCCACCAATTGCAGGTCGCTTGCCTGCTGGACCAGATCGACCAACATGCGCCCCATGCGGCCACGGGCACCACTGACGCAAACGGCAATCATGCGCTCGACTCCCGGCGCAGATCGCAATCGGCCATGGCCTGTTCCAGCCCAGGCAGATGCGCCGCGGTCAGCCAAGTCAAGGGCGGGCGAATTTCCTCCGCGCAGAGGCCCAACAAAGCCATGGCAGCCTTGACCGGGATGGGATTGGACTCGGTAAAAAGGGCCTTCATCAGCGGCAAGAGGCGCAAATGGATCTGGCGGGCCTGGTCAATTTCGCCGGCCTGGAAGGCGCGGGTCATATCCGACATCAGGCGCGGGGCCACATTGCTTACCACCGAAATACAACCCGCCCCGCCAATGGCCAACTGGGGCAAGCAGGTGAAATCATCGCCGGACAGGATGGTCAGATCCTCGCCCGCCGCGCGGATCATCATGCCGTCGAGGGCCATATCACCAGTGGCTTCTTTCAGCGCCACCACATTTTTGGTACCGGCCAGGGCGGCCACCGTCTCGACGGTCATGCTCACGCCAGTGCGACCGGGCACATTGTAGGCCACCACCGGTGGGCCAATCTTGGCCACTTCGGCGAAGTGATCGACCAGCCCTTGTTGGGTGGGCTTGACGTAATAGGGCGTCACAATGAGCACGCCGTCCACTTTCAGGGCGGCCGCTTTGCGGGTCATCTCCAAGGTAGCCCGGGTATTGTTGCTGCCGGTACCGGCTATCACCGGCACGCGGCCCCGGGTTTGTTCCACCACCTGGCGGATGACCAAGAGGCGTTCTTCCAGAGTCATGGCCGCCGCTTCTCCGGTGGTACCGCAAACCACCAGACCGTCCACGCCCCCCGCTAGCTGCTGCTCCACCAAAGCCCGCAGGGCTTCTCCGTCGACTTGGTTATGAAGAAAAGGCGTAATCAGGGCCGTGTTGGTTCCTGCGAACATATGCCACCTCCGTCTGCGTCGGTTCCGCCATCTGTTGGCGCACCCTGGACGGCGGGCGCCTTGGGCGGCCGGGGCGGCCCTTTGACACCACAGGCCGCTGCCAGTAGTCCCCCCAGTAGAATGGACCCTATGAGTTTTTGCGCCCCGGGGGGCCTGATCGAAAATTGCCCCATGAGAAACTACGTCCTACCTGTCCCTAGAAGTACAGCACCAGCCGGGCCATAATCCGGTGGGCCACATCGCCGTCATCGTCCAGGTTGAAATCGCCGATGCCACCGGTTTCCATGTCCTCGCCCAGATATTGCATACCGGCAAAAGGAATCAGCATACCGTAGGAGACGCCGGCGTGAAAATTGTCGTCGGAGAAGTAAAAGAAGTCCACGTCAAACTCGAGCCCCAGCGGACTGCTCTTGCCGCGGGTAGAGGCGGCATAGATAGCCGAAGAGTAGATGGCCGAAATCTTGGCGCCCAGGCCCTCGGCGATGTTGTACTGCAAGGAAGGCTTGAAGTACATGGCGTCGGTGACGGTACCGATGATCTGCCGCCACAGAATCAGGTCGACATGATAATCGAGATTGAAGCGGAAGTTGTTTACATCGTGATCGCCGTGGGTGTGCGAGAATTGCTTCTCTTCGAAGGGCCGTACGCCCATACCCGGCGAGTTGTCACCGCTGGCAAAACCCAACTCCAGACCCAAGATCAATTGGTCGTTCATCACCCGGTAGTCGGCTTGCAAGACGCCACCGAATTGCAGCATGTCGAGTTGCTCTTCGGCATGGGGTTCTAAGTTGCCGTCCGCGTCCAGATTGGAGCCGATATTGGTATGGTCGATCTTGCCCCAGACCATCACCGCTTCCATTTCGATTCTTAGCTTGCCCCACATAAAGCGCATCCAGAAATCGGGAATGAAGGCCTCGGCGTTGCGCACGGCGTAATTGCCAATCGATTGGGTCGCGCCCGAGTTCGGATCGCCCACCTGCTGGGAGTGATAGTCGGCGGCGTCGAGCGCCTGGTTGCGATACACCAGTTGGGCGCCATAGTTGAATACATATTCGTCTTGTTCCAGGGCATGGCGGATGTCCTCGGGCTTGTCCCGCTTGAACACCGCCAGGATGTAGGAGTTGACGTCGTCTAGCTGATCGAGATCCACGGGCTGGCCGTTGTATTCGTTTACCTGGGTAAAATAGGGACCCTCGGCGGTAAAGTCGATCATGGGCACGAAATAGTGACCGAAGAGCTTGGTGGCAAAGAGAATGCGATCGGAGGTAGAGCCATAATCACAATCGAAACACTGGCCGACTTGGCCCAGCGGATCGGGGCGGGTCACCAGGGGCCCGGCATCGTAGTGAGCCGGACCACCGTCGTTGGCCAAGAGGCCCAAACCCCAGTGGGATGGCATACGCCCAAAGCGCAACAAGCCCAAGGGGGTCATCACTTCACCCCAGAGCCGCTTGACGGCAATGCTGTTTCTGGTCGAATTGAAACCGGCAGTGGGTGGGATCTGGCCTTGACTGAAGGCTACCAGCGGATAATAGGCATTGGCCGGATAACCGTCCGGCGTCGAGCCCATCACCAGATTGTCCAGAATGTCGATCTGGCCCATGATGCGTACGTCTTCGGAGATATTGATGGTGGGTTCCAAGCGGAACCGCAAGTTGGCCGAGCTCAAGGTATCGGATCGCCCCGAGTTCGAGCCCGGGAACTGCGGGTAGGCCACGCCTCGATCATCCGCGCCGGGATAGGTTACTGGATACTTGGCCAAACCCAAATCCAAACCGTTGCTGATATCGCCGCGCATGCGTAAATAGCCGTGCAGGTCGAGAACATTCAGGGGCGGCTTGGCCGCCGAGGCCTCGTTCATGGTCACTTCACGAAATCCCGGCGGGACCGGAGCCGGGCCATCACTGGGGGGAGGCAAGGGATCGAGCTGGCCTTCTTCCATGGCCGGTAAGGGCGGCATGGGCGCTTCTTCCGGCTCGGGCGCCGTCACCGGGGCTGGCTTGGCCTTGGCGGGCTCATTCGGTTCAGTACTTGCGTCCGCAGAGGGCTGGGTCTCTTGGGCAAAAGAATCCCTGGGGGTAGCCAGAAACAGGATCATGCCAGTTGCTATCAACAAGCACAGCGGAATTCGCATAGCCTCTCCTTTTTTCTTTATCATCAGGGCCGCTTACGCTGGCACGACCCTCGCTGGGAATGGCTGTGGCTCTACCACAGCGCATCGACCAGGTCAAGCAAGCCCCAAGCCTTTGCGCTATCTGCTATGAACATGGCAACCTTTCTGATTATTCCTCCCGCGGTGTTTATCCTTGGTCTTGACTTGTTGGCGCGACCGTGGCGTACTGCCGGCTGGCAAATAAGGAGGAATATAACCATGGCCAGCGTAAACAAAGCGATTCTGATTGGCAACTTGGGCGCCGATCCCGAGACCCGTTTCACCCAGGGCGGCCAAGCGGTCTCCAACTTTCGTATCGCCACCAGCGAGAAATGGTCCGGCAAGGACGGGCAGCAAAAAGAGAGCACCGAATGGCACCGTATCGTGACCTTCGGCAAGCTGGCCGAGACCTGTCGTGATTATTTGAGCAAGGGCCGGCAAGTCTATGTGGAAGGTAGAATCCAGACCCGTCAGTGGGATGATCGCGATGGCAACAAGCGCTACACCACCGAGATTGTCGCCCAGACGGTGCGCTTTTTAGGCCAACGCAGCGATCGCGACAGCAACAACCAGGGCGGCGGCTACCAAGCTGGCGGCTATGGAGGCGGCAGCCAAGGCGGAGGCGGAAGCCAGGGCGGCAGCCAAGGCGGAGGCGGAAGCCAGGGCGGCAGCCAAGGCGGAAACCAAAGCCAGGGCGGAGGCCAGGGCGGCGGCAGCTCCGACTACGACGGCGGCCCGCCTCCCATCGCTGACGAGGACGTGCCCTTCTAGTTTCGAGCCCCGGTTCAGAAGATCCAACCGGTCATCAACACCAAGGAAAAACCGGCCACCACCAAATCGTGCTCACTGCTTTCATAGGGCGTGTCCGACCATTTGACCTGGATATCTTTATAGCTGCGCACCATGAGCTTGGCCATCAGGCCCAAAGTCCAGCGCGGCCGCAGGAAGAAATCCGCGCCCACACCCAGATCGACCAACAATCCATAGGCCTGGTGGGCCGCTACATCCACATCAGCCGGTTCGTGGTCAGTCAGGGCGGAAAAGCCCAGCGCCAACCCCGCCGTCGGTTGTATCCACCAATCCAGGGGATAAGAAAACCGCGCGCCGGCGGCAAACTCGAGTGTCGAACGCTGCCGATCAGAATCAGCCCGGGTCCACATCGCCCCATCGGTGGCACAGGCACCCGAGCCCAAATCGTCACACCAGTAATAATCGGAATCCTGGGCAGTGGTTATCGCCCCGCCGAACTGCGCATAAACCGATAACCACGACCACAAGCCGTACTCGACCGCGATCGCTCCCTGCATGCCATCCTGCGCGGTTCTCCAGGTTTCCAAGCCGACTTCCCCGGGCAACTGCGGGTCGTTTTCCGGCACGTCGACCGGAAATTGGTGAGCAAAGCCAAAGCTGCCCCTGACACTCCAACGACCGCTACGATCAAGCGGGCGGGCAAACCAGGCCGACTCCTCGGCCGCTGCCGGCTCATCTTGACCCGCGGCTTCCTCGGCCGCCGGCACTTTGGGATCGGTCTTGGCGGCTTCCGGCGAAGCAATCGGCTCTTTTGCTGCCGGCCTAATGTGAACGGCCGCCTTGGCCATCAGGTCGCGTACCGCCCCGGGAATTTCCGCCAATAGATCGTCCTGGGCCCCCTTGATGGTACGCGAGACCGAGGCGACCACCTCGACCGAGCCCGCATCGATGAGCTTGACATTGAGCAGATAGGTTTGACCAAACAAACTAATCCCGCCGGCCAACACCCAGCGTACCCCCAGGGCTCCGCCTAGCTCGGCCAAGCACTTTTGGTCACTGCAGGCACCCAGCTTTTGTTTGCTCTCCTCGACATTCAGCACCAGTCGAATGTCGCTCTTGCCCAAAACTCGATATTCGCCCGAATCTCTCAGCTCGGTGGCCAGCATTTCCCCCAGGGCATCCATCTGATCCTGGGTTACGCCACCCTGCGAAGTGAATTCCATCACTGCAATCGAAATCCGCTCTTGGGCCATGGCCGGTACTGAAAGCAAAAGAACTACCATTGCTAGCAGAGGATTTAGGTGGCGTGTATGAAGCCGATGCAAAGCCATGAGCTACCCTTTCCAGCCAGTACTCGCTGAGATTGATTAATCTTCTCGATCTTATACAGACCGGGCTTGGATCTCAAGAAAGTGAAGAAAGTGAAGACCACCGGGGGGCCCCGTGGGGAAGCCCACCCGGCGGTCTGTGGTTGTTAGGGAGGAAAGGGGCAGGTTTTTACGGCTGGCAATGCTCGTTTTGGCAGGTCATCCCATCGGGGCAATCAGAATCACAGGCACAGGCCAAGGGATCATTACAGAATCCCTCCTGGCAGATTTGCGGGTCCGGGCATTCGGCATCCTCGCAACAGGGCAGCAGGCAGAATCCGTCCACGCATTCTTCTCCCTGAGGACAGTCGCTGCTGAAGCGACACTCGGGCGGAATTTCGTCGGTGTCGCGGCACACACCGCAATCGCAGAATTGATCGGGCCCGCAGTCACTGTCGTCACCACAAAGGGTGCGGCACTGAGCATCGATGCAAATTTGGCTTTCCGGACATTCGCTGTCGTGCAGACACTGGGGCTCGGGTTTTTCGCGATCGACACAAACGAAATCCAGACAGATCCGGTCCGGCGGGCAATCGGCATCGCCGGCACATAGCACCGTGCAGCTGCCATCAATGCACACATCGGGCGCCAGGCAATCATCGGAGCTGAGACAGCTATCATCCGGCCCCGGCACACATTTATGCTCCTCGCAGATCATATCCTCTGGACAATCCGAATGCAGGGCACAGAGCAAGACACACTGTTCGTCCAGGCAAACCTGGCTGCCCGGGCAATCTTCGGCCGTCTTGCATTCGACCGGATGAATGTCGCTGGGCCGGCAAGTTCCGTGATCGCAGATCTCACCCTCGGCGCAATCCAAATGGCTGGCACAGGCATCGGGCATACAGGCGCCGCCCCGGCAAACCTGTTCGGCCGGACAGTCTATATCCTCGAGGCATTCCACCGCCACGCAGACCTCATCGACGCAGAGGGCAATGCCCTCGCAATCAGCATCGTGCTCACATTCCGGAGACTGCTCCTGGCAGATTCCCTCGAGACACTGCTGGTCGAGATAGCAATCGGCGTTGGTGCGACAACCTATTTGGCACCAGCCGTCGGTACAAATCTCTCCGTAGCTGCACTCCCAATCATCGTAACAAGAGGGATATTGCGGGTAGCACCCATAGCAATCACACCAATAACAGCCAGTGTCATCGCACCAATCGTCGTAACAATCGTCATAGTCATAGCAATCGTCGTAGTCATAACAATCATCGTAACAATCATCTTCCAGACAGAGGGGACAACCAGCCAAGGCCACCGCCGCCAGTACCGCGGCTATTATCGCTAGACTGCGAATCTGGGATTTCATCTTTTCCTCCTTCGGTTTTGGCTTCCGCTTTGAAAAAGACTCGCGTTTCATGCCTTAGCTCGGTTGCACAAGTCGTGCCACCCCAGCGTGAACAGCTTGGTGTTCGATTTTTTCGACCATTGACAAGGCCTTAGCATAGCGGCGGTAAAGCTGGGCCAGGAAAAGCCGCGAAAACAAGGGCAAGTCGATCCTGGTAAGCAGTCAAGTGGCTTGACTTTTCAACGATTCTTCCGGACCATGGTTCTCAGTTGGGGAGGCCTGTTTCCCACTATGCCTGTGCTTTTTGTTCACGGAGTGTTCCAGATGGGAACACTTGGCCTTCCAAATTAGCAGGGGAAGAATTCCAAATTGCCAGCGCCAAGGATGAATGAGAGGAGTGCGACATGAATGTCACGGACGCTTTTTTTGCCATGCAGGGCTGGTATCCGGGTCAGGAAGAAAAATGCCGGCAAGCGGTCGACGACTATCTCGATCAGTCCGATCCGGCGGTGGCGGGCCAGGCCGCCGGCATCGTGCCCCATGCCGGCTGGTTGTATTCGGGGGGCATCGCCGCCCAGAGCTTCGCCGCCTTGCGCGCGCTTGACCCCCAAGTGGTCTTTCTCTTTGGCGGTCATTTGCGCCCCCATGACCCGTGTACCTGCCTGACTACTGGCGCTCTGGGCAACCCCCTGGGCGCCATTGCCGTGGAAGAGCAGATAGCCGCGGAGATGACCGCCGCGCTCGATTGTCTGGCCCTGGCTCCCGATCGATTCGGCCCGGACAATACCATCGAGCTGCAATTGCCCTTTATCCGCCATGCCTGGCCCCAGGCTCAGGCCGTGGTTCTGCAAGTACCACCCGGACCCATCGCCGAATCAGTGGGTGAACAAGCTGCCCGCATCGCCGCCAAGCAGGGCAAAAGGGCCGTGGCCATTGGCTCGACCGATTTGACTCACTACGGCAGCAGCTATGGCTTTGCCCCCGAGGGAAGCGGGGAAGCGGCCCACCGCTGGTCAAAAGAAAACAATGACCGGCCTTTTCTGGACAAGCTGCTCGCCTTCGACAGCCAAGGCGCCGTACGCCATGCCCTGGCTCATCACAGTGCTTGTTGCGCCGGGGCCGCCGCCGCCGCGGTGGCCTTTGCCCGTGCCCGCGGGCTGAGCCAAGGCCGGCTACTTGATCATCGCACCAGTCACGAAGTGGAAGGCCGCGCCCAGCCCGAGATGTGGGTGGGTTATGCAGCGATGGTGTTTTAGAAAAACCCTACCAAGCAAAAAGGCTATCGGGCATGGAGACGCCGGATTTCACCTCGGTCACCCGACAAGTCTCGGTCACGGCGCCATCGATCCGAATCTCGATTCGGTCGGGAAACCAATCGCCACCGGTTTTTGACCCCCAGCCAATCCAGAGAATGTCTACCAAGGCCGAAGCATCTCGAACCATGAGCCGCAGCGGCAAATACAACTCCTTGTCCAACCAGAATTGGGGCCGATCGCGTTCCCAGTTCTTGGCCCCCAATATTACCGCCTGGCGACTGTGAAAACGGGAAACGGTGTCGACCTTGAGATCAATACCCAGTGATTTGAACAAGCTGGTATAGCGCGAGCCTTTGACCCCGTGTTCAGCGAAGTACAAATAAGGCAAATAACTCCAGGCCGGCAGACGCGTGGGTTTCGCTTCGCCCTGCTTACGAAAACACTTGCCCTGCCGACAGATGGTGAGCTCGCCCGCCGGGCCTTGCCGCCGCACCAGACCCGGGGCCTTTAGATAAAGCAGCTCTTTCCGTTCGGTTGCACTGGCATCATCACGACACAGCATGGTCACCTGCAGGCGTCGAAACTTCATCCGCGCTCGCTTGTCGGCCATGCGCCCAGACAAGAAGTCCGGCGGCGGAATATACGCCAGCACCGTTGCCGCCGTAAGCAGCCCGACCATCACCGCGCCTATGGCCACCACTCTGTTCATCTGGCTACCCACCGCGCTCAAGAGGCCAAATCCAACAGCAAGGCCTTGAGGAAATGGTAAAAGCGCTCGACCGAGTCGATTTTCACCTTCTCGGAGGGAGAATGAGGCGACTCGATGTGGGGGCCGAAGGAAAGCATATCCATGCCGCCACCTACCTGCTCGCCAATGATGCCACACTCGAGCCCGGCATGAATGGCCTTTACCTGCGGGGCCTGGCCGGTGACCTTCTTATGCACTGCCTGGGCACGCGCCAAAAGTTTCGAATTCATATCGGGCTGCCAGCCCGGGTATCCGCCCATCGACAGGGCCTCGGCACCGGCCAAACGGGCCACACTAAACAGCGTTCGCTGCGCGTCGTCTATGGCTGGCATCACCGAACTGCGCGTGCTTTCTTGCAACAGGGCCTGGTCCTTCTCCAGTCGAACCACGGCCAGGTTGGTCGAAGACTCCACCAGACCCGCCACGTCCTGGCTCATGCCCAGCACCCCATGCGGCACCGCCAAGATCAGATCCAGCAAGCGATCGCGGGTCTGGGTCGTGAGCGGATCATCCCCTTTGGCGCCAGGGTTAATTTCCAGCACCAGGCCCGCATCGGTCTGGCCGTAGCAGGCCTTGAGATCGGCCTGCAGCCGGCCGAGGACTTCGTCGGTTGATTTGCGACCGTCGGCGGGCAGTAGGATGACCGCTTCGGCCTCGCGCGGGATGGCGTTGTGCTTGTCGCCGCCGGCGAAAGAAACCAAACCATACTCCTGATGTTCGCGCAGCCGATCCAAGAAACCGGCCAGAATCTTCAAGGCATTGCCGCGGCCAAAGTTGATGTCCAGACCGGAGTGCCCGCCCTTGAGCCCCCGGACCTTGACCAAAAAGGCTTCCCCCGAGGTGGGACCGCGCTGCAGGGGCAGATGGATGTGGGTATCGGCACCCCCGGCACAGCCCACGTAAAGCGATCCTTCCTCTTCCGAGTCCAGGTTCAACAGGATCTTGCCCTCGACGAAACCAGGCGCCAGGCCCTGGGCACCGGTCAAACCGGTTTCCTCATCGATGGTAAACAAAAGCTCCAGGGGCCCGTGGACGGCATCGACGTCATCCAAAAAGGCCAGGGCCGCGGCTAAGCCTATCCCGTTGTCGGCACCCAAGGTAGTCCCATCGGCGGTCAGGAAATCACCCTCGCGCAGCACGGGAATGGGATCTTTGTCAAAATCATGCTGAGAATCAGAGTCTTTCTCTCCCACCATGTCCAGGTGTCCCTGCAAAATCACCGTCGGCGCACCCTCTTTGCCCTTGGATGCCGGCACCCGCACCACCACATTGCCCAGCGCATCTTGTCGGGCCTCGACCCCATGCGCCTTGGCCTGATCCAGCACATAGGCCGCCGCCGCCGCTTCGTTCTTGGAACAACGCGGGATTTTGGTAAATGCTTCGAAATACTTGAACAGTAGTTCCGGCTTCAGATCGGTAAATGGTGACACCACGGCATCCTCCTCCAAGATTATTGAACTTAGGCCCGCCCATCCAACCCTAGCCCCATGAGGATGTCAAGTCTGATAGAGTTCGGTGCCGACGGTGGCCGGCGAGCTTAGACTTGCTTCAGGCGTTTGATAAATTCGTCGAGGTAGAGAAACTCGAAAACATAACGCCACAAGGTGATTCTGTCGCCGGTGCGCAGGCGGATGGAACGTTTTCTCTTGATCCGAGTGGCATTGACCAGGGTGCCATTGGAGGAACCCAGATCCACCAGTTTGTAGCGGCCATCTTCCCCGGGAACAAACACGGCGTGGCGCTTGGAGATCTTGGCCGCGCGAATGATGATGTCGTTGTTGCGCGATCGGCCCACTGTGATTCCGGAGCTAAACTCGTTGCGATCGGTTTTGCAGATGCCGACCACCATGGAGGAGGTGGAAAGAAAACGCTTGCGATCGACTTCGGAAGAAGGCGTAAGTTCGCCGGTATCGTCTCCCTGGGCACCGTCGATGGGCGGAGCATATTTCATGGCCATGAACGGAAAGGGATACTTCTCTCGAAAGTTGTCCTCGCCCATCTCTTTCAGATCTTCGATCAGAAAGTAGATGGAGAGAAAATCCCGCGCCCCGTCAAAAGCCTCTAAATTATCGCTGCTTTCTTCCCTCAAAAAGGTTTCCTCCCGGAAAAGAGACAAACCCCACCAACCACTACACTCAACAGCACCCTTTTCTGTCCGGGCTTGTTTCCAATAATGAGTCTAAGTCAATATGTTATCGTGCCTCCGGCCAAAGTCAAGAATCCTTTCCGGCAATGTCGGCCGGCTCTTTAATTTCTTGCCAGGGGGTCTTTTGCTGCTTTGCGCCGCTGCAGCATCGATTGGTGCGCCTGGTGGGCGAGTTGCCACTCTTCTTTTTCTTGCCGGCTGCGCGGCTGCAAGGCGGGCACGGTCAAGAGATTGCCCCCGGGATCTACCGACACCATGAAGAAAACGCCTTGGCCGCAGAATTTCCGGCGCCAGTCGGTTTTTTCAGCGGCGTAAACCAATACCTTGACGGCACAGCTGCGCGCAGAAGTATAGACCACCTGGGCGACGATCTCGGCGATTTGTCCCTGGCGTACCGGGGCCCTAAACTCCATGGCGTCGAGCGATGCGGTGACGAAATGTTGGTGGGCATAGCGGGAAGCGGCCAAGCCGGCGGCCCGATCCATCAGCGCCAGAATTTTCCCACCAAAGGCGGTGCCATAGGCATTGGTGTCGCCGGGGAAGATCTCTTCAAGCACAGATACCGGGCTTTTGTCCCTTTTTGGTTTTGCCTTCACCCGATGGATCATGCCATGAGACCCCCCGGGACGCAAGCTAGACTGGCGCGAAACCCCTTTCGTTGATTCCCCTGGCAAAATGGGGTAGACAACATAGTACCGGTAAAAACCGGGTTGGTCGGCTCGCTCTGTATACGGCCCTTACGCCGGAGGTTTGCGGTGGATGATTCGCAGTTAGAACTCCAGGATTCGCAGATTGATCTGCGAGAGTACTGGAATGT
>JAUVBB010000397.1 GCA_030591445.1 Deltaproteobacteria bacterium | reverse complement strand
CCACTAGACGGCATGCTGACCGAGTTGGCTGTCTTGGACGCCGAGGGTCTGGTCCGGGTGCCCGCCCACTTGTCCGATAACGAGGCCGCCGCCCTTCCCTGCGCCGCGGTCACCGCCTGGAACGCAGTCATGGTTCAAGGCCAAACCCAACCGGGACATACGGTTCTGCTCCAGGGTACCGGCGGGGTGTCTATCTTCGCCTTGCAGTTCGCCCGGGCCGCCGGCGCGCGCGTCATCATCACCTCCTCATCCGATGACAAGTTGGCCCGCGCGCAAGAATTGGGTGCCTGGGCCGGCATCAATTATCGCGCCCAGCCGGACTGGGACAAGAAAGTAAGAGAATTGACCGACGGCGCCGGCGTTGACACCGTGGTGGAAGTGGGAGGGGCAGACACCATCGGCAAATCCATTGCCTCTGCGCGCTTCGGCGGCATGATCTGTGTCATTGGCATCCTGGGCGGCGTGGCCACCAAACTCGCGCTGACCTCCATCCTGATGAAAGCGGTTCGCCTACACGGCATCCTGGTTGGCCATCGTGAGCACTTCGAAGACATGAACCGTGCCATCGAGGTCAATGAGTTGCACCCGGTTATCGATCAAGTCATCCCTTTCGACCAAGCCCCCAGCGCCTTCCAACTCATGGAATCGGGCCAGCACTTCGGTAAGATTGTCATCAACTTTTGACCCTGATTGCCAACAAGACCTCCCTGACCTGGACCAGCTCGCCCAAACGGCATTTGTTGCGGCTAAGCTGGCCGATAGCCCTGTCTATGCTTTCCTACAGCGTAATGACGCTGACCGACACCTTGTTTGTCGGTTGGTTGGGAACCTCGGAGCTTGCCGGGGTGGGCCTGGGCGGCACGGCAGCCTTTACCCTCTTATGCTTTTCCATTGGGCTCTTGTTCGGAGTAAAAGTTCTGGTCTCGCAGTCAGTCGGTGCCGGTCAGTCCCACAGCGAGCAGCAAGCCTTTTTGGGGGCTGGCCTGACCCTGGCGATCGCCTTGGGCGGAATCACGCTGGTACTAGCCCGGATCGTTGCCCCTTGGGTTGCGGCCATCTCGGCCACCGAGGCGGCCACTGCTCACAGCGAACAGTACTTCCTTATTCGCATGTGGTCGGCTCCACTTACCTTGGTTTTTGTCGCCTTGCGGGAACGGCGATACGCCGTCGGCGATACCCGCACCCCCATGCGGGCTACCCTAGTCGCCAATATGCTCAATATCTTGCTCGACTACCTGCTCATCTACCAATTCGAGCTGGGGGTGGCCGGGGCGGGCTGGGCCTCGGTTTGCGCCCATGGGGCGGAAATGTTCTTCTTGGTAATTGCCCAAATCGGCCACGGCTTCGGGCTGCGCCTCTTTCGGAAACGTCATCTCTTAGCCATTGTGCGCGTGGGCCTACCCACCGGATTGCAGTTCGTGCTCGAGATCGGCGCCTTTATGGTGCTAGCGGCGATGGTGGCAGCCCTGAGTGAAACCGAAATGGCGGCCCATCAAATTGCGCTGCAGGTGATCCACTTCTCTTTCATGCCTGCTTTTGCCATTTCCGAGGCCGCCTCGGTTTTGACCGGCCAGGCCGTCGGCGCCGATCGTGACGATCTGGTACCCAAAGTCGCCCACGCCGCCCTGTCCATCACCAGCCTCTATACCGGTGCCTGCACCCTGATCGTGGCCCTGGGCGCCCCCTGGATCGTCACCGCCTTCCAACCCTTGCCGGAAGTTCTAACCAAGGCGGTACACATTTTATATGTAGCTACTCTGTTTCAGGTGGCCGACGGCGCCCTCATGGTTGCCCGCGGCGCCCTGCGTGGAACCGGCGACGTACGCATTCCCGCCGCCATCGGCATCGTCACCGCCTGGGCGATGACCCCGCCCGTGACCTGGCTGCTAGGTTACCACATGGGGATGGGCGCCCTCGGCGGCTGGATCGGCCTTTGCGCGGAGATATTCTTGGGGGCCGGCATTTTGTGGTGGCGGCTACAGAAAAAGCACTGGATGGTTAACGCTAAACGTTCCCGGGCCGAATTGCAGGCAAAAACACTAAGCACAGATGAATCTTCCTGAGCGTCGTTTACCGGTCATTCCCAGGAAGGATCAGTGATTCTCAATGGCGTGAATGGCATCTTCCAAGCTGTCGCCCATGCAGAGATTGTCAAAGAAACCGCGGTCTTTTGCTTCTCGCAAAGCGGCCAGCGCTTTGGTTTCTTTCAATTCGGCGAGTTTTTTGGCGGCTTTCTTGCGGTCCGAACAGGAATCGGCGTGTCTAAGTTCGGTAATATAGAATTGCACCTGATCCACCCGGTCCAGCGAACCCAACTTCTTCACTGCCCGAATGCTGTTCCATCGCAACCAGTAGCGGGAATCGGTCGCGGCCTCTACCAGTTCATCCAGTACCGCTTTGCCGGCCACCGCCACCACCACCTCCACGGCATCTCGGCCTTGGCTTCGATTCAGCGTGAGCACTAGCGTTTTTCTGATGAAATCGTAATCCAGTAAACCACGCTCTTTTCTGATGGCGGGGTACAAAAGTTTGGCGACCGCGGCCAAGTCCGGCTCAGGACGGTGGGCCATAATGACGGACCGCGCCGCGGCGGCCTGGGGCAGATCGGGCTGACCCAGTTCATCCAGTAGCTTCTCGGCTTGTTGATAATGCCCTGCCGCCAGCGAAGATCGAATCTCGTAGAAAGGATCGGGAGCAGAAAAAACCAGCAAGAAAAGGCAAACCAAGCCAATCCCGACCCCAGCCAGCAAGGTGCGGCTTGATTTCTTTTTGCTCCAAGCAAGCCAGTCTCGGGGCCGCGGCCCTGGCTCGCTTTGGGCCCTGGTTTGACTTGGCGCGGGCCCATCGCCATCGATGCGCGGCAGCAGCATGTTGAGTTCTTGCTGCATGGTGTTGGCATTGGAATAGCGATCGGAAGGCTTGGTACTCATGGCCTTTAGAATGACGGCTTCCAACTCGGCCGAGACGCTAGCACCCGCTATTTTTCTGGGTGCCACCGGTTTTTCTTTCAAGCGTTTGGCCAAGATTTCGATCGGGCTTTGCGCCTCGTGCGGCAAGTGTCCCGTTGCCATCCGGTAGAGAATCGCGCCGGCGGCGTACAGATCGCAGCGTGAATCGAGCGGCTCACCGCGGGCCTGCTCGGGGGCCATGAACTCGGGCGTGCCACAGACAAAACCGGTTTTGGTCAGGGCGGGGACCGCCGGATCGGCATCCACCAGTTTGGCGATGCCGAAGTCCAAAACTTTGACAAAATCCTGGGTGCCCTTTTTGTTGGTCACGATGATATTGGCCGGCTTCAAATCGCGGTGCACGATGCCGGCCTCGTGGGCTTCGGTCAAAGCGGAAAGAATCTGGCTCATGATATGAATCACCCGAGCTTGCGCCCAGTCGCTAACAGATTCAATCAGTTGATCCAGGGTCTTGCCGGGAACATATTCCATCACCAGAAACATCGCGCCGGTTTTATCATCCTGGCCAAAATCGAACACTTGCACAATATTGGGATGATTGAGTCGGCTCACCAACTCGGCTTCTTGATGGAAACGACGCACCTGGCTCTCATCTTGCATCATCTCCAGGTTGAGCACCTTGACGCACACTGTTTTTTTCAAGGTCAGATGCGAAGCCAGATAGACACGGCTCATGCCCCCGAAACCCAGCAAACGATCAACGTGGTACTTGTCGCCCAGGCTGCGGTTGAGAAAGAGATCCGGAATCTGTGCCGTCGACGAGCTCACATCTTGATCCTGACTTAACTTTTTTCACCCGGTGCCGGTGGCTTGGGAAACTTTTTCAGCAACTCGGCCACGGCATCGCGGTGAACCATGAAGGACAGAACCTTGAGACGCACATAGTCATCGCGCACGAAGTAGTAGCCTTTGAATTTTCCGCGGCGAGCGGAGCGGCCGGAATCTTTGACCAGAAACCAATCGTGGCCGGCATGCTCGGTCCAACCCACCAGGTGCACCCCGTGATCGTCGGTGGTAGCGCCGTTGTCGAGGCGAAGTTGGCGGGCCAGTTGGTCGATATGCCCCGGCGCCACATCGTAGTCGGGCACAAACATGACGTCGTGGCGACCATCCTTGCCCGGCTCGGAGACGTCAATACCAATGGCCAGACTGTAGCCACTCTTGATGGACTCTTTGATCGCCGAGTAAAACTCGTCCAGGGGCAAGTTATGGTAGGAAGCTTCATGCCACCAATTGTCGGGCACTTCCAACTCCCCCAAAGTATAAAAAGGCTGTTTCAGGTTGGAGACAAAGCCCAGGTAGGCATCCGGATCAATTTTCAGTACTTCACCCAGGAAAGTCTGGGCATCATAATCACTGCCCTGGTAGGCAAAACGGGCCGGGGGATGGCCCATGTGTCGATCGAGCAGAACCTGCAACATGGAAGCACCGGCTTGTTCATCCCACAGCTCTTGCTGGGTCATGGATTCGAGTAAGGCGTTCATTTCGCGATACAGGCGAAGGTGATCGTGGCGGCCATCGGCATTGGTTACCCCCGGGTAAGCCGTCAGCGGCAAGGTGCCATGCCGCTTGATCATGCGCGTAACGGCGTTGGCCTGTGAGCCCTCGGCGAACAATGAATTGCCCCGGTGGGCCAGTAGCCGACGGGCTTTGGCCAGGTACTCGTATTTAACTTGGTACATCTCCGCCAATTTGATGCGCTTTTGGGTCAAGCGCATGACTTCCGACTCTAGCAAGGATGTGGTGGCAAAAGACCAACAGGTACCGGTGTAGTACTGTGCCACCGGGGGAAAATGCGCTGCTTGCTGGAAGCTCTCCAGGGAGGGCGGAATCAGCTCCGGGGGCAAAAAACTTTTGAGCACCATCTCCGCCAAACGCTTTTTCTCTTTTTCTGCTTCCTGGTCTTTGCGAATCCGGTCGCTTTGTTCCGCCTGGGTCTCCAAAAATTTCTTATCTCTGGCCATGATGACATCAAGAACCGTATCTTGAAAGCTGGGCACGTACTGAGCCTGAGTCACCCCCGGCTTATTTTCGCCAGCCGCGCTACGGATTTCCACCACCCGTTTTGTGGCCAGCTCCTCCGGTCGCTCCGTGCCCGTCTCCGATCCAATTTCAAAACTGCAGCCCGGCAACAAAGCCAGCCCAAACGCCCATCCCAAAGGTAACAATCTCATCGGCATCCTCCAGTGGAAATCTGCCTAGAAGAGTAACGTAGGAACCCGGTCAGAACAAGTGAATCACACTGTTTGGACTTTTTCAGGCCAGTCGAAAACTCTGAATAAGAGACGGCAAGGTACCGAGATCAAAATGAATGATGGATTTAGAGACCTCGGCGCCGGTGGCAAGATTGGTAATGGTGCCATAACAGGTGGTGTGCGAATGGGGAAGGTTCCAAGGCCGGATACCGACCTTCTCGCCCACATAAAGATAGGGAACCCGGTCAAAATCCTTGAACTCGAATTGGTAGCGGATTTTGCCCTCGGTAAAATACCTCAGTTCCAGGGTTCCCCGGCAAGGCGCGTTTTCCACCAAACCGGCCACGCTTACCTCTCCCTCAACAAAATTGGTCAAAAAGGTCTTACGCAGAGGATTGAGATATTTTCTCATGTGCCGATTGCCCCAGTTCACCCGGAAACTCATCGGCAGCTCTCCTTCGGGACCAGCTTGATTGACAAAGTGATGGGTACCGGACATCTCCTCATCCACCATAAAACCGACACGGCGCTCTAACAACATCCGTTTCAAGTTCTCAAGACGTTCCACGGCAACCTCCTCTATCTATCTATTGAAAGGGACCCGCACTCATTTATGACGTTAATTAATGCTATTACAGTCTGCCAGCCTAGTCAATCACCGCCCACAAGGCCCACCCAAAAAAAGGTGCCACCAAAAAAAGGTGCCAAAAAAAGGTGCCCAAAAAAAGGTGCCACCCTATTAGTTAAGGTTGGACGGAACGGGATGTCTCATTTGTTATAAGGAACTTCAGACTAGTCTTCCGGTACGACGGCTTCTGACGTGCCCCCCAAAAACTAGACCATTTCCAATGAGAGTTCCATCGGCTAGCATGCCGGAAAGGAGCTCAAGCGATGAAGGGCCAAAAAAGGTGCCACCCTATTAGTTAAGGTTGGGTGCGGTGCCCTTGGGTGCGGTGCCAGTCTCTCCGGTGCGTGGTTTTTGAGTGGTTTAGTGGGTGTTTTTGGAGATTGATTTCAGTTTCTCCGTACGGGATCTTCTCCTGGTAGAACGAGATGGACAGCGACGAAGCCGGTCCGTAAAACGATCGAAATCACGATTTTCGGCTGGCTCATGTCACTTTACGAGAGCGACATACAACCGTTTTTCGAGTCGGCCGAGTTTTTGGACAGGACGGGACGCCGTATGTGGTGCGTCATCACACATTAACCATGCTTTTTGGTTGCTTAGATCTCAAGATTTTCCCGTAAGGCAGCATACTATATCTAATATGTCCTGTTTCATCCCTCGATTACCCTGATTGTTTTATCTTTTTCATAGCTAACATTGATTGAGGGAGAGGGATTACCAACAGCTTTCCCTGCTATCAAAGTTAAAACTATAAATTTAGGTAAACTAAAAATCACGTTAGCGTGAACCCAGCTCGGACCATCTTTGAATAAATCTAATAGAACCGATTCTATTTTCTCTTGCTGAATTAGCTTTGACTTTTTGATCTCATATATTGGCTTCGAATGATCTAAATCTTTATCAAGCACATATAGAACTTTCTCCCAGGTTATTGATTCCTGACCATCACCAGTTAATGCTCGATCAACAACAGATTGTAATAATAGGGTTTTGTTGTCCT
>JAUVBB010000354.1 GCA_030591445.1 Deltaproteobacteria bacterium | reverse complement strand
GATCAGGTGTTCTTTTTCGTTGATCACCGAGTGGGGCACGCCCTGGACCTGGTATTTCACGCCCAGGAAGGGAAACTCGGAGACTTCGATCATGTCGGCGACGATGTGCTCGTTGGCCATGGCAAACTTATGGGCAGTACGCACGGCGGCCGGGCATAGAGGACAGGTGGGGGAAATCAGCACTTGGATGTGCACCGGCTGATTGATCTTGGCCAACTCGGCCTTGATCGGCTCGGGCAACTGTGGGTCGCGGCGGCCGACATCGACAATGTCCTCAATGAGGGAAGTAAACTCGTAGCCGGCCGGAACCCCATAATAACGAATGCCGTAGTCTTTCTCGCCCATGATCACGATGGCCGGAATCTTGTCGATGCCGTATTGGGCCACTTGATCCTGGTCTGCTACAAAATCAAATGTCGCCAGGCTGACCTTACCGGACAAGTCCGTTACCTCGGTCACAATCTCCCGGGTCATGCTGCAATACTGACATTCGTTTTCCTGCGTGAAAAAGAGAACTTTGACTTCATGTTCCATGCCGTCAAACAACTCGGACAAAATCTTCTGATCTTTTTCGCCAATGTGTCCCATGGTTCTTCCTCCCTTTATTGAAACCTAAACCAATCCCTTGCCCACGAGGTAGTCATAGGCGGTCAGAGCGGCCTTGGCTCCCTCCCCGGCGGAAATTACGATCTGTTTATGCGGCACGTTGGTTACATCGCCGGCGCCAAAAAACCCGGGCACGTTGGTCCGGCAGTGGCAATCAACGATGACTTCGCCCTGCTCGTTGAGCTGAACCAGGTCCTGGACCAACTCGGAGTTGGGCAAGAGCCCGATCTCGATGAAAATGCCGTTTACCAGCAGTCGTTCTTCGGCCTGGGTGTTTCGGTCTAAAATGTGAATGGCCTCTACCCGGTCTTTTCCCTCAATCCGGATCACCTGCTGTTCACTAAGCAGGCGCAATTTATCACTGTACCGTTTTACCGCCGCGACCAAAACCTCATCGGCCTGCCAGCCGGCCGAAAAGTTCAACAAGACCACGGTGGCTTCGAGCTTGAGCAAATCGAGGGCGGCGGTGAAGGCCGAATTGCCGCCGCCGATCACGGCTACTTTTTTCTGCTTATACAAAGGAGCATCGCAAATGGCGCAATAGGCCACCCCGCGGCCGACCAGTTCTTGCTCACCGGGCACATTCAGGTGCCGGTTCCGTTTGCCGGTAGACAAAATCACGGTGCGGGCGCGAAAGGATTCCTGCTTGTCGGTGCGGGCGACAAAGATCTCGCCTTCTTGGCTGATTTTTTCGACTTTGTCCCCCTTGGCCGTGGGGATCTTGAAGTGCTGTACTTGCTCGACAAAGCGATCGGTCAGTTCCTTGCCAGTGATGACCTGAAAGCCCAGGTAGTTTTCGATATCGGTGGTAGTGGCAACCTGCCCGCCGAAGTCGCCGGCGATCAACGCCACCGACAGGGTCTTGCGGGCAGCATAAACCGCGGCCGTCATCGCCCCCGGCCCACCGCCAATGATTAACATATCGTAGAGAGCATTCGGGTCAGGCCGGCTGGTGCCGGCGAGGGAAGAAAGATCCAAAGACAGTCCAGGGAAATCCATGCTCAAATGCCTCCTTGGCCGAGAGATTTTTGAACCACGCGAAAATACCACATGCGCGGGGAACGTGATAGGGTTTTTGCGTGACCGAGCCAAGACCAAAAGCACTGGGCCAAGACTACGGCGAGCAGGAAGACACCGACCCCACCACCTGGACCGCCAAGATTCCCGGCTGGACCTGGTACCGCAAAACCACGCGCGCCTTCGGCTTGGCCCGGCCCTTTTTTATGCCCCTGGGCTTCTGGGCACTTTGCGCCCTGGCCTTCTACCTGGGCTTTCCCATGCTGGAAGAGCTATGCGATTCCTTGCTCTATTCCGCCCATCTCGGACTGTCGGCCCTGGGCCGCCTGTTTGGCTCCGCTGACCTGGAAAACGCCCTTTTGCTCGACGACCGCCGATCGCTAGCGCCCGTTTTGGCCACCTGGTGGGCCAGCTTGGCAGTACTGATACTCGGCTGGGGCGCCCGCCCGGTAGAGCCCGACGAAAAGGATTTGGGCTATATTGTTCCCGGCTCCGGCATTTTGGCCCGCACCTGGGCCAATCTGGGCCGCCCCCTGTTCTGGGGCCGTCGGGGCCTGGTCTTTCTGCTTTCCTATTTCCGCGATCTTAACCTGGAAAAAATCTACCTGCCCGTCAGCTTGGTGGCGGTGATGGTGCTGGCGGTCCCGTCCATGGTCTTTGCCATGGCCAACTTGCTGGCCGAATTGCCCGCCAACATTCCCGCCTTGCGCCCGCACAGCGCTTGGATCCAAACCAGCGCCTGGGCCGCCACCGGGTTCTGCATGGTCTACCTGGGTCTGCCCTTTGTCATCAACTCGCTGCTGCGCTCCCATCAAAAATCGGTGCGCTACCGCGAAAAAAAGGTCCACCAAGTCTGGCGCCGCCTGACCGGTCTGTTTGGACTCCTGCTAGTATTTTTACCGGTGGCCTGGATGACCGTGGGCCTGCTGGCCGGTGAGTTGTTCTAGGCAACAATAGATGTCGACCCTAAACCGTCTATTTGGCCAAGCTAAGCGAGTCGAAGGGCGAGGCCACGTTGTCTGAGTCATAGCAATCTACCACCGCCTGGCCGGACGAGACACTCACGTGGCAGAAATGATGGTTGGTACTCCCGTATTCCAAGATCTGGGAACAATCATAACTGTCACTGTCCCCATCATAAGAGACCGTATCGGATTTGCTGGGCTTGACGCTGCGCACATCGGCACCACCACCGCTGGAGTTAAGATAAATTACGCCACCATCCTCGCATTGGCCTTTGCTCATGGGGCAGCTACGTTCGTAGGTATGGGAGTGGGCAACAAAAGCAATGTCCACACCGTATTGTTCGAACAACCTTACCCAGGACAAGCCTTGGTCAAAGGGAGATTTATCATTACAGGGGTAAACCGGATGGTGGAAGAACACAAAGATCCAGGTGGCCGACTGCGCCTCGTCGCTCTGCAATCTTTGCTCCAGCCAACTGGTCTGGGTACTCGATGGGTGTTCGGAATCGAGTACGACAAAAAAAGTTCGATCATAGAGAATGGAAAAATAGATGCCGCTTTTGGAATTTTGGCCCAATCCCTGTTGCCCCGGCAAATAGAGGTTCCAATTATCAAACCAGTTTCCGTCATGGACATCGTGATTGCCAACTACCCCGAAATATCGAATGCCCGCATCGAAGTTATCGAGGTCGGTACGAAACAGACTTTGGCGGGCGATTCCATTGGCATCGGCCGGAACATCGGGGTCTGAAGCACCGGCCGCCAAGGCCTCGTGGTGATCGTCCCATTCCGAGCGGGCGCCGTTGGCAGTGATGTCGCCGGTATTGAAAGCGGCGATCACTTCCAGGTTGAGATGCGCCATGGAATTGATATTGGTCTGCAGCCGAGATGGATAGCTGCGGGTATCGCCAAACACGAAGAATTGAAATCCGGCTGACGGGCAATCACCACAGTCATCGGCACAGTTTTGACAGTTTTCTCCATCTTCGCAGTTTCCGTTGCCACATGGCGATGATTGAAGCTCAGCTTCGTCACCGCCATCGGGAAACTCGATTGGCCCCGGTCCGCCATCAGGAAGCCCAATTGTGCCCAGTCCGCCATCGGGAGCCGCAATTGCGCCCGATCCGCCATCGGGAAGCTCGATTGTGCCTGATCCACAAGCAGAAAAAATGACAAAACAAGGAATAATCCACGTAGTTAGCAAGCCAGCAAAAAATCTATTCATAAGCGGCTCCTCTCCATGATCCATCAATAGCAATATCCGGGCCAGGCACCTGGTGAGATTTTGCCCTGAAAAAACTAGCACTTGTCACTATCGAAGCTCAGCGCCATTGTGCCTTTGCTGGGGCTGGGGTACTCACTTTGACCATTTCACCCCCAGTTGCCCAAATCCTGACCTAAGCGGTTCTACCAAACCCAGATCCGGCGCGCGCCACTGCCACTGAGGATTAAGCTGTGATTGACAGGTCTGGGTTCACCGTTTAAGGTGCCTTTTCATGAAGCTGCCAAGTCAATTTTCCCTGGAATATCTGACCACTGCTTGGCGGCCGTGGGCCTTGGTGGCTTTACTGGGCGCGGTTTTGTTTCTGCCCTTTTTGGGCAGCCATGGTTTGTGGGACCCTTGGGAGTCTCATTATGCCGAGGTGGCCCGGGAGATGGTGGTAAGTGGCAATTGGCTGGAGCCCACCTGGGAACACAGCCCGGATCAGAGCACCGAGCGCAAGCATTTCTTCTCCAAACCGGCTTTGACCCTGTGGATGATGGCCGTGCCCATGAAACTATTCGGGGTGCATGCCCAAGACGGCGGCATTGTACCGGGGCTGGAATGGCTGCTCCGCCTGCCCTTTGCCCTCATGGCCATGATGGGACTGCTGGCGGTGTTTGGGCTGGCGCGCCGGTTTTTCGGGGTGGCCGTGGGTCTGCTGGCCGCGGTCATTTTGGGCACTTGTGCCCAATACTACTTGGTAGCCCGTCAGGCCATGACCGACATGCCGCTGGTGGCACTGATGACCACGGGTATGAGCCTCTTGCTGATCGGCGGCTTCGACGACCAGGACCGGCCGCGCCCTGCTCTGCTCTACGCCGGCTACGCCCTGCTGGGGCTTTCCGTGCTAGCCAAGGGATTAACCGGTTTTTTCCTGCCCGGTCTGATCTTCTTGGTCTACTTCCTGGTCAGCGGCGACTGGGCCCGTATCCGTCAGATGCGTGTCTTTCGCGGCGGGGCGGTGGCCTTGCTGGTGGCAGCGCCCTGGTTTGTCTACCTATCCATCGCCTCAGCGGTCAAAGGCTTGGTCGATGATGAGGGCAAGACCTTTTTCTATCGCTTCTTCTTGCACGATCATCTCTATCGCCTCGGCCAAGGCGTACACGGAGATCGCGGCAGTTTTGCTTACTTCATTAAACAACTGGGTTTCGGCACCCACCCCTGGTTCCCTTTCATGATTTGGGCGTCGATCCGTTCGGCGCAAAAACTCGACCGCAGCCAACTGGATCGCTCAGGGCGCGTCGAGTTGTTTGTTTTGCTGTGGGCGCTGGCCGGCTTTGCTCTCTATTCTCTATCGGTCACTAAGTTTCATCATTATATCCTGCCCATCATACCCGCCCTGGCCATTTTGGCCGCGCTGTGGCTGGTACGCTGGACGCGAGGAATCGAGGATCCGGGTCGCTTGCTGGTGCCGCTAGGCCTGGTGCTGGTGGTGGTATTGATCACCCGCGACATCGGTTTGATGCCCAAGAACCTGGTCGATCTCTTCGTCTACAAGTACTCCCGCGTATTCCCCAAAGACCAGGCCCTGGTCGGTCAGATCGGCTTCGCGGTCATTTTTGGGCTGGCCTCACTGGCCCTGGCGGGACTGCTCATCTTCTGGCGTTCCTGGCTGGCCCGCTGGGCTCCGCGGCTGTTGGTCATATCTGCCCTTTTGGGCGCTTTATGGGGCGGCTGGTACTTTAATAACGCCATGGGCTCGCATTGGAGCCAACGCCATCTCTTTGATACCTACTTCGGTCTGCGCAAGGCCGAGGAACCCATCGCCGCCTTCATGATGAACTGGCGAGGCGAGACTTTTTACTCCCGCAATACCGTTAGCCAACTTCGCACCAAGACCAGTTTGAAGCCCTGGCTAAACCGTCACCAGCAAAAACGCCGCTTCGTCCTGGTCGAGCAAAATCGCCTGGGCAAACTCAAGACCGAGCTGAGCGCCAGCCAAAAACGAAAGCTGCGCATCCTCGATCGTAGCTGCAACAAGTTCTTTCTGGTCAGTATCCCCGCCGACACCCTTCCCAAGGAGTAGCCTTATGTCGTTTACCACCTTTCGCAAAATCGATAATCAGACCATCCGCCCGCTGCAAACCGGCATGGATCTTTTACGCAATCCCCATCTGAACAAGGGCACGGCCTTTACCCGCGCGGAACGCCGGCGGCTGGGACTAAGTGGCTTGCTGCCACAGCGCACCAGCACCCAGGACGAACAGGTGGCGCGAGTACGCGAAAATTACTTACGCAAAGACAACGATTTGGAAAAGTACATTTTTCTGATTGCCTTGCAAGACCGCAATGAGACCCTCTTTTACCGGCTGCTGAACGATTTCATCGAGGAGCTAATGCCCATCATATACACGCCGGTGGTGGGCCAGGCCTGTCAACAGTTCGGCCACATTTACCGCCGCAGCCGCGGCATATTTCTTAGCCGTCATCATCGCGGCCACATGCACCAAGTCCTGCAGAACTGGCCCGAGAAAGACATCCGGGTCATTGTGGTCACCGACGGCGAGCGCATCTTGGGGCTAGGCGACCTGGGCGCCAACGGCATGGGCATCCCGGTGGGCAAACTCTCGCTCTATACCGCTTGCGCGGGAGTTCACCCCCTACACTGTCTGCCCATCACTCTCGACGTAGGCACCAACAATGAGAGTCTACACCACGATCCGCTTTATCTCGGTTTGCCCGAGCCACGTTTACGCGGCGCCGACTACGACGCGCTGGTCGAAGAGTTTGTCGCGGCCAGCCAAGAAGTTTTTCCCCGGGCCCTGATCCAGTTCGAAGACTTCGGTAACTTGAATGCCTTCCGCCTGCTGCGCCAATACCGGGACCGGGTCCTGTCTTTCAACGACGACATTCAAGGCACCGCCTCGGTAGCCCTGGCCGGGCTTTATTCGGCCGAGCGACTGATCGGAAAATCTATCCGCGAACATCGTATCCTTTTCTTTGGCGCCGGCGAGGCCGCCATCGGTATCGGCGACCTGGTGGTCAGCGCCATGACCGAAGACGGGCTCGATCACAGCGAGGCCTTGGGCCGCTGCTGGTTCATGGACTCAAAGGGACTGGTGGTCAAGAGCCGTAGCAACCTGCAAGAACACAAGTTGCCTTATGCCCATGATCACGAGCCCGTCGACCAGCTGCTCGATGCGGTCCGCTCTTTGCGCCCTACCGTGTTGATCGGGGTCTCCGGCCAGGCCGCCCAGTTCACGCAGGAAGTAATAGAAGAGATGGGGAAACACAACCCACGTCCGCTTATCTTCGCCCTATCCAATCCGACCTCCAAGGCCGAATGCACGGCAGAGCAAGCCTACCGCTGGTCACAAGGCCAGGCTGTTTTCGCGTCCGGCAGCCCCTTCGATCCGGTCGAGTTCGAAGGCAGCCGTTTCGTGCCCGGCCAGGCCAACAACGCCTATATTTTCCCCGGCATCGGCCTGGGTGCCATCGCCGTCGGCGCCCGCAGGATCACCGATGAGATGTTCTCGGCCGCCGCCAAAACCCTGGCCGGCCTGGTATCGGCAGACGATCTCGCGCATGGCTGTCTGTTCCCACCCCTTGGAAAGATACGCGCAGTCTCGGCCCAAATCGCGGTCGCGGTCGCCGAAGTCGCTTATCGGCAGGACTTGACAAGCCTTGCCCGCCCGCAAGACCTGTTGGCCTTCATGCAAGCCCAACAATACACTGCGACTTACCAACAATACGTCTAAGCTATCGGGCTCAGTCACCATCTCAAAAACCAAAGACATCTCGTTTAGTAGATTCTCTGATGCTTGAATAAAATTTCCGTCATCCCCGAGACGTTTCTGTCGGGGACCCAGGAACGGAAGAAATACAGTCACTTATGGGTCCCCGACAGAAACATTTCGGGGATGACATCTTTATTT
>JAUVBB010000568.1 GCA_030591445.1 Deltaproteobacteria bacterium | reverse complement strand
GTCTCCGCGGAATTTTGCCCATGGGCCGCCAGCAGCAGACGGGCGTGCAGCCAGCGGTAGTCGACCCGAATGGTTTGCAGCCGCCAGATGAGAGACTTTGCCAAGCCTTGCGCGGTCAACTTCGATTGGTCCAACATGGCGGCGGCGCGGCCCTGGTAAAGGGCAATTTCGGCGCGGGCATCGAATTCATACCAATGCTGCAGGTGATAGCGGCCTTCGGGCGTTATCCATTCGGCCTGGGCTAACTCTTGTTGGCAAGCCTCGGCGCCCGCGCGCGCCAAGCTCAGGCGGTGGCCGGAGCGAATCAGGGTGGTTTGGGCATACAGATCGCCACGTCGTTCGGCATCGCGAATATAGCCCGGCAGGATGGCGGCCATTTCGACAAAATCACCCAGGCGATGAAACGACCAGACCTGGAACAAGCGCATGGAACTGGTTTCCCAGGCGGTTTTGCGCAGTTCGCGTAAGGTTTGCAAAGCGATGGCGCTTTTTTCGGCGGCCTGTCGAAAGTGGCCGGCAAAGTACAAATGACCAACTTCGGCGCCATATTTCCAGGCCCGCAAATAGGGATTGTCCAGCGGCTCGGCAATCTGTTCGCCTTTGTGAATCAGTTCCAAGGATCGGGAAAGGGCTTTTTTTCCCCCACCGGTGACCACAAAGATGGATTCATGAAAAAGGGCGCGGGCCACCCGGCTTCGTTCCCCGCTGCGCAGGGCCAGGAGCAAAGTGCGGGCATTGAAGTCGGCCCCGCGAATGTTGTCAATGATTCCGAGTCCGTGACAAACCGCTTTGTGGATATCGTGCCGGGTGAGCATCTCTGAGGAAAGTTTGCTTTCCGGCTGTTCCTGCCAGTGAAAGCCGCGCAAGCGCAACTTGGCCCGCTGCCACAAAAGGGAAAGCAAAGCGCGCTGGGGGGTTTTGGGCAGCCGCACCCCAATCTCCGCCAACAAACTATCCATGGCCTTGAGACCTTTTTCCAGATGCCCGCTGATGAGCAGTTGCTCGGCCGCTTGCCGATGACATTCCCGGCGGGTGACCGGATCGGCCCCATCGGCGGCGGCCAAAAACAGCTCGGCGGATTCCGGAC
This sequence comes from Deltaproteobacteria bacterium, assembly GCA_030591445.1. Lineage (GTDB taxonomy): Bacteria > Myxococcota > B64-G9 > B64-G9 > B64-G9 > JAUVBB01. Next base: position 2,411 of record JAUVBB010000568.1, on the reverse strand, counting down.
CGCGGCCCGCGCCCACCAAGGCATTGGCCAAGTGCAGGCGCAATTCGCGTTGTTTGGGCGCGGGGTGGCGGCCGAGGCTCAGGGCGGTCTCGAAAAACTGAGCGGCCTGATCGAAAGCCGATATGGCGCTGGCTCTATGGGCCGCTTCTTCGGCGTGTTGGGCCGCGCGGCTGGCCTCGCCGGCGGCCGCGAAATGGCGTACCAATGCTTGCGGATCGGTGACGGCGGCCCCGGAACTCTCCAGGGCGGTGGCCAAATCATGATGATGACTGATGCGCTTGGCCTCATCGAGCTTGGCCAAGACGGCTTCGCGCACCCGGTCGTGGTAGGGCTCGACGGTGTCGCTGAGCCCTCGCTTGACCCGCACCAGGAAACCAATGCGCAAGGCTTGCACCACTTTTTCGTACTCATCGTAAGCCAATCCAGTAACCAGGGCGGCGGTCTTTTGAGCAATGGGCGCCCCGGCCACCGACAGAATTTCAATCAGATGGCGCGCATCCTCTTCCAGGCGGCAGATGCGCGCCCAAAGGACTTCGTCCAAACGCATGGATCCGGAACTTCCGCCTTGATCGAGGTGACGCACCAGTTCGAGGATAAACAAAGGATGGCCGTCGGCTTCCTGGGCCAAGGCTTGGGCCTCGGGGCCGGTAAGCTGCGGGGCCAACAGACTTACCAGCTCCAAGGCCTGGGGCAAAGACAGCTCAGCCAGATGCAGGTGGCGAACATCACCGGCCGTGCTTTTGGCCAGCAGATCCTCTACCCCGGGGCGGGCGGCGCCCAGCAAAAGCAAGGCCGGCGCCTCGGTGCTGTTCATGATTTCCCCTAGCATGGCCAGGCTGTCGGCGCCGGCCCACTGGAAATCGTCAATCACCAAGACCACCGGACGCTGGTAAGCCAGCCGCTCCAACAGTTCCCGAAAGGCGTGAAACATGCGCCGGCGCCGTTCCTGCGGATCGAGTTCGGTGTCGGCATTGATGGGCGCCTTGGCAATGGCCTTTACTTGTTGCAGCACCGGGAAGAGCTGCGATAGATAGCCCACCCGCAAGGGCAGCAGACCCGCGACCTCGGTTTCGGAAATTTTAAGCAAGTAGCGACAGATGGCGTCGGCGATGCCGTCGAAGGCCTTGTAAGGCACCGACTCGCGTTCGTAACAACGGCCGCTAAGAACCAGCACCCGATGGTTCTTGGCGGTAAGACTCTGGGTGAACTTACGTACCAACTCGCTTTTGCCCAAACCCGATTGGCCGTGAACGAATACGCTCACCGCGCGGCCCTGACGGCTGTCATCGAAGGCCTGCCCCAGTTGGCCGAGTTCCTGTTCCCGGCCCACAAAGGGCATCACCTGGGTAAGCGAGGCCAGGGCGATGTTTTGCGAATCCTCGATGATGGTGTCGGTGTCGGCTCCGAGCCGCTCGAGAATCTCGCGAGCGGAAGGCCTGGCCTCGGGCCGCGTGCGCAGCAGTTCGACACAGAGCTCGTCCAAATCCGCGGGCACCTGGGGATGCAATTGTCGGGGCGGCAGCGGAACGATCTCTTGCTTTTTCTGCAGGATGCCAAAGATGGTTTTGCCCGCGTGGGGCAGCTTGCCGGTCAGGGCTTCATAAAGCACCACTCCCATGCTGTACCAATCGGTGGCCGGGCCGACATTTTCGGCCAGCGCTTGCTCGGGGGCCATGTACTCCGCGGTGCCCACCAGATTGGCCTGGCTCGATTGTCGTTCGGGCGAGCGGTTGGTCACCAGGCCAAAGTCAAGCAGCACCACCCGCCCGTCCGGCGCCACCAGGATATTGGAAGGCTTGATGTCGCGATGCACCTTATCGGCCTGGTGCAAGCAGGCAATCCCCTGGGCCAGTTTCTTTAGCGCGGCGCGCAGGCGCGCTTCGTCATAGGTGCCCTCTTCATCCCGCCAGTCCTCGTCGGCCACGGGCCGTTCGGCGCTTAGCGCCGATGGATCCGGGCTATGCTGATAACTTGCTTCCTTGGTCTCGCCAAAGACCATCAAGGCATTGCTGGGCCGAACATAGCTCAGAAAATCAATGCCCTCGATATGCTCCATGGTGAAGAACCAAACCCCCTGATGGACAAAAAGCTCGCCTAAGCTAATCAAGTTCGGATGCTGGATATCCTGCAGCGCCCGAAACTCATTCTTGAAACGATCCAAAGCCCGCCCATCGGCATGACGCAGGGTCTTGAGCGCCACTTTCATCCCGCGCTCCCGATCGAAAGCCTCATAGACCACGCCCATGCCTCCGGCCCCCAAGCGACGCTTGATCTCGAAACGTTCGGTGCCGGCAAAATCGATGTCGCTATGGTGGCTCAATCAGCAGGGCTCCTTAGGACCGCTGCTTACAAAAACCAGGCAGGATCACTTCGGTCATTCGTTCGGCATCAACTACCCCTTGCTGGCTCAT
>JAUVBB010000048.1 GCA_030591445.1 Deltaproteobacteria bacterium | reverse complement strand
TGGTGTTCATGCCGCGACTGTTTTCGAAGGATGGTTTCAGCTCATGGTAGGCGCCGGCAATGGAGTTGACCAGGGGGTGGACCACCACGTCGGCGGCGATATGGGTGATGTGGCCGATGTAATAGGCCAGCTGGTTTAGCAGAGTTACGGTCTCGGCCTTGGTTACCGTCTCCTTTGGTTTTGCGGTCATTGTCCGAAGACGCTTTAACACAGACATAACAACCACGCCGGTCTTGTTGTAGTGCAGCAGGTCAGAAAATTCAGTGCCGTCAATCTCGCCACCGATCTTGGTGGAGATGGCGTCTGCGCTGTCGTCAGGGATGTAAAACAGATCGGGGCCGGTAGAGCCAAGATAGGCGTAGCTGGCAGCTAGGGCACCGGTTTTGAGTGTAGAGGGGTAAGAGTAGACAGATCCCAGTCGTGCTCGCAAAGATTCGGCGTCTGACTTGAGACGGTCGACCAGAACCGACTGGCTCGCTTTCAGCTTACCGATAAGGCCGCTTGGCGGTAGCCCGGCGAGTGTGCGGTTGAGGATCCAGTAGTGAGTAATGGTGCCGGGCATGGTGGTTTACGCCTTATTTCGATGCGGGTGGCAAGTTCATGGGCAGCTCGGTAAGAAGTACCCGACCTTTTCCCTGGGGCATGGGCTGGTTCAATCCCAGCAACAAAAGTAGCCGATTGCTTGCCGATTCGAACCAGAGTTCGGGCCTGGCGACAAAGCGCCCGCGCACGTTGGCATAAGGGTGCAGGTCGTCGAATTTCAGCGGACTGCCCTTGAGCAGGTGTCCGCCGGAGTTTGCCAGCCACAAATGGGTTTGCATCTTTTGTTCAAGTAACTTGTCGGACCCATCCTCACCGAATTCGTCAGTAAGTTGCCAGATTTGCTGCTGTCGCTCCATGCTTTCAACACTGTCGGGGGCGAGGGGATACTCCTTGACGATGTATTCGTGAAAAATGCGGAACTTCTCCTTCATTTCCGTGGTGGCATGAGCCTCGAAGACAGCACTGACGTTCTCCATGCCGCCGGGGCGCACCAAAAGCAGAGTGTAAATGGAGCCCTGGTTAGGTACGGGGGTGGAGTTAAACAGGTCGGCAAGCAGGAGGCCTTTGGCGTTTTCAATGGCCAGGGTTTGGGCGCCGCCTTTGGGGTTGAACAGCACCAGCTGCTGGTGTTCGGCGTCGTAGGCACAGAGTTGGGCTTTGCCGGCGGAGTCCTGGCCGGCGGTTACGCTGACTAGACGAGAGCCTGGATGCACAAATTCGGGAAAAGGGGACACGGGATCCGCGGCGCCGGGGGCAGGAATGAGTTGCAGTCGTGGATTACCGTCTGCCACTACCACCACCTCGGAACCGGTGCCGGTCAAATCCCAGGAGGCAAGGCACGCGTCGGCCGCACGGTCTGGATCCAGGCGGGCCAATGCCTGACATTTTTTGCTTTGCCAGTCGAAGGCGCAGATATCTCCGTTTTTTTGCACGAGCACTACCTGGCGGGGTTTGCCGGCGTGTAAACGGGCGATAACCGCGCCGCCGGCCAGGTAGGGGTCGATCGACGCGGGGTAGCCGCTTAGAGCCTTACCGCTGCTGTCAAAAAGAGAGATGAAACTGCGCAGGTCATCTTTGGTCTGCTCCTCGCCAAAGAGGATTAGCTCGGTCTTTCCATCGCCGTTTACATCTTCAGCGGCCAGGGGCATATGCAGACGCAGGGCGCGGGCCGGGGCGTCGGCCGCGGGTACGCCGGCAAGAGCACGGCCCTGGGTGTCGAAGGCGTGCAAGTGGGCCTGGCCGTCTAGAACTATTAGCTCCTTGTTGCCGTCCTGGTTCAGGTCGAGTACGGCGGTGTAGTAGCCGCTGTAAATCTGTAAATCTTTCATTGGTGAAAACGGTAGTTGCTTGCCCGCGAGGTCAAAGAGTCGGATTTCGGTGACCGGGCCCCGCTCTTTGTCTGACCAGGCTTTGGTGACGAAACCGTAGGCCAGCCGGTTTTGGTCAAGGGGCCAGAAGAAGGGTGCGGTGTGTACCGCGTGCTCTAGATCGTGTTGCTCGATTTGCTTCATTTTGTCTCCCTGCGAATTGCGACAACTGACGCCCAGGCCTCGGCAACCGACAAGTTGGACCAAGGCAATTATGACCAAAAAATATGGAACCCGCTGAAGTAGATTCAACATTCCTCCGAGGGCGGGTGGAATACGATAGCTTCTCACGGTTTTTTGTCTCCTACTTTAGGACGAGTATTTATCCAATAACCATGCGGTCGCCGTCCAAATAAACTGCACGGCCTCCATTACCTCGTGATTGTCCATGTCCCACAGTGGGTGACCTAGTCCTCCTTGGTCTGATAACACGTCGCGCAGAGTGCTCATGCTCATGAGATCGTAGGAACGAAAACCGAAATGGATACTTCTATCATAGCTAACCAATGCGAGGAAAATACTTAGGCAACAGGAGGTAATCTGCCAGGTTCGGGGGTTGATTGCAAAGGTGGTGGGGGCAGCAGGCAGCTTACATCTGAAGTGGACCCCCTTTATTCTGATTCATATCAAGTCGCTGGCCGGCGCTAAGTTGACTCGAGTGGAAACAGCGTGCAGGGCTATGTTGTGGAGCATTTCGTCAACGGTAGTACAGCAGTCGACAGCAATTGAGACTTTGTATTTTTCGGCCGCGCGTGAGATTGCGGTGTGTGTCACACAGTTTTGGGTCATCATTCCGCACACAAGCAGCTCGGTAACCCCAAGCCCGGAGAGCGTCTTTTCAAGAGAAGTGTTCTCGAAGCTGTCGGCAAATGCTTTGACGATCACGGGTGCAGCGGGCGCTGCCGCCAAATAACCGCTGGCGGCTTGATGGCCTGGGTGGACCTGGGCCTCAGGCTGGTGGGACGATTCCTGGGCCCATCCACGCTGCTCATGACTGCCAGATACTTTCTGGTCGACCCGGGAGGACGGGAACAGCGTTTCTACAGCGCTTTCTCGCCCGTGCTCACTCACGGCGACGAAGCCATCTTGAAAGTCCAGCGCTGGCTACAAAGTGTGATCGGGAAAAGCCCCTCAGTGGTGATGATGGCCGCGAAAGCCGGGCTAGGAAAAAGAACCTTCCTCCGTCGATTTAAACGCGCGACCGGTCTGAGAACTACTGAGTATGTGCAGCATCTTTGCGTGGGCAAATCAAGAGAGCTACTCGAACTCACCAGTATGAGCCAGCAGGAGATTGCCTGGAAAGTCGGCTATGAGGATCCGGGCGCTTTCCGGAGAGTGTTCGTCAAGCTGATGGGACTTTCACCAGGGGAATACCGGCGGCGCTTTGCCCCCCAATTCGAGGGCTGACTATTTCTTCAAGCAATTATGTTTCCAGAAATACAGGTACCACCCACCTAGGCCAAGGGTAGAAAATGACTATACGATGTTACGGTTTCTTCAGCCCCGAGCATTTGGTAGAGTGGCCTCCAGCGATCAGACAATTCATAACTAACAAGGAGTACCAGTACCCGTGATCAGCGAGGAACGCTCGTGGGAATTCACAACGCCGCGCACGTTGGTGCTCTGGTACGGGCACGTCGAGCTTCTTGAGAACCATGTCGTTGGCCAATGGTTTTGCTTAGCGCGTGATTCTGGAAGCTGTCTATGGGATCGACGTTTTTGGCGGATCAATGCGATTCAAGCTGTTGCCGATGGGGTAATCGTTGCATCCGAGACGAGATCCGACGGCCCTGGTACCGGGAATTTTGGCTGTTATGGGATCGATCTAGAAACCGGCAGCTTGCGCTGGGTTTCGCACAGGAACGGCGTGTGTGGCAAACTTGTCCGAATGCTTGATTTCTTTCCTGGATTCACGAATGAGTTTCGCGATGTACCCTTACGCGTCGAAGACCGACAGGTCTTCTGCGCGAGCGGACGCGTCCTCGACATCCAATCCGGAAGGCTTCTGCGCAAAGAAAAACCCAGGCGAGAAAAGGAAGAATATCAGTATTCGAGTGACGCTCATCGACTGTATATGACCCACAACGCCATTCGAAGTCTCTACGTCATCACTCCACGTGCCGATCCAGTCGAAATATCGAGGAATCGGTTCATCTCGTACCGACACCCCGACGATCCCGAGGAAGACGATGGAAAACCGCGGCCGGTCCTGGGCCGTCCATTGTACGGTTTTGACGCAGAGGCCAATATCCTCTGGCAATTCAGACCAGATTCGCTAGGTTTTTTCAACGAGGCGAGATTTTTTTCGTATCGCCTCGTCAGCCCATATGTCTACTTCGTTGTCTCCGACAGAGAGATCTACGTCCCGGTCAACCCTGAGGAGCCCAACGTGGTTCGCCATCAGCCTGGAAACTGGAAATTATTGGTCCTTGATGCGCGCGATGGCCAATTGGTTCAGCAAGTTCCGTTGACCGATGGCCCAAGAGAAGCATGCAGGATTGAAGATGTTGATGAGAATGGGCTTCTAATCAGCTTCGAAGGAAAGACGCTTCACTACTACCAGCGTCAGGTTGCTGAGGCCCAACCGTAGGGTGCCGGCCCCCCCCCGAAAAGGTGCCAGCGAAACCGGAAATAATGTAATTCTCATCGGTTACGTTTTTGGTGGCAAGGCTGGCACTCAGCCTTTGTCTTAAAATCTTAAAGAAAATGCCCTAGAGCGGGAAGGATTTTCGAGTTTTTGGTGACATTGTACTGCCTTTCGCACCCCCACCAGAGTGGCCGCGGCGTAAACTAGGGCAGGAATGAGCGCCAAGGTCCCTTTAAATGCGGGAGTAGCCGGCGTCCAGCACAGGCTGCTATCACCACTACTACTAGCGCATTCATCTTCAGATAAGTAACCTGCAACCGCCAGGCTGCCAAATAATAGGGTTCCGATACTATCAGCGACAGTGCTTACGTAACTGCAGGAAAGCTTTCCGCGGGAGCCACGATGAGGGCTTTGCGTATGAAAAAACGAACAGCCTGATGCCTGAAGAGCAGAACCAAGGAGGAAAACAGCGGATATAAACAATGGCAAAATTTTATGAGCAGTTTTCAAAACGAACCCCATTTGTCCACAATTTAGATTGGTAGCTCCCAACTTTCCTTATTTTGTCGGCCCTTCCATTTCAAGATGAAAACAAAGCAAAATATAGGCCAATTGCTACGGGCCTTGTTTTTGCAGTGATTTGTAATAAATGACAAAAAGATCATCATGTAAGCAAGTGACTTTGGGGAACACCTGTACTTGTTTTTCACAGCCCCCCCCCGGGTCCAGACAAAAGTAACCGCCCCCGCCCCACAGAACGATTGTCCCAGCGTTGCATTTGCCAGCGCCGGGCCCGTGCCTTTCGGTTTCGGTGGCACCTTTTCTTGGGGGATATTCAGGTGAGCTTATAAATCAGGGAAGGATTCGTATAATCCGCCAATCCATCCGTAGGGCTTATACATGGAGCGGTCCATGCCGCCAGAGATGGTAGAGTTGCGTCCTCTGGCTAAGCCACCCGCGCCACCCGAAATCGAGCAAAGCACGCCGCTGGCCTTGTTGAGAGAGAAATGAGGGAATGATGTTGGTGCAAAATCGGAGCTAGGCCAGTATGTCGCGACAAACGAAGTACACCAAGAAACCGGCCGTTCCTACCGCGACCCGTCCCCGCGGTCCCCGCGCGGAAAAAGTGCTCAACTCGAGTCTAGGGCCCAACCTCGTTGCCGGACGCCGTGGTGGCATCGTGTAGGATGTTACCGGGCGTGTTGAGCGCGGTGATGGTGGCCTCTTGGATCGTGCCGTCGTCATCGCCGTACAAAAAGCTCAGGGTCGAGGTGATGAAGTAGTTGCCGGTTATGGTGTGCCCGGAGAGATCGAAGTTGGTCTCACGAATGCCGTAGCCGTCGCCATCGCCGCCGATTACGTTGTTGGTGATCACGAGGTTGGCGATGTTGGTGCCGGGATTGGCGGCGAAATGGACGACGCTGAGACCATTGTTGTCGGTGATATTGACCCCGGTGATCGTGATCTCGGATCCGCCCCAAATAAAGAGACCGCTGCCCGCGTTGTCGGTGGCGGTGTTTCGCTGCAGGGCGCCCTCTATGGTGGCAGAGCGCGAATATATCATGCACAGGCCACCACCAAAGTAGCCGCTGTTGTCGGTTACCGTGGCATTGATATCCACACCGGTGCAGGTTTCGATCTTGATGCCACCGCCGTTGCCGACGGCGGAGTTGTGATGGATCGTGGCGTTGGTCACCGCCACGTCGGCGCAGTTGTAGAAGAAGAGACCGCCGCCTTCGCCCTCGGCGTGGTTATCATGCACGTTCACGTTGTCGATGGTGACGCGGTCCGCGCTGAAGCAGTGGATGGCGCCGCCGTCGTTCTCATTGGAGTCCGAGCCATTGGCGTTGCCACCGTAGATTTCGAGGTACTCGAGCTCGACGTCGACCGTGTCATAAATCCAGATAACATGGTCGACGATGGCCTCGCCGTTTAGGAAGGTATTGGTAGGCGAAGCGGTTTGGGTGGTGAAAGTGGTGTCCCAGCCACCGCGAATGATCACGGGGTTGGAGATCTCCACGCCAGCGCGCCCGGCCGCGAGGCCGTTGTTGGTGGGCGTATAGGTGCCGGCCGCCACATGCACCTCGTCGTAGCTCAAGATCGCCGCCTCGGTGACGCCCCCCTGCAACGAGGGGATCGGCTCCGCCTTGGTGCCAGGGTTGCCGAGCGCACCGGTCAGGGATACGAAGATGGTCTTGCAATCGTCGGCTGGCACCACGCAATCCCCGCAGTAGTCATAGTCGGCGTCACCGCCCCAATCACCGGCGCAGTCCTGCACGCAATCGTTGGCGGCGTTGTTGTCGCAGGTGCCGCAATTGTCGAGCAGGGCGTCACCGCCCCAGTCGCCATTGCAGTCCTGCACGCAGTCGTTGGCGGCGTTGTCGTCGCAGGTCCCGCAGTTATCGAGCGTCGCAGGGCCGCCCCAGTCGCCATTGCAGTCCTGGACGCAATCGTTGGCTGGGTTGTCGTCACAAGTGCCGCAGTTGTCGACCGCCGCGCTGCCGCCCCAAGTGCCCGCGCAGTCTTGCGGGCAATCGTTGGCGGCGTTGTTGTCGCAGGTGCCGCAATTGTCGAGCAGGGCGTCACCGCCCCAGTCGCCATTGCAGTCCTGAACGCAGTCGTTGGCGGCGTTGTCGTCGCAGGTCCCGCAGTTATCGAGCGTCGCAGGGCCGCCCCAGGTGCCGGCGCAGTCCTGGACGCAGTCGTTGGCGGTGTTGTTGTCGCAGGTGCCGCAATTGTCGAGCAGGGCGTCACCGCCCCAGGTGCCGGCGCAGTCCTGCACACAATCGTTGCTGGGATCGTGATCGCAGGTGCCGCAGTTGTCCGTGGTGCATGGACCGCAGGCGTCCGAGGCGCATACGCAACCCACCGTGGCGCCGCCGCAATCTGGAGTCGCGCCGGAACACACCTCACAACTCGGGCCGCACTGGCTGGCGGTGTCACAGGCGACACAGGCGCCGGCCGCGCAGACCTCACCGGCGGCACAGTCGTTGTTGGTGTTACACAACTTGGCGCAGGTTCCCGCGGGCGTGCAGATCTCGTCGGCTGCGCATGACACCGCGCATTGACCAACTGGAGTGTGCGAGCCACAGCCACTGGTCAACGCAACCAGCGCCGCGAAAAAGCCGAACTCAAGGCTGTTGAGTTTCATTGCCATCCAAGCCCCTCCCTTCATCATAATCGACGGGGATCATAAGTAAGAAATTTCAAGCACCTATGAAAGTATTTCAATATTAGACAATTGCATCACGCTTCGACCTTCGGAGGATTACCACGGACCTGGTTAAACAGTAAACATGAATCTCTATTCTCCCAGAAACAGGTGCCGGATTGTTTCGTGGATACCAAAAATCAGGTAACAATGCCAATGGGAGGTTCGAACGAAAATTGGCAGAAATGGGGAGGGCGTGGAAAACAGACCCGGTTTTTTTGTTGAGATTGAACCGCGTTGCCGAATCGGCCAGACTGGCAGGAGCAAGGTGAGAGAAAGAAAGGAATAGTGATGGAGGCGAATTCCGAGCCCGGGCAGAATCCTCGTCGTTGCGCAAAGCATCTTCTTCTTGCTGACGAAGACGGTCGATGTGCCCTCTGTCGCAGCCGTCCACCGTCTACTGCTAATGGTAAGAAATGGTTGTTCATGGTTCTGGGTCTCCTACTGGTCGGCTTTGCGGCCAACCATCTGTTAGATTCCATCGATCCGACCCGGCGCGGTGAGCCTTCCCGGGGTGAAGGGAAGGAGGGTGAGGCTCGAACCCGTGCCGTCGAGCGTCCCAAGCAATCCACAACGACACGTGAGCAGGCTGCCAACGATATTCTTGACCGACGGGCCCGCGCCAGGAAGCGACGTCCGCTCGACTTGTCGCGCGCGTCCCGGCGCGTGACCATCACCATGTATGTGACCGATTGGTGTCCGGTTTGCACCAAGGCGCGCCGTTGGTTCCAGGACAACGATATCTCCTGCCAGGTAATCGACGTAGACACCGATGACCGTGCCAAGAGGGAACTCAAACGATTGAATCCCCGTGGCAGCATCCCTACCATTCAGATCAGGGAAACGGTTCTTGTCGGTTTCTCTCCATCAAAGATCAGCCGCGCCATTGCCGCCGCCGCCAAAAACCGTTGACGATTTTCCTGGAGCCTATCGTAGAGGCGAGCCCAAGAGAGGTGCCAGCCACCTAGGCCAGTAGGTTTGGGACTACCGGGAGGATCGGGGGGCGAAGACGAAGATTATTTCGTCCCGTAGAACATCACTAATCGCAACAGGATGGCGATGGTTTCGATCTCGGATGAATCCAGGTACTCCGAGAGAGGTACAGTGCCCGAACACTGTGCTGCCGATCACGGTGCCAGGCACCTAGGCCAGCTCATCCGCAATCTTGCCCACCGGGGCTAGGTATAAAGTGAATTCGTCTTTGCCGTCCACGCCCAGCAATTGGTCCATGGCATCCCCCAGAGAAACAGAGAAACAGGTGCCACCCAAACCGGAAACCGTAAGATTCTCAATGGTTACGTTTTTTGGCGGTAAGGTTGGCACCCCTAGCCCTCACCCTTGGCCCTTGGCCATCAGCGCACCCCAGCGGCACGTAGTACTTTCTCGATCTCCGGTTGGCGGCTCTCCGTTGCGCGCATCAAGGCCGTGGAGCCTTTCTTGTCCTTGGCATTCACGTCAGCACCAGCGGCAACTAACGCACGCACTACTTCCAAGCGGCCCCCGTGCGCTGCCCTCATCAATGCCGTCGCGCCCTTCTCATTTCGAGCATTTACGTCGGCCTTCGCGGCCAGCAGTAGCCGGACCGCGTGCACGCGGTCGAACACACCTGCCGTACCGATCAACGTGGTGGAGCCGCGCCTGTCCCTTGCGTTCACATCAGCGCCAGCGGAGAGTAGCGTTTGTGCTACCCGCAAATGGTTTGCCCAAACGGCCCGCATGAATGCCGTTTCGCCCTCGCTGTTCCTTGCATTCACTTTTGCTTTGGCTGCGAGTAGCAGTTGCACCACTTCCAAATGGTTCTCGAATGCCGCAAGGATCAATGGCGTCCAGCTTTCCTCGCGGTCCGTGAGATTCACCTGTGCGCCTGTGGCAAGAAGAGCCCTGACGACCTCCACATGGCCGTTCTCCACCGCGACCATGAACGCCGTCCAGCCGTCCTTGTCTCCATCCAGCTTCGCTCCCGAGGAGAGCAGAGCCTGCACGATGTCGACTCGACCAGTCTCGGCGGTCAGCATCAATGCCGTCCAGTCATCGCGTCCTTTCAGGGTGGCCTCACCGAGATTGGTCCTTGCGTTCACGTCGGCCTTCGCGGCCAGCAGGAGCCGGACCATATCCAAGTGGCCGTTCTTTGCCGACAACATCAACGGTGTGAGGCCAGCTTTGCCTCGTGCGTTCACGTCGGCCTTCGCTGCCAGCAATGCTTTGGCTGCGGGAACATCACCACGCCTCGCCGCGTCGAGGAGTTTGCCATCCGCCTGAGCGGCCGCTGGGTATGCGAGGAGCACGCCTGCGAGAAAGCCGAGCACCCAGGAGAGCGTCTTCATCCGCCAAATTGTATCGAATTGCCCAGCCATGTCGTCCCTCTCCATGAATTCGAAGCCATGATATTGATCACCATGACTTTACACCCTTTTACATGATTTCCAAGCAACGTTGATTCGGAAGAGGAAAGCCAGTCGTTAATGCCACGACTCTGCATGCCGGATGCTCCGGAACCTTCGAACGGAGCCAGCCACATACTTGGTAATCGCCTGGCACCTTGAGAGGTGCAGAGAGGTAGCTGATCCTTTTTCAGTAGCACTTTAAAGGGGCTAGGTTGCAAAAGTGAGGCGGTCGCTCTCTGGGCTTGATCCGGTTTCGTGGACACCACCCTGCCCGATCACGGGAAAATGTGATAAGTTTTACACGGAAACCACATAAATATAGGTGTGTGCGGTATAGATATGGATGACCAACGGGACTACAACAGTCAGAGGTTACAATGGTCGCTGCAGGCTCTCAGTCGCCCAGCTGCTGAACAGCTAACGCTGTATCCGGACTTCGTCTGTCCGGGGGACGAGTTGGTTCTGGAGTTTGACGAGCACTATCAGCGGGTGCGAGAGGAGGGCAACTTCACCACTCTGCAGAGCGAAGCCCTAGGTACGCTAGACAGCTTTCTGGAGAAGCATAGTGGCGAGGCATACAGTCGAATGTACCTAACTGCCGAAGGTCTTGACCAGCCCGAGTGGCGAGAGATCAGGTCGTTGGCGAAGGCAGCCTTGGATGCATTCGGTTGGAATGACGAGCTGCCTCCCTCGGATCGTGGTGACAAGTGGGTGGGTTGACCGAACCGTCAGAAAGAAGTGGCCCCGAGAGAGGTACCAGCCACCCGGGCGTGAGGTACCAACCACCCAGGCCAGCGCAGTGCCAACCACCTAAGCCAGCCCATCCGCAATCTTGCCCACCGGGGCCAGGTATAAAGTGAATTCGTCTTTGCCATCCACGCCCAGCAATTGGTCCATGGCATCCTGGTCATAAGCGGCCACGGTGCAGGTTCCGGCGCCAATCGCTTCGCAAGCCAGGTAGAGATTCTGGCCCACGTGACCGGCGTCGATAGGTATCACCCGATGCGCCGCCCGGTCGTAACGCCATTCCATGCGGTAGGGCAGGGTGGTCCAGACAAAAGTAACCGCCCCCGCCCCACAGAACGATTGTCCCAGCGTTGCATTTGCCAGCGCCGGGCCAAGATTCCCGTCCTCGCGCAGCTGCACCAACTGATGTTCGAGCGGAAGGTACCGATACAGCCCCGCCCCCAGCCCCTCCACATTCATCACCGCCAAGTAAGTCTCAAATGAATGCCGCCCTCCCGCCGAAGGCACAGTCCGATACGTCGCATTCGCCCCCACCCGCCGCCGAACCCCCTGGGTGGCCCAGAGCAGAAAGGACAGTTCCGAAAGGCTCAAAGCCTCATCCGTAAAAACCCGCCGACTCTCCCGCCTAGAAATGGCCTCCCGCAAGGAGATATCCCCAATCCCCCACCATTCCCCCGACCCCGGCAGATCGACAAGCCGAGCTCCCTCCGGCACCCCCTTTTCCTGCTCCGGCGGCGCCAAACCCCGGTTCTGGTCCGTCGTCCGCCAATCCACCTCCATCCGCACCCGATCAGTCAAAAACCAGCGATTTTGTTCCCGTTGACTAGGTTTCATGGTGGCTCCTTTCCTATGAGGACAAACTAGGCAAGATCCACGATCTGTCAAATATGGCCTAGTTGTAACAGTTAGCACCATAGCCGTCTGCAAGCCTGCCGCATTTTGAATTATTCAATAATAATGAATAGGTACATCCTAAAATACCGATCTCACAACCTAGAGTTGTAACAGTTGTAACTGTCACGACAAAGAGGGGTACGAAATATTTTTGCTAAGACCAATCGGTACCCACCTAAAAAAAGCGGAGTTGATGAAGTGGCTTGACGAAGTGGCGAGGCACCTGGCTCAGGCAGCAAATTGCTTTTTATTTTTCATGTTTGAGAAATTTTCTTCGATTTTGCCGATCAGAATGTCCCTGTCAGTGTCTCTATTTGAGTACACAGTCAAGAAAGTAGGCCGAGATCTGATTCGAATGGAGTTCTATGTGGCCTTGGTAGATGACAATAAAGTCGAATCAGGCCGTTGCCTGATACTAAATAACGCCTAATTTTTGTGATTTTATGCCGACAATTGACTCCAATATCACATCCATCCCACGCTGCCCCCGAAAGGAGATCGTATGAATATCAAAACATCGGGAATATGCATTGCCATGTTATTGCTTGTTGCATCTGCGTCGTATGCAGCATCCATTGAAAAGGCCATCATGCTAAACAAGCATGGACTGTCTAAAGAAGCGAAGGTGGAACTCATTGATATTGTCTTTAGCAAATCCGCCGATTCCATCAAGGCGCAGGCATATTATTTGCTCGGCAGCATTGCCTTTGAAAACAACAAAATTGCTGTTGCCCTTGCTTCTTGGCGTGATCTCTCTGATAAATACCCAAACTCTGAGCAAGCAAAATTGGTTAAAAACAGGATAAATGAACTTGCTGAAATTGTTGGTGAGTCTGCTAGGGAGTCAATCGAAAATGCTGTTGCATTGTCATATCTTCGCCATGGAGATTTTTGGTCCAGGGGGAAAAGTGAAATATTTACGATAGATTCGAGTTGGATTCCAAATGTTGAAACTTCAATGAAATGGTATGACAAAGTTATTAACGAGTTTCCAAAAACAGCAGCTTCTCGTGTGGCGTATCAAAATAAACTTCGTGCTTTGTTGGGTTGGGAAGAGCCTGGCCGCTATGGTAGTAAGCATGGCATCAAAGAATCATTTGATAAATATATGCCGCAACTTCTTGAGACCTTCACATCGTTTAAAAAAGAACACCAAAATGCTTCTAGTCGCCAAGCTTTCCGATATCAGATTGCGCAAGCATATTGGAGAAACAAAAATTGGGTAAAAACTAGGGAATGGCTGAATTTGGTTATCAAAGAATCCGGTGAAGTTGACAGCTTTTATAAGGATCTTGCAGAAAGACGGTTAAGGAAGGTTGAACATTAAGGGCTAAAAACCGCGTTAACTTACACTGCCAAAAGCTGCACCTCTTCGTTATTAAGCATTTTGCAGCCTGTTACGCGAAGAGAGGCACAGGGACAAGAGAGGCACAGAGACGGTCTTGGGGTATTTGGTTTTGGCTATAACCAGATAACCAGAGACCGTCCCCGAATTGATCGCAAGAAGAAGGGAAAGGGGCAACCTGGATGTTCGAAGATGTCTATGCAAAACATAGGCACTGGCACAAACTGATGTACAAAGGCGACGAGTTGGATGATGCTGTTGCGCAGGCTGCCGCATGGGCCGATAAGTTCGTCGCGGAGTTCACGAACTATCAGGCGGCTAAACTACCATGGTTAGGAAAGAAATAATGGCGGAGATCTGCAAAACACACTCTGGCTGCAATCCAGCGGCAAACGACGGGCATTCAGCAGATGCTCATACGCGCCTGACTGATGCTTGCGTTATGCCGCATGAGCGTCAAAGGGCATCGTGAAGAATGTCAAACGTTCGATTATCAAAGGCGGTTTGTGTTGCCGTCTCCGAGGTTCTCACTGGTTCTCACTCGGTTCTGGACGCTCTTTTTAAAGCGGCCGGCGCACCCGGGCCGCCGCCCGACCTTGCTCATCACTCAAAGTGGAAGACTTGGCTATTCAGCGCAGGCCAAGACCCAAACGTCGATAGCCTTGCGCTTGTTGGAAACCTGATTGAAGAATTCATGGATCTACCGCCTCTCCCGAGCAGCGACACATTTGCCGATTTAATTGGCATCAGCCAAGACCCCGTAGAGGAGTACAACCAGCGCCGTGACCGGCTCAATAGTGTTCTTGAAGAGCATGGTTTTCGGTATTTTCGTGGGGGTCGTGTCCTACCCAATGGCGAGGTTCCATTGACTACGGCCGTGTGCGACCAAGCCAAGACGCCGACCGTTGAATTACAGAGGCCATCAACAGTTGAAGAACTGTTGCAGATCCTGATCCGTGGCTTGCCACGGGCGATGCATCCGCTGGCACATCGACGAAAGGGTGCGAAATCATTGTCCTTCGAATCAGAATATGACATTCAGGATTTATTGCACTCACAGCTCAGACCTTGGGTGGCTGACATTCGCCCTGAAGAGTTCACTCCCAGCTGTGCTGGTTCCAGTACGCGGATGGATTTTTTGTTGCCGACACACAAACTTGTGATTGAGACGAAACGTATCCGCGACAAATCGCATGCCCGCAAAGTTGGAGACGAACTCATCATCGATATTGAGCACTATCGCCGTCACCCGGATTGCGTTCGTCTTTGGTGTGTTATTTATGACCAATTGCAACTGATCCCAAACCCTTCCGGCTTGGTTAGTGACTTGGAAGGGCAACGGTCGTCTCCTGGTGGTTCCGTTGATGTTCGTATGTTTGTGTTTGGCGGATGATGATAACAGTTCAGGGATGGTCAGAAGAGCAAATCCTAAGGAAGATAAAAATACGGGGGCAGCATAATGGTTATTAGGTTTTAATGGGTTTTACTTAATGAAATTTGCTTTCTGCGGCTTGAAGCATGTTGGGACTGAAAAAATGCTTAGGATGTTTTGTAAAGGCCAAGAAAATTCTTATAACCTGAGACCATTGCTGTTTGTCTTGTTTGTTGTCTTGGCCGGCGAAAGGAGATGACATGCCGACTGTATTCTTGAGTCACAGCTCGAAAGACAAGTTCTTCGCGCGGAAGATAGCGGAGACCCTGACCTCAAACGGCGTCACCGTCTGGATTGATGAGGCCGAGATCAGGGTAGGCGATTCTCTTCTGGACAAGATCTCGACGGCCATTGATGCAGTGGATTATGTTGCCGTGCTGCTATCCCGCAATTCCGTTCGGTCTGAGTGGGTCCAGAAGGAACTTCAAATCGCTATGACAAAGGAGATCGGCCAGAAGAAAGTCATCGTATTGCCGATTCTCATTGAGCAGTGTCCTCTCCCGCTCTATCTTGCTGACAAGCTCTACGCGGATTTCACAGACGCGGAAAACTTTGAGGCGCCACTATCCAAGCTACTTCACACGTTGGGCGTCGCCAAACCTACGGGGATTCCTTCCACGTTTCCTCCGAAGGCTTCGAAGCAGACCTTACCCTCCGTCCCTGTTGCAGAGCCGGAGCTTGAGGGCTTTGTCGACATCAAGATCAATGGAGTCGACAAATCAAGACTGTACAAGCCAGACCCCGAGAAGGCGTTGTACCATGTCTACTTTGGGCTATCAGTTCACCCCCCACAGGAATGGGTCCAGATATTCGAGGCGGAGCGGCAATTCCCTCGTCACTCCATGTGGCGCTACGCATGGATCGAGGACACCTACATAGTTGTTCACTGTGTGCCAGTGGAGGTCAAAAAATACCACCTGCGCGACATTAAGGAAGACGTGAGCAGCACTAACAAGAAATACCGCGAGTACCTACGCAAGGTTTCAGCAGCGAAAGCCAGAGAGGCTCAAAAAGAGGGAAAGAAGCGGGACGAAGTTGACAGAGCGCTGGAAGATCTCGACTTCGGATAAACGGCCAGCAAGAGTTTGCGCCGGATTCTCATTTCTCGCACAGGTAAAGATTGGCGTTAGGCACAAAAAGGAATGCATGAGTTTTTCGGGAAAGGGAAAGATTGGGAAAAAAGGATGATTAGGATGTCCTGTAGATGCTTAGTAAAACCAAATAACCAGAGACCGTCCCCGCTTTTTCCATTCTGATGTAGACTGGTCTTCACATACCTGCTCAATATCAGAATCGAAGCCTGCCGTTCGAATCGAATAGGAGACGACTTTGTCGAACAAAATCGCTTCAGATGATAACGCCACGCGTGGCAACTGTATGCCACAACGTTATCAGTAAGGACCTGAACCATGTCGCTCGATGATCAACGTGCCAAATTCGGTCAGTTCTATAACGCTGACTCCTGTATCGAAGAAATCAAAATTCTTTCCGAATCGGTGGTCGTGAATCTGAGTTATGCCGAAATTGGCGCCGGATGGAATCTGACTTTCCATCGTTATGCGGCGATTGTCCAAATCGGAGTGTGGGATGAGTCCATTCTTGATCATGGAGAAGTGCTGGATGACTCGGATCTTATCACTCGCACGAAGGCGGAAATTCAAGAACGAAATGGAGAGTCACCATCGCCCGGTATGGGCGTTCGACAATTTCAGGGCCCTTGGTATCATTACCGAATCGAGTTGATTGATGGTAGTTCCCTTAACATTGTCGCCCAAGACGTCAATGTCGAGAGATACAAAATGTAGAGTAGACAACAAACCTAGACGAAAAACAGGGGGACTGTCTCAGGTTATGATCCCTGAGAAGTAACCCCCTGGGTCCCCGACAGAAACATTTCGGGGATGACATGTTTGTTTTGAACTTTTCTTTAAAATTGAGTTACTTCTCAGGGATCGCGACCAAGAACCGTCCCCAGCTTGTCTGAAAAACCGAAAAGTTCTGCATTAATGATGGGCAGGAAAAGTGAAATCCCATTGAAAATCAAACAAGATCGAAGTATTGTGCGGGATATCTTTCTTAAATCGAGTACCAGGAGAATCCATGAAATTTGGGTCGGCGTGGTTTGTATTGTGTGGGGGGATCTTTTTGTCTCTGGTGCTCGGGGCTTGTTCAAATAGCGATGTGGCTTCGGATGACGATGATTTATGTGCCAAGGGCTGCCTGATTGAACAGATCTGTCACGCCAAGAATGCACCTAATCCTCAAAATCCTTGTGAATCTTGCAAACCTTATTGGAACCAAAGTGAATGGAGCGCAAACGACGGCATTGGCTGTGATGACGGTTTGTTCTGCACGTTGAATGATGCCTGTGCCGACCGAATTTGCACCGGCGCGCCCCGGGAATGTTCCGACAACATATCCTGCACCGGAGAAGAATTCTGTGACGAAGAGGCCGACACCTGCGTGACTGGCGTCAGCACCTGCGCCGAGAAACAGGTCTGTGACCTGGTCAATGATACCTGCGTGGATATCTGCCAGGGTTGCCTGATCGATGAGGTCTGTGTGCTCGATGGCTCTAACAATCCACAAAACATCTGTGAAAAATGTGACCGGGCTTTGACCAAAGAAGCCTGGAGTGTAAACGACGGGGTCAAATGCGATGATAGCGCCTTTTGTACCGTAGAAGATCAGTGCGCCGAAGGGCTTTGTGCCGGTGCGGCCCGCGATTGTTCCGATGGGCTCTCGTGCACGGGCGCGGAAAGCTGCGACGAAGAAGCCGACACCTGCGTGCCCGGAGCCAGCTTGTGCCAAGCCGGCGAGACCTGTGATTTCGTTAGCGACAAATGCGTGGCGGCTTGTGGCGGTTGTATCATCGATAGTGTTTGTTACCCGGACGGACAAGCCAATCCCCAAAACGTTTGCCAGAAATGTAATCCCGACTTATCCACCAGCGGCTGGTCAAACAACGACGGCCAAACATGTGACGATGGCGCGTTTTGCAACGGAACCGAACTTTGCCAAGGCGGTAGCTGCGCTCCAGATGGCCAGGGCCCGGTGGCGGCAGGTAGCTCATGCGGCCAAGTGGCCAGCGAGTGCTCGGGCCAAGACAGTTGCGACGGGGCCGGGGCCTGCTTGCCCAATGACCTGGTCCAAGGCTCGCCCTGCGGCGATGCGGGCTCGGCGTGCTTGGTACAAGATAGTTGCAACGGGGCCGGCCTCTGCGTCGACAATGGCTTTACCTCGGCCGGCGAGTTGTGCGGCGACGGCCCAAGCCAGTGCTCGGCCCAGGATGTATGTGACGGCGCCGGCAATTGCCTGGTAAACGATTTTCCTCAGGGACATGCCTGCGGCGACGCCGAATCTGATTGCCGCCATCAAGACACCTGCGACGGTCTCGGCGCTTGTGAAGATCACGGGCTGATTGCGGCCGGCACAGCCTGCGGGGATGCGGCCGGCGAGTGCTCGGCCCAAGACATTTGTGACGAACAAGGCATCTGCCAAGCTAACGATTTGTCTCCAGACACGCCTTGTGGCGATAGCGCCGACAGTTGCACGAACCAAGATCTATGCGACGGGCAAGGCACTTGCCTCGACCAGGGCTTTGTCGCGGCCGGTACTCTTTGCGGCGATGCGGTCGCGGTTTGCTCGGAGGCCGATAGCTGTGACGACGCGGGAAATTGCCTGCCCCACGATCTGGCCCCCGGCAGCGCTTGCGATGATGGTGATTCCCATACCTACGGAGACATCTGCGGCGATAACCATAGCTGCGCGGGCAGCAGCCATGCTCACTGCGATGCCCTCCACGAGAGCCTGCCCGACCTGGGCGACGGGATCTACTGGATCGACCCCGACGGTGCCGGTGGCCTGGCCCCGTTTGAAGTTTACTGCGATATGAACACCGCTGGCGGCGGCTGGACCCTGATTGCCATCTACGGCGACGACGGCCGGCCGGCCGCCTGGACCGAGCTGGACTATCCTCGTCCCGGAGCCTCGTCCTACGGGCAAGTGCAAGCGGAGATCTTCGACCCGGCTCTGAACAACAGCTCGATAGCCAACTACTCCATACCGGGGTCCTTCTTGTGGGGCGCCCAAGGGGTAGAAGCCATGGCCTATGTGGGCGGCAGCACCGACGACTATGTGCTGGCCAGTGTCCCGGCCAGCTGTAATCCCTTTGATGGCACGACCACCTGCGCCGAAGACAGCCACGGACCCTTCTCGGTGATTGGGTCCGACGGCGCCACCCTGACCCAAAACGCCTATGCCTGCACCACCGCCCATGGCGCCGATCCATTTGCGGCAGACGCTTACGACGAGTTTGGCCTGCACATCCTAGACGGCTTCGACTCCTCGGTTGAGCTGCACTGCCATCAAGGCAGCTCGGCGATAGGGCACCAGGGCATGGGTCGCATCTTCGTAACCATGGAGGGGCAGGCCAATAGCGCCTGGGCCGAAGGCGTCCACTCTCATTGGAACGCCGCCGGCCAGTACAACCAACCGGGCGCCTTGCTGCTGCGGCCTAATCGCCCCTGCGAGGATTACGATTTTGACGGGGTATGCGCGGCCGAAGACGATTGTCCCGCGGTCTACGATCCCGGCCAAGAAGACCTGGATGCAAACGGGAATGGCGACGCCTGCGAACCGCGCGATTGCCAGGCCATCGCCCAGGCCGGCCAGGCCCAGGGCAACGGCCTTTACTGGATCGATCCCGACGGCGCAGGCGGCCTGGCCCCCTTTGAAGCCTACTGCGATATGTCGACGGCCGGTGGCGGCTGGACCTTGATTGCCATTTACGGCGATGGCGCCCGGCCGGCTCAATGGAGTGGCAACGACTACCCACGGCCGGGGGCGGCCTACTACGGCCTTGTCAACCCGGCCATCTTCGACCCGGCGAGCAACGACAGCGGCATTGGTCACTACTCCATCGACGCCAAAGTCTTTGCCGGCGACCTTGGCCTGGAGATCATGGCCTATGTGGGCGGCAGTACCGATGACTATCTGCTGGCCGCTTTGCCTCCGGCCTGCAACTACTTCGACGGCACGACCATGTGCGCCGAAAACACTCACGGTCCTTTTGCGGCCTACGCTTCGGACATGAGCTTGATTAGTGACCAAGTCTTTGCCTGCACCACCGCTCACGGACAGACACCTTTCGAGCCCGATCCGGCCAACGAATTTGGCTTGCATCTTTTGGATGGGACCGACGACGATGCCGCCAACCACTGCGCCGCCGGCCTAAACGGCTCGGGGCACGAGGGCCGAGGACGTTTGTTTAGCTCCTTCGAAGACAGTGCCGACAGCAATTGGAATACAGGGATCCACTCCCATTGGCGCGTCAGCGGCAGCCTGAACCAACCGGGCGCCCTGATGATCCGGCGCGCCAACCCTTGCTCTGATACCGACTTCGACGGAGTTTGCGCGGCCGATGACAACTGTCCGACGGTCTACAATCCTGGCCAAGAAGATCTAAATGGCTTCGGCCGGGGCCAAGCCTGCGAGTTCAAAGACTGCGTAGAGGTTTTGGAAAGCGGTCAATCCCAAGGCGACGGCCGGTACTGGATCGACCCCGACGGCCCCGAGGGCCAGAACCCATTTGAGACCTGGTGCATAATGACCACCGCCGGCGGCGGCTGGACCCTGGTGGCGGTTTACGGTGACGATGGCAGACCGGCCACCTGGAGCGGCAATACTTACCCGCGCCCGGGGGCCTCTTATTACGGGACCTTCGATCCGGCCATCCTGGATCCGGCTGCCAATGGCTCGGCTATCCCCAACTTCTCGGTAGACGCAGAACATCTTTGGACCGATGCCGGCCTGAGTATTATGGCCTATGTTGGAGGCGAGACCGACGATTTTGTCTTGGCCCAACTGCCGGCCGGCTGTAACGTTTTTTCGGACAGAAATCTCTGTTGGGAAAACACCTGGGGACCCTTTGTGGTGTACCGTTCCGACGGCTCCGAGCTGACCCAAAACACTTACGCCTGCACCACCATCCACGGAGCCGTGCCCACAGACCCCTACGACGAGTTTGGCCTGCATCTGCTCGACGGACTCGACGCCAATGCTGATTTGTATTGCTTCGATGGCGATTCAGCCTTAGGGCATGCCAACGCCGGGCACATCTTCGCCACCCGGGAAGGCAGCGCGGGCGGGGCATTGTCCTACTGGAGCACGGGTGTTGCCTCCCACTGGAGCGATAGCGGTCTGGCCGATCAACCCGGGGCCCTGTTTGTGCGCGATCCGGATGCGGCCTGCAAAGACCCGGACAACGACACGGTATGTAGCAGCGACGACAACTGCCCTTACATACCCAACCTGGACCAGGCAGACAGCGATGCCGACGGGGTCGGCGATGTCTGCGACAACTGCCCAAATGGCCACAACCCCGATCAGTCCCAAGAACTCGCGGCCGAGCCCGACGGCTCTTGCATTCCTGGCTTCCAGCGTTTTTTACGGGACCAGGACATGGACAGCTATCCTCTCTTGGACGTGGTGCGTTGTATCTGCAACATCGAGGCTGGCGATGGTTGGATCGAGGCCGCGGGCGGTCAGCTAAACGACTGCGACGACATCAAGAGCAGCGTAAACCCCGGAGCAGCAGAAGCGTGTAACTCTCTAGACGACAACTGCAACGGGCAAACCGACGAAGAGCAGCCCCTGGATCAGGGCGCCTGTCCGGCAAGCTACATCCCCCACTACCTGGATACCGACAGCGACGGCTACGGAGAGAGCCAAAGCACGCCCCGCTGCCTATGCGGGCCTGACGCCCAGCACAGTTCCACCAATGATCTAGACTGCGACGACAGCGATCCGGCCCTCAGCCCGGGCGTAAACGAAGACTGCGCCACCGACTATGACGACGACTGCGACGGGAACACAAACGATCTAAACGCATTGGGCTGCCAAATATGGTACCGGGACAAAGACGGTGACGGCTATGCCGGAACAGCCGGTTGCCTATGTGATTCGGAAGCGCCATATATTCACCTGACCAAAGAAGACTGCAATGACAACTCGGCCGCGATGAATCCCGGCGCCCTTGAGAACTGCGATACTATGTGGGATGACAACTGCGACGGCAGTATCAATGGCCAAGACGGCAAGGGCTGTACGATTTTTTACTACGACAGTGACGGCGACGACCATAGCCCAATTGGCAATACCGCCTCTAGGTGCTATTGTTTTCCCGAGGCAGGCTATAATGCTCGAAACAACTACCAAGACGACTGTTGCGACTACGACTGGTTGGTCTACGGAGGTTCATGGTTTGCAGGATCATCGAAAAACAATTGTGGCAACTATGACTATAATTGCGACGGCAGTGAAACCAAACTTACCCCTGATCTCATGTCAACCAGCGACCAAGATTATTGCTTTTGGAATGTAGTTTATTGCTCAGCCACAAGCACTAAAGTAACCGAAGGCTGGCTCACAACCGTGCCTAGTTGTGGTCAGCCTGGAGATTGGGTTTTACCATACTCCGAATATACTTCCATTTACCCAGCTGACCAGTGCTGGTGCTACTATTACGTGGTGGCTTGCGATGGCCCCTACTGTAATTGGAACACAGAGACCCGCAACCAAAGATGCTATTAAATCTCATGGGAGAAAACATGAGAGCGAAATCTCATCCAGCGAGCTGATTTGGAAAAAATACGGGGACGGCGTTAGGTTATGATGCGTGAGAAGTAAGCCCTCATGAGTCATCCCGAGATCGGTTTCCCGCTTCCCTGCTTAGTCTGGCAGCGATTGAGGAGATGACCATGAGACTCTACTTGCCTTGCTGCCGCTTGTTCTTGCTTTTGGTTCTGGGCCTGTTCGCCTGTAGTCCCCCAACCGAATTCCAGCAAGACTATGGGGTCGCCGATCGGGATCCGGGAGATCACGATCCGCATAGCACCGGACTTTTGCCTCCAACGGCGGCCGAACTTGCTTGGCAGGAGACGCATCGCCTCAGCGCGGCTGACATTGCGCCTAATCGTCTGGCCATGGATCGAATTCGGGCCGCCTGGGCCGCTCAGGGCCGACCGGGGCCAGAGACCGAGCAACTGCTGGCTGCCTGGCGTGGCCCCTGGCTAAACCACGCCCCGGCGCCCTTGCTGCCGATTGCGGTCGACAACAGCTTGCTGCCCGCCTTTCCGCCCATCCGCAGCCAAGGATCGCTTAGTTCCTGTGCTTCTTTCGCCAGCACTTATTATCAGCTGACCCACACCGTGGCACTGGTTCGCGATTGGGACGCCAAAAACGGCGGCGACAATTACCGTTTCTCGCCAAAGTGGACCTTCAACTTTGTCAACGGTGGCCAAAACCAGGGCAGCACGGCCTCTGCGTCTTATGAGGTGATGGAAAAGCAGGGCTGTGCATTGTGGGCCCAGTTCCCTTACAGTGGCAGCGACACTCCGTCGAGCTACCGGCCCTGGTTACTCGACAGCGCGGCCTGGCGCGGGGCGCTATCCTATCGCATCCGGCAACGGGCCAGCATCATCGGCGTGAATCGGGCTCAGGGTTTGCTGGCACTGAAGCAAGCCTTGACCAACGGGGCGGTGCTCACCTTCCGCACCTACGTAGATTCCTGGCGTTTTTTGCCCGGCGGCCTCAAAGACGATCCGGCCGGCAGCGACGACGATGCCTGGGTAGGTCAGCAAGTCTGTCATTGGATGCAAGGCGTAAACGGCGGTCATGTCATGACCGTGGTGGGATATAACGATGCCCTCTGGGTGGACCTCAACCAAAATGATCTAGTCGACGAG
>JAUVBB010000189.1 GCA_030591445.1 Deltaproteobacteria bacterium | reverse complement strand
CTTGGCTTCGGGCTCAGCTTCCACCTTGGCTTCGGGCTCAGCTTCCACCTTGGCTTCGGGCTCAGCTTCCACCTTGGCTTCGGGCTCGGCTTCCGCCTCGACTTCGGTCTCGACGGGCATTTCGGCCTTGGGAGTCGTATCGTTCAGTTCGGCCGGCTTGGATTCTTCCGGCTTTTCGGACTTTTCGTTTTCTTGAAAATCGTTCAACAGGACCTCATCGACAGGAACAACGACTCCATCGTCATTCTCGGGTTGGCGTTGGTATCCATGGCCCGGCGTTTCTGCCGGATGCCCTCGATCCATCGAACCAGGCTTCTAGTCCCCACCCGGGCAGCGGTCTGGCTCAGCTGCGTTTGGCAATCAAGATTCACCAGCCTCGCCGCGTTGACACCCGCGCCCAATAGCAATAAGTCTCGACACCAGAACTCCATAATTTCCAAAGCATGCAAAGCCATCGGCCGGCTCTTGCCGAAAGTCTGGGCCATGCCCAAAATATCTTCCAAATCGGCATCCAGCATTCCCGACAAGGCCTCGGCCACTTGATTGCGAACCGCCAGCACTTCGCCCTCGACCAAAGCCAGCGCCCGGCCCAAACTGCCCTGGGCCATGGCCGCAAACACCTCGGCCGCATCCGCTTCTATGCCATGCTCTTTATTCAAGTAGCCCACGATATCTTCCCGCGGCACCGAATTGAAAGCCAGCGCCTGGCAACGCGAGCGAACCGTAGGCAACAGCGCCTCCGGCCGCGAAGTCAGCAGGATAATCACCGAATCCGGACTAGGCTCTTCCAAGGTTTTCAAAAAGCGATTCTGGCTGTTTTCGTTCATCAGATCCGCATCCACCACCAAAACCACTTTCCAGCGCCCCGCATAAGGCCGATGCCGAAACAAATCCGCCAACTCGTCCAACTGCTCGCGCCGAATCTGCCGCGACGCCACCTTCCGCCCCTCTACCTGGGTAAGCTTTCGCGCCACCAACTCTTCTTCCGACGCCACCAGCCGCACATCCGGATGCCCACCCCGCTGAATCTTCCGGCAATGCTCGCACTCCCCACAAGGCGCCTCCTCCCCCACACAATTGAGCGCCTGGGTAAACGCAAAGGCCGTCAACTCCTTGCCCACCCCATCCGGTCCATAAAACAAATAAGCGTGCGCAACCCGCCCGCCATCACGAACCCGCTTGAGCTGTTCGATCTGTCGCTTGTGACCCAGGATGGAATCATACACCGTCATCAGCAGCCTCACTCCAGCCGCGCATTCTCATCCACAAAACACGGAAAGTCAAAGGAAAACCGGCCTCGCCACCCCAGAGACCCGCTCCAGGAGCAGCCAAAAAACTCTAAAAAATTTCTTCTCGCTCAAGCGCAAAACTGGTACATTTTTTGCCAAGTAGCCAAGTGCAATATTGCCCGGAGAAAATGATGAGGATAATTCTTTGTTTGTTGCTGTGCTTCCTTCCACTTCCTTCATTTGCCGATGATCTTGCCAATGAAAATACGAAACTAAACCTCAGCAAGGGAACCAAACAGTTGGGTGGCATTGCCTTGCTTCAACTGAACAAAGAAAACCCAGATATAGGGCCATCGGATGTCGGCACCACCATAAACCTCAGCCCGACCGGAGGTTATTTTATTGCGGATGGGCTTGAGCTATCGGCCAGAGTAGGCCTGGGTCTGCACTTTGGCGATATGTACCATGATTTGCCCATCCAACTCGGAATAGCATTTGGAATCAGGTATATATGCCAAAAATTCTCCTCGATTCTTCCCTACGCAGGAGCCGCCGCCGGTATCAGCATTTCGATACCCGACACAGGAACCACCAGAGGAAACGCTTCTTTTGAGCTACCCCTAGGCGCATTGGTGCCCATCAACCAATATCTCGCTCTAGATCTCGGAATTCGTATTGCCTATTTAAAGTCGCTAAATGATCAAGGCGGCGCAAGTTTGACTGCCAGCATCGGATACCTGGGAATACAATCGTTTTTCTAGCCAAAGAACCGAGGTCTCAAAATGCAGAAAAACGCATTCTTACTGTTACTAGCAATATTTTCGACATCCAGCTGCGGCGGCGAAGCCTATCAGTGTATAGATGAAGTCCTTCTTTGGGATAGCCAGGGCAACACCTGGCTCGAATGTGCCTCCCACCCTTGCGTAAGACTCTGCCAAAACGTCAGAAACAAACTAATCGACCAGATTCCAGGTGTTTCCCCAGAAGATGTAGATTGCGCGGCACCACTCTGGAGAAATGTGGGCAGCTGTGAAGATTGTTTCGCCATCTTAAGCGACAACTTCGATGTCTCGGCCACCGACACCAGTTGTGTCGGCTGGGAACAGGGGATGGGGCGGTAACGAAGTTAAAACCGGAGTAAATGAATCAGAAGACATACGCCATTCCCCCGCCCAAGTAGCAAATAACAAAAGAGAACTCTTCGTAAGGTATAGTACAGGTGCTGATTATCTCGGGGCGCAATGAGGACTTATCGGCAAGAGGGATATCCAACCCGGCTGAAAATGCCAACTGCATCACGCGGGCTGTAATTCCTGCCGATACTCGGGGTGCGATAAGCAGTCGGATATTGCCGGGATCACCTAAAGCGAAAACTGCGCCAAGACTGGGGGCAAATGATACATGCGCCAGGTATAAGCCACCAGAATTCTCGCCAGTGTTATCCTCGTAACGACCAATGAAAAACAATAAGGACAGGCCTGTCACTAGAGCTGCCCGGCCGGAGGCCGACGACAACTTGTACTCCAGGCTGGGACCAAAGCCCCAAATATTGTCATTCCCATCATCATCAGTATCAATAACGGTCATCAAGGTTGCCCGGACTCTGAGATCCAATCGGTCTGAAACCCCAAGATCCATCCAGAAATCCCCCTCCAGCCCCGGGGTAAAATCATCGTCACCCTTCAAGGCCGTCGCGCCTGCCCCGGCAAGACCGTAGCTGACCTGGCCTTTCCCGAGGGGTTCGGGGACATGGCCGCTCAAACCAGGGGCAACCATACAGGCCTGGTTTATGAACAGGAAAACCAAGCCAAAGATGGTCAAGATTCTCCAGGGAGGAATTGAATAAAGCTCTTTTTCTTTATCGTTTCTCAATAGCCATCCTTGACAGTGCCACTAGTAGTATAGAGGCACCGATAGACTCAAAATGATCGCTTAATGGGGAAGTTTTTCTTTTAAGACAATGAACTCGAGTTGGCTCAGGCCTTGACCCCTTCGCCGGTGCGGATGAGGGCCCAGCGGAAGGCGATGGGGCCGATGATTTGGTTGATGACGATGGCGCCCACCACCAGGTTGGCCAGTTCGGCGCCGGGGCCGGGGAAGTTTACGCGGACCAGGACGGCTAGGCCCAGGCTGATGCCGGCTTGGCCGATGAAACCGGTCCAGGCATGGCGGCGTACGGGGGTGGGCTCCTGGGCCAGAAAGGCGCCGAAGCCGGTGCCTAGCCAGGTGAACAAAGTGCGCAGTACAATGTATAGCAGAATGGTTTGCCAGTGCAGGGTCAGCACCGACAGATCCAGGCTGGCGCCGGCCAGGCAGAAAAAGATGATGAACACTGGGCCCGAGGCTCGCTCCAGGCCGAAGAGGAAGGATTTTCCTTGGCGGGAGAAGTTGCTGACCACGAATCCGGCCATCACGGCTACCAGCAACGCGTCAAGATGGAAGGTATCGGCCGAACTCATGAGCAGGAAGGCGGAACCGACCACGAACAAGACGGTTTGCTTGCCGACGAATCGTAGATACAAAATCATCAAGCCGCCAAAGGCCGCTCCGCAAAGAAGGGATAAGCCCACCTCGCTGATGTTCTGCCAAACCGAGGCGACTTCGACCAGACTCTCCTCGTGGGCAAACTGGGGCATGGCGACGACCATCAACAGGCTAAAACAAACCAGCACCACAATATCCTTGATCACGGTGGCGCCCAGGACGGTGTCGGTCAAGGGGCCACGAGCGCGGGTCTCGACAATCACAGCTACCGTGGTGGAGGGCGAATTGGCGGTGGCGATCAAAGCCAAAATGGCGGCCAGCGCCGAAATCTGGCCGAGGCTCAAGCCTTGAAACAAATGGATCCATTCGCGGCAGAGCACCAATACGCCGCCGGTAGCCACAAACACCGCCACCGATTGTATCAGCACGATGGTTAGAATGCCGCGCGCTCGTTTTCGCAGGTTGGCCAGTTTGAGCTCGCCACCGGCGGTGTAGGCAATCATGACCAGGGCCAGTTTGTCGACCAATTGCAGATGTTCGACCACGGTCGCATCCACGAAACCCAGCAAGTGCGGGCCGCAGAAAATGCCGGCAAATAGATAACCGGTAATCCGAGGCAGGGATAGGCGGGCCAGAATCTCGCCCAGCAGAAAGCCGGCCAGCAGCAAAAAACCAAATATGATACCGATGCTGGCATCCAGGTTTTCGGGCAGATTAACATGCAGCGCTTGTAGCCAAAACATCAGCAGCAGCAATAGACCCAGGAGCATAAGCCTCACGACGCTTCACCCTCTCGTATCAACAGGCGTTGCAAGCTCCAAGGGCCAATCAGGGTGGCCACCAATATGCTGAGAATGGCGGTCGAGACCACCAGGTCGCCAAGCGGGCCGCTGTAGATTTGCTGAAAACTCAGGCCCAGGACCAGCGCCATGCCGCCATGGGGCAACAAGCCGGAGCCGAGACTTAATCCCGACTGGGTGCCCAAGTCGGCTACCCGAAAGGCCAGCCAACCACCCAGAATCTTTCCGGCCATTCTCATCAAGATAAAGGCGGGCACCAACACCAACCAAGCCAAGGGCGGCGGGTTCCACATGGCCCCGGCCAAGGTCAGCAAAATGAGATAGATGGGTTTTTCCACCAGAATCAACGAGCGCAGGATGCGAATGCGAATGGGGGAACGATTGGCCAACACCAGACCGACAATGAAATTGACAAACAATGGCGAAAGCCACAAATAGTGGGCCGCGCCGCCACCAAAGAGCACCAGGCTCAGGACAATGACCAACAGTTGGTTGTCGGTATAGTGATAAAGGGTGAGCAGGTGGGCCAGCGCTCCTAGCACCAGACCCAGCGCCAAGCAAACGCCCAACCAATACAAGCCATCGAGTGCCGGCCCGAATTTGGCCGGGTGCCCCGGAGCAAAACAAATCAAAGCGCCCAAAAACACGATGGCCGGCACCGCATCCACGCCCGAAAGAAAACGAAGCAGATCATGGACCGGTCCCCTGACGGCCAGCTTGATCTGCATCTGGGCGCCGGTAGTCGGCGAAGTGGTCGAAGCAATCAGGGCCAGTGCCGGCACCAAGATCCAGGCCGGACTGAGCAGAGGCATAAACCAAATCATTAGCCCCAGGCCGGCACCGGTCAACAAGCAGGTGAGCGCCGTCTCGGTCAATGCCCCCCAGTAGTGGCGGGCCGGCACTTGTTCGAGATCTTGCCGGTTGAACTGCAAGCCAAACAAGAGCCCCACCCAGCCCACACCCAGGTTGAGCAGCAAATCCCATTGGCTCAAAATCGGCGCGTCAATCAAGGCAATCACATGCGGTCCCAACACCAAACCCAGCCCAAAGAACCCCAGACCAGAAGAAATCAGCGCCTGAAGCATGGTCGGCAGTTGCCGAAGCCGAAACAAGGCACTGCCCAAGTAGGCAAAAAGAATAACCACGATGAGTCCGAGAATGGTTCTCAACGCTTCTCCCTGATAACACCAGCCTGCCGCAAAAGAGACCGCCACAGGATAAGAAAGCGGCTATGATTCTGTCAAGCTCATCGTGATAAATCGTCGTGACAAATGGACAGCGTCGGGGATATGCTTTTCGGGTGATCAGGAAAAGGCAAAAGTACCGGCGGCCGAAATTGGCTTCGGGGCCGCTGGGGGCAAGGGATGTGGCGCGGGCTTCGGCTTTGCGGCAGTTGGCAGAGGCCTATTTGGCCAATGACCAATGCAATGCAGCGGCGGATGTTCTGCGCCAGGCGGTGGTGTTTGATGCCGAGAACCTTGGTCTGCGCATGGCCCTGGGGGGTGCGCTTTATTGGGCGGGGCGGCTGGAATCGGCCTTGCGTTGGCTGGATCCGCTGGCTGGCCGCTCCACTCTAAGTGTGGATCTGCTGCGGGGGCGGATTTTGAGCGATTTGCACTTGCCGCGACAGGCGGTGGCGGCTTTTGCTTTGTATTTGGCCAAACATCCCGAAAAAACCGGTTCCCGGCTGCGCCTGGCCGAGGAGTTAATGACTGACGGCCGGGCTGCCGAAGCCATCAAAGAATTGGACCGATGCCTGCAAGATAATCCCAACTGCGCCCACGGACGGGAACTGCGCGCGGCGGCCTGCCTGGAGGCGGGCAATCCCAAACAGGCCTTGGCCGATTTGGCCGCCATCGATCCGGCGGCGGCTTCGGTCGACCAATACTTGCTGCAAATACGGGCGCAAATGCTTGCCGGCCATCCGAACGCCGGCATTGAAAAATCATTTCGTACCGGCCTGGCCCGCTTCCCTCATGATCCGCGACTGCTTCTGGCCTTTGGGCGCGCTTTGACGGCCCGGCGAAATATCGACCCCGAGGCCGGCGAAAAGGCGCGCGCGGTACTGGGCAGACTGACCACAATCGCCGAGGCCGGCTCTGCCCAAATCCAGGCCCAGGCACTCTTTTTGCTGGCCGAATTGGCGGCGGAAAAGGCGGATGGTTTAGACGAAGCCCAAGAATTATACCACCGCGGGCTGGCCCTGCAGCCAGAAGACCCGGGCGCATTGGCCGGCATGGGCCGTTTGCTACTCGACCAAGGTCTGGCCGGTCATGCCATGCCCTGGTTTTTGCAATCTTTGGTTCTCGATCCGGAACGACCCCAGACCATCGAAAGTTTGGCCCAAGCCTTGGGCGCCATTGTCGATGACGAAGCCGTGGCCCGCTGGCTGGGACTCATCACCGCAGCCTTGCCGGCCCAGTCACCCACGGTGCTTACCCATTTGCTGCGCTTCATTCAGGAAGCCGGCCGATCCGATGCCTACCAGGAAGTGCGGCGCGAAGGTCACCGGATGAAAAACTTGGTGGCGGTGGCAGCCAGCCGCGCGGATCTGGGCCAGGAATTGCGCAGCCACCTGGATGGGCTCTATCAGACCTGGTCCGATTTCCTGCAAAGAATACAGCAGCCCGCGCCCCTGGCCCAACCGGTGGCTCCAGCCGAATTGGTGCAGGCCGCCATCCGAGAATCCACCGCCGATCCGAGCCAAGTCAGTGTTTTTCTGCCCGCGGGGCTTCCGCCCGTCCAAGGCGATCTGGGCAGCCTGACCGACGCCCTGACCAACATTCTGCGCAACGCCATCGAGGCCTCGCCGGCCGGCCGGCCGGTGCGGCTGGGGCTACGTTGCCAGGCAGGCAGCCGTTGGCTAGAGCTGGCTATCAGTGACGAAGGTCCCGGAATATCCTTAGAGACGCGCCGCCGTATATTTGACCCTGGCTATTCTACCCGGGAAGGTGGATCCGGCCTGGGCCTAACCATTGCCCGCCGGGTGATCAGAACCCATGGCGGCAGGATCGCGGTTGCCAGCGCCCCGGGCGGGCCGACCACGTTCACCATTCGGCTACCCATCGCCCTGCTGCCCATGCCCAACCACTTTCTGCGCCGACCCATTGTGAAAGGCTGCGCTTCGGTATATGAAAAGAAGAAGCAAATAACGGCAAAGACGAACAGGGACCAAGAACATGCTCAATAAAGTCTTTCTAGTCGACGACCAACCCGAGGTGATCGAGTTGCTGGCCGACCTGCTTGCCGGCCATGGCAAACAGACCGAAGGCTTCGCTGACGGCGATCGCGCCTTGGCCGCCCTGGCCTCATCCGACCAAGAGGTAGGACTGATTATCCTGGACCTTGATTTGGGCCCAAGTAAGAGAAGCGGCCTGGAAATCTTGACCGACTTGAAAAAAGCCTACCCCAGCCTGCCGGTGATCATCCTGACCGGCAAGGGCTCGGTTGACGACGCGGTCCGGGCGATGCGCCTGGGGGCCACCGACTTTATCGAAAAGGACCCGCGCATGGGCGAACGCCTGGGTCTGCAGATGGAAAAACTCGACCGCATGATCGAGGTGCTCGAAGACAATCGCCGACTGCAACGTCAAAACGACCTACTGCAGGCCCGGGTGGGCGCGCGCATCAAAATGGTGGGCCAAGACGGTGGTTTGGCCGAGGTAGTGAAAAAGATCCACTTGCTGGCAGAGATTCCCCGGCCGGTACTCATCCTGGGCGAACGGGGCACGGGAAAAGAACTGGTGGCCGCGGCCCTGCACGAAGCCAGTAGCCGGCGACACCATGCCTTTGTTACCGTCAACTGTGCCGCCATGCCCGAAAGCCTGGTAGAGGCAGAGTTATTTGGCCATGAAAAAGGAGCCTTTACCGACGCGAGTACCGCGCGACCCGGCAAGTTCGAACTGGCCGACTCCGGCACCCTGTTTCTGGACGAAGTGGGCAACATGCCCCAGGCCGTCCAGCAAAAAATCCTGCGCGTTATCGAGTACCAACGTTTCCAACGCGTGCGCGGTGAAAAAGAAATCAGCGTGGACGTGCGGGTGACCGCGGCCACCAATGCTAATCTGGATGAGGAAATGAGCGCCGGCCGCTTTCGTTCCGATTTGTATGACCGGCTCGCCTTCGACACCATTGAGGTCCCCCCCCTGCGGCAGCGGCGTGAAGATATCCCTGCCCTATGCCGCCATTTCATCGAAAGTTTCAAAACCGAAGTCGCCGGCGTGCGCTGCAGCGATATCTCGACTGAAGCACTTGCCCACCTCTCCGGACAGGCCTTTTATGGCAATGTGCGGGAACTGAAAAATTTAATCGAAAGAGCGGCCTACCGCTGTCAGAGCGAAATCTTACAAGACACGGATCTCCAGGACGCCTCGCTCGCCGGCCAGCGGGAGCCATTGCCCCCGGCGGCGGAGGGCGGCTCACTCAGAGAACAGGTAAGCCATTTTGAGAAAAATCTATTGGCCCAGGCCCTTGAGCGATCCCGAAACAACATGACCCAAGCGGCCAAATCCTTGGGTTTGGGCTATGATCAAATGCGCCGACTGGTAAAAAAGCACGAACTTGGGCGATAATAGAGAGAAGGGACCATAGTGCGACAAACAGGAAAAATTTTACTGGTTGACGACGATGATTTCTTTCTCACCGTCACTGAAGATCTGCTCAAAGAAGCAGGCTACCAAGTCACCGCTGTGCCCGATCCGGTCAAGGCACTCAACATAGCTGAGTCTGAACCACATGACCTGATCTTGCTCGATGTGGTCCTGCCCCGAATGGACGGGCTGGAGATGCTCCAGGTTCTGAAGCAAAGTCCGCTGACTACCCACGTGCCCGTCCTACTTCTTACCATTGAGCACCGCGAAAACATTTTGGTCAGCGGCTTGCGCCGGGGCGCCGACGACGTGTTGTTCAAGCCCATCCAGACCGAGGAATTGCTGGCCCGTATCGATTTGGCTTTGCGCCGGAAAAAACAACTGGACGTGATGCGCACGGTTATTCGACGGCACCTCGATCCCAGCATCGCTCGCCAAGTGCTGGACAAACCAGCGCCCGCCCGCCAACTGATCCGAACCCACTTGTCGGTGCTCTTTGTCGATCTGCGCGGATTTACTAAAGTGGTCGAAGCCATCTCGCCGGATCGCGCCGCCGATCTGCTCAATTCTTTGTTCGAAGAGCTCGTGGGCTGCGTGGTAAAACAAGGTGGAACCCTGGACAAGTTCCTGGGCGATGGGCTCATGGCCTTGTTCGGTACCCCAGTCGAATATCCCGACAATGAAACCCGGGCGGTACGGGCCGCCAAGGACATGATCCGATCGGCCACCCAGATCGGCCTCAAGTTATCCGAACTCGTCGATCGGCCGGTAGACGTGGGCGTCGGCATTTGTGCAGGCGAAGTCGTGGTAGGCCCCATTGGCTCGAGGTTTGGCTCCAGCCTTACTGCTATCGGCCGGCCGGTCAACACCGCGGCCCGGCTGACCGCCCTGGCGCGCGGCAATGAAATCATTATCTCCAAGTCGGTGGCCGATCACCTCGATCCAGAGCTAACCATTGAAAAGCTACCACCGGCACAGTTGAAGGGTAAGCGCGATCTGCTGGAAATCTACCGGGTAGTACCCGACCAAGATTCGGAGAATTCGGCCGGCTAATTTCGCCGAATGCGGTGATTTTCGCCGCCGCCTCCTGGAACTCTTCTCCCCTTAAGTATTTATCTTAACAACATTATTTTCAGGATTCGGCGCGGCACGGAAACTGCAATCCCTACTAACAGTTAGATCGAACCCAAACCAAAAGGAGCATCTCATGGGTGTTTTGTCACGAATCAACGATATCGTCCGCTCAAACCTGAACGAGCTGGTTTCCAAAGCGGAAAACCCTGAGAAGCTATTAAACCAATCCATACTGGACATGGAGGCGCATTTGCGCAAGGCGCGCAAACAAGCCATCGATACCATTGCGGCCGAAAAAACGATGGAGAAAAAACGCCTCAGCGTAATGGCCACCGCCGGCCAATGGGAACGACGCGCGGCCATGGCCCTGCAAGCCGGCGATGAAGACCTGGCCCGCCGGGCCATCGTGCGCAAAAACGAGTTTGAAGCAAGCGCGCAAAATCTCGAGGAACAGATCCGAGTACAGAGAGAATATGTGGGGGCCTTGAAGCAAAGTTTGGTTTCCTTAGAAGAACGTCATCGGGAAGCCAAGGTGAGCAAACAAGCGCTCATCACCCGGGCCCATGCCGCCCAAGCGCGAAAGAAAACCGTAGAGAAACTCGGTGGCGGCAGGTCCCCCAGGTCCACGCCCGAATCGCGCGCCTTCGACACCTTTGATCGCATGGAAGACAGAGTACTGGCCATCGAGGCCCAGGTCGAAGCATACACGGAAATGAGCGCCGAGCAGCACCCGGGCAAGGAAGAAGCCGCGCTCGACGCCAAATTTGCCAGCCTGGAGTCCTCGCAAAAAATAGAAGAACAACTGGCCGCGCTGAAGCAGGAAATCGACGGCCAGACCAAAGCGGAATCCTCCCCGTGAGGGCAGGAAACCCGTTGACAGGGAAGGTTTTTCAGCCGTATCTTCGGTTCATCAATCAGGACGCAACACGACCGCGGGAGTTCAAGGAAATGGGTATCCTCGAACGCACCAAACATGTCATTCGAGCCGATCTCAACGATTTGCTCAAGAAAGCCAAGAACCCCAAAGTGGTTCTGGAGGCATACCTGGACGATATCGAGGGAGTCCTGGCCGAAGCCCTGCGCCTGCGCGAGGCAGAAGACGCCGAACTCGGCATCTACCAATCTCGGCTCCGCGATGTGCAATCAGCGCAGAAGACCCTGGAACAAAAAGCAAAAACCTGTTTGCAGATGGAAGACGAAGAGCTGGCGCGCACGGCCCTGGAACGAAAATTCAACTTGCAGGAAGATGTCGACGAGCTGTCACGCGAAATATCGCAGCGGAACGCCAGCCGAGACATCCTGGAAGAGACCGTGCTGGCGCTCAAGGCCCGGATGGCCGAAGTAAAGCGCCGGCGGCGCGAAGTCCGCTTCCGTCAACAGATCTTACAAGCCCGCACCGAACTACAGCACAGCTTGCAACGGCTGGGCAGCGACCAGGATGAACCCATTCTCACCGAAGCCCACGACGAAATGGCGGCCTGGGAAAGCCGGATCCAGGCGGAAGAATCCATGCAAAGACATGACCTGGACCAGCAGGTATTGCGCTTGGAAATGGCCGAACGCCGGCGGGATCGGGAAGCGGCCATTGATAAGGAAATTGACCGATTGCGTACCAAAAACCCCAAAGGAAAGGGCGGCTGATGCTCGATCTGGCTCGCGAGGAAGATCGACTGGCCCGCGAAGCGGGTAGATCCTTCGATGACTTGATCGATCGCGTCGACCAGATGCTGCCCAGCTCCCTGCGTGATAGTTACGACACCGCTACCGACCGCTATCTCACCCTGGCAGGTAAAGGGCACCGGGCACCGGCCGATGACATCGAACTCGATCGTCTCGATTCAGCCTTGCGTATGGTGTTGGGAAATCATGGCTTATTTTCGCTGGCGGCCCGCCTGGTGGTGATGGTAGAAAGCTCGCTTTGCGCCTTGCAGACCTTTCGAAGTCAACAAGCCAATGGCGAACACTTCCAACAGTTGCACCTGCAGGCCGGCCGCGCCGCGGCCATGGCTCTAGACTTGCGCCGGGCGCCCATTCCCATGCCGGCGCCCGAGTTGGCCAAGTTGTTTTCCCGGCTGGCAGATGCCGCCCGATCACTTGGCGAAATCCAGGCCCAGAATCGCTGGTACCACCGATTGTGCGGAAGTGAAAATTCAGCGCGCCAGGCCGTCAGCCGCCTCGTGGACGATCTGGGCAAATCGAACGCTGATCATCGTTGCTGGTCAGCCATAACCGCCATTGTCCACCCGCACAGCGCCGACGCCAACGAGCGGGTAGACCGAGTCATGTTGTGTTACCGCCTCGGCGGCCTGTCGGCTTGTTTGCGTATACTGCAAATCGGCGGCGACGGCTTGCGCAGCACCGCCCAATTGCTTGAGGGCGGGTTGGGCGCCTAAATCTTTCGAATGGAGGATAGGAAACCATGTTGACCTTCTATTTTATTTGCGTCCTGGTTGGTGTGATCTTCGCCGT
>JAUVBB010000495.1 GCA_030591445.1 Deltaproteobacteria bacterium | reverse complement strand
ATTCATCGGCCCACTTTTCGAACTGATCACGATCCTCGGTAAACACCGAGGCACAAAAGGGAGCTTTGCTTGACGCCGAAAGCGCGAATCCTTCTTTGTCCGAGGAAAATGGCATCAAGACTACGTCAGGGCCAAATGACAATCCCTCTTCCAGGAAAGAATCAAGGGGCGCAGCCTTGGCCAGAGCAAACACGGCCGGGCTCAGATAATAGCCGGGCCGGGTCGACTTAAGCGACTCGGCGCGCATCACCGCCTGGGCTCCGAAGCGAATGAGTCTTTCCTGCCGGTCCAATTGGCGTTCACGCGCCGAAGCGCTGAGCAAGGGCCCCATGAAGACATCCGCATCAAAAGCGTATCCAACTTTCAATTTGCGGACCACCTCCACCAAGGCCTCCACAAAAGAGGCAAACAAAGACTTGTGAACCAAGATTACGCCGGTGGAGGTGTATTGCTGGCCGGCGGTCAAATAGGCCCCTTTAACACACTCACTGATCGCCCGGTCCAGGTCGGCGTCTTCCAGGACCACTGACAGATTCACACCGCCCACTTGCAGGGCCACCAATTTATGCGGCTGTTCGGCGTTGACCTGTCGAATCCGCGCCCCGGCCGGATTGGATCCGGTGAACAAGACCGCGTCGAGATCAGAATGGCTGGCCAGGGACCAGCCGGTGTCCGCATCGCCTTGCACCATATTGAACACACCGCGAGGAAGATCGACATCATCGAACATCCGCGCCACGAACTGCCCGGTGGCCGGAACCAACTTCGAGGGTTTGAACACTACCGGACAGCCGGTCAGCAAAGCAGGCAAAATCTGGGAGCAAGGCAAGTGCACCGGCGAGATGGCCGAGCCCAACACGGCTACCGGCCCCAAGGGCCGAAACTGGCAGGAACCTTCCAGGCCAAAACGGATTTCGCCCACCTTGAAAGGGCTCACCGCCCGCACGCCTTCTCGGATCTCGGACTCGACCTGGGCTTCGACCTGGGCTACTTCAGCCACGGCCTCCCAGAGAGGCTTGCCCGTCTCGGTGGCAATCAGCTCGGCCAACTCCTTCCGGTGGTTGACCAACTCGGCGGAGAATTTCCGCAACATATCGGCTCGCTGCGCATGGCGTAACCGACGCCAATCGCTAAAAGCACGGCGCGCAGCCTGAATTGATTCCTCAATGTGTCGCGAATAAACGGGAAAACTGCCGATTCGATAACCGGAGTCGCCTGGATCCACAGAAACGATCTTGCTCTCGGGCCCGCGCGGGCGCGAAAACTTGCCGTTAACATAGTCGCCTAGAACTTTGACCGTGCGCATGAGGTCCCCAACAAGCGTGGCTTTTACATATCAGAAATCTTCACGTTGTGTAAAATTAACACCAAGATATTGACCCACTATCGGCCACAATGCAAAATGGGCCGCGATGCGAGAAAGGAGAGGCACATGCGGGCCGTCTTGCAGCGGGTAAGCCAAGCGCGGGTATCGGTGGCCGGAGACGAAATTTCCTCCATGGGGCCAGGACTACTGGTACTGCTAGCAGCCGGCCAGGGCGACAGCGAGGCCGAGGTCTCATGGATGGTCAATAAAATCATAGGCTTGCGTATATTTCCGGATGAGCATGACAAGATGAACCGTTCTTTGCAGGACCTGGGTGGCGAAATGATCGCGGTCAGCCAGTTTACCCTGTACGGGGATTGTCGCAAAGGCCGGCGTCCTTCTTTTGGCAAAGCCCTGGAACCGCAGGCAGCCCAACATCTGTGCGATCTCTTCATCAAAAAAGTGTGCGCCCAGGGAATCCGATGCCAGGCGGGTAAATTTGGGGCCGAGATGTCGGTGTCACTTTGCAACGAAGGACCGGTAACCCTGCTCATCGACCGACCAGGCGCGCGCCCCCTGTCCCAAGGTAAAAAGCCTTCTATTCTTGATCTTCCTTAGCGGCTGTATCATGATGGTTTTCAAGAGCAAAGTGACGTCCTGAATACAGGTAGCGGTGGTCCATGAGTGGAAAAGCTCCATTCGAAGAGAACCTGCAAAGCGACCCCTCGCAGCGGAAATTGATCCGGCGAGTGGTTCGAGGCGATGCCGAGGCCTGGAAAGAGTTTGTCGAGACCATTACCAACCTTCTCTATCGCTTCGTCTGGAGATACTCTTGCGGCGATAGCGATTTGTCCGCCGATCTCTACCTGTATGTGGTCGATGGGCTTCAGCAGGCCAACGAAAAGGGAGAACAACACTACCGGCTTCGCCGCTACCTGCAAAGTTTGAAAAGCTACCAGGGCCGGGCACGGCTATCGACCTGGCTGGGAAAAGTGACCCAAAACCTGGTATCCGACTACTTCAGGCAGCAGGACGGAAGACGAACCCTGCCGCGGGCGGTGGCTCGGATGGATCAAGCGCGGCAACAGGCCTTCAAACTTCTGTATTGGGAATGTCAGGGTGAACGCGACAGCTTCGAAGTGCTGCGGGGCAAAGGGTTGGTTGCCAACCGCACTGCTTTCGACGAGATGGTGGTAGAAATCAATGGCCAGCTCAAGACCTGTAACCGTTGGTCCTTGTATTGTGAAGTCATCCGCAAAACTCCGGCTTTGCCCTTGCATCCTTTCCCGCCGACCGCGGAGAGCGTAAACCGGGTGCAAGTGGCCGACCCTGATCCGGCCTCGGTGCCGATTCACTCCGCCATCACCGAGCAGGAACGGCGCCAGGCCAGCTCCATGGCCGAAGTGCTGCGAAAGTTAATTGCCGCGCTGGATCAGGACAGCCGTCGGCTGCTGGTCTGCCGATTCAAACACGGCATGACCGCCGGAGAAATTGCCAAACTGCTGGGGATCGCACCACCGAAACGAGTCTACACTGAGCTTGAACGGCTACGGGCAAATTTAAAAACCGCGCTGAGAAAAGCCGGTTTTGACTGGGAGGCCCTGGCCGGCGGTTTGGATACTCTAGAAGGCCTTTTGGATGAGTTTGACGACCCCCAAAAGAACCGTTCAGGAAAAAAGTATGAAAAATGAATATTTTTTACCGGTGAATCGAGACCCTTTCCGTCTAATAGAGAAGAGGATAAGGGGAATGAGGTGAATTGAGGGTGCTGGCGACATGACGGGGGAAAAAGCTACTGATTGTCGTCGCTTTCGGTGTTGAGGTGGGATGTGGCTTGTCTACAAAAAACAGAGATTGACGCTTTCGTTACCGGTTTGCTTTCCGAAGACGAAAGCCGCCGGGTGCGCGGCCATTTGATCGAATGCGCCGGCTGCCGTAGCGAGGCTGGACTGGGCACGGCCATCCGGCTTTCCTGGCCCAAGCCAAGCGACCAAAGCGCCTGCCCCGACGACGAGGTCTTGGCCCTAATGGTCGACGAGGTCTTAACCGAACCCGAACGAGAGCAATTCCTCCAGCATGCCTTTTCCTGTGATCGCTGTATGACATCTTGGCTGGCGCTGATTCGCTCGGTCGACGAAGCAGAAGAACCAGAGTTAGAAGCACCGGCACACCTGCGGGAAAAAGCCATCGCCATGGGCTCCGCGCAAACAGAATCTTCCGGCTGGCTTGCTAAATGGATAAGCAGACCGCCAATGCGCCAGTGGCTGCTGGCGGGCGCCGCCACGGCAGCGGCTTTGTGGCTGGTGGTGATGTTTTTCACTCCCAGCGTTGATACACCGGCTTTGCCCACACCCCCAGTGATACCGCAGGTGGCCGAGCATCAGCCCCCGGAACCGGACCAAGCAGTACCCAGCGCAAAACCGACCACGCCTTTGTCCACCACGGCCTCGGCCGAAACCAAAAGGCCGCCCCAGCCACGACCAGACAAACCCGAGTCTATATGGAAGAGCTTTCTCAGCCAGACACAGGGTTCACCCCGACAAAAAATGTTAGCGAAAATTCAGTCCTCTTTACGCGGCGGTGGTCCCGGCATGGCCCGCGCCCTGAATCAAACCCAACTGCCTCCGCTGGCAACGGAATATCGCCTGGGCGGCTTGCTGGAAATGTTGCGCTCAGCCACCCGAATCCCGGGTGGTTCCTTGGCCGTTCATCCCCAGATGACCGAAGCCCTGCGCTCGATCTCAGTGTTGCTTCATAGCTCCGAATCAGTAGCAGATAGCAAACTCTCGCAATTTGCCGAAAAACTGGCCCAGGAATCACTCAGCAAGACGGTCAGCAAACAATCCCTACGCAGGCGTATCGGTGTGTTAATAACCGCCCTGGGCGAACGCGGCCAAAAAACGCCTTCTGCCCGTACCGGCTTGCAACTAGGTCAGGTTTCTTCCCGCCTGAGCCTGCTTGCCGTCTCCTTACAAAGCGGTCACCCGCCACCAGAACCAGCCTGGCCCTCGCGCTCGGCTTTAAAAAAGCTGCTGGCGCAAGTCGAGTCAACCCAGTCCACCGATCTGGCAGAACTCACGAAATCTCTGCCCCAATTGGCCGAGATCGGCCGCGGTTCCAAAAGGCCCGAAGACGGCACCCGCATTCTATCCGAACTAGACCGCCTCAACGCCAACCTCCGTCTACCCTGGTAAGAAATTCATGGGGGAGATTGTGGGTTGACCTCGTTGGGTGAGGCGAGTACGCTCGTTTAAATCATGTGTGGCTTTGTCGGAATCAATAGCAAACTAGGTTGTGCCGAAGATATTTTATTGGCCTTGCAAGCCTTGCAGCATCGAGGGCAAGACAGCGCGGGGGTCGGCACTATTTATCAGAACGAATTTCCGATACAACGCAAGCTGGGTTTGGTGAGCAATAGCTTTGGGCCTCAGGACGTCGAGGCACTGCCCGGCCGGGTGGGCATCGGCCATGTGCGCTATCCGACCATCGGCTCCGGTCTGCTTCGCGACGCCCAGCCTTT
>JAUVBB010000491.1 GCA_030591445.1 Deltaproteobacteria bacterium | reverse complement strand
TTGCCAAATCGATTCCCACCATGCTAACGTTCTTCATTGGGCCCACTCCTTTCTGGAAAAATGTGCTTACATTTTTGGCTCATTGCGAAGCCGAATGTAAAGGAGCGGGTCCATTTCATTATCCCCATATAGTTTCTGCTGGGGATCTCGTGAACAACCTGCCAATACCGGATGTTAGAGAAACCTGGGTCCCCTACAAAAACGACTCGGGGATGACGATTTCGCATTTATCGACAGTCTCGAAACATTTCGGGGATGACGTCTTTTTTTAATCATCAAAAATACAGACGTGAACTTTACAGAAATGAAAACCCGGGGTTTTGGGACGGGATCTATTTAGGAATGTCGAGCGTGATCAAGGCGTCTTTTTGGGCTTCGTAACGGCGGATGACGTCTCTTAGGGTGGGATAGCCTTGGTCGTCGACGAAGGGCTCGTTGATGGAGAACTTGCGCTTGATTTTCAGGTTCTTTCCACCGTCGGAGCCATAAGAGGTTTGTACGCCCAGCGAAGTGCCGGATTCGATTTTTCGGGTACGGAAGCCCTT
Organism: Deltaproteobacteria bacterium; assembly: GCA_030591445.1. Taxonomy (GTDB): domain Bacteria; phylum Myxococcota; class B64-G9; order B64-G9; family B64-G9; genus JAUVBB01. The sequence goes on along the minus strand of JAUVBB010000491.1, from coordinate 4,358 downwards.
GGGCAAGGCTTGCAGCAAGAAGCCCTTGGGGAACTTGACCTCGATGTCCATCTCGTCATAGCGCCGAAAGGGAAACATCACGGCGCTCTTGCGATTTTCGGCAATGGGCTTGGGACATACGTACATGGTGTAACCGTCGGCCTGGGTGAAACTGGGACAAGCGGTGTGGTGGGCAAAGGCGCCTACCTTCATAATCATCTTGTCACGCAAAACCTCGGAATAGGAAGGCACGTGGTAGCGGACTTTGATCTCAAGCGGTTTGTCCACTTCTTCGAGGTTCCCCAGTTCGAACTCATCGACCTCGCCCTTGGCGGCGGCCGAGGTAACAATGGAGCGAATGGCGGTTTCGCGCTCGCGGGGGTTCTGCGGAGCCAACCATTTGCGCCAGGCCAAAGCCATTTGCCCGGTCATGCTAAAGCTCGAGTCGATCTTCGCCGTGCCGTCCGGTTCGACCTCGGCGGTGACCTTGATGTCGCGCCGGTTGGTCGATGCCATGCGCACCGGGATATCGTTAAATGATGCCGAGCCTTCCTTGATCCACAAGCCTTTGCGGTTTTCGAATTCCCAGGGAAGCATGCCAAAGGGGCAGAGGCGATGGGTGGTGTCAATCAGGGTACCGTCGGACAAGGCCAAAAAGGGATGGGTAAACTGATAGATGGAATGCATCTCTTCCACCACCGTGGCATAATCGGCATGGGTGGCTAACAGTACCGTGGCATCGATACCCACCGATTGCATCATCAACCACATCAGCGAGGCCACTTTCTCGGGAGTAGCGTTTTTCTCCTTGAGCAATTCGTCTATGTCGATGCGTTCGATCTGAATCTGCCGGGGCACCACAGTCAGTCGAGCGTGCGACCGAATGTTGAGGTTTTTCTTGACCCAATCGTGGATAGCCCGGGCACGCTCTCGCGGCTCTTTGATTCCCTCGACCAGCTTGGCGGCAATTTCTTTGGGCTTATCGGGATAACGACCATAATGGGTAAACCAATCGCGATAGACCCCGGCTAAGGTCTCCCAGGAAAGTTTGCGGGCGGTTTGCCAGACCAGTACTCGGCTGGCCAAATCGGAAATGGGCTGCATGGCCGTCTCGTGGGTAATCGCCGGAATATCCCGCGCGGTCCAGATATCGTAGGTGGCCTGGCGAGAATAGGCGACATAGCCCTGCATACCAGTGGCCATGCCCTTGTCTTTGGTCTTTTCGATCTTCAGATCGTGGCGGTCGAAGATCACGGGTTGAATGATCGTGTGCTGCGGGGGCCGAGCCACCATGAATTTTGAGAACAGGACCGGGGCATCCATCTTATTGAAAGTCCAGGCCAGTTCGGGGCTGCGTTTGGTGTATTTGTAGACAATGGTGTCACCCGGTTCCAGACTCGGAAAGACAATCGTCGTGCGATAATAATGAATCTCTGGTGTGCGGCCCGGTATTACGTTCTTGACCAGCACCGCGGTGATGAAATCGCCCTTCTTGAGATCAATGCGGGACCCGTCTTCTTTTTCGATGTGGGCGGAAATATTGTAGAGCTCATCGTAATGCTCAAACAGGATGTTACCGTAATAGGTATCGGTGGCCGCCCGGGTCAACAGCTTGATTTTGGTAAATCGAGTAAAGGCATAATCCGGCCCGTAGGAATTGCCGATGTCGATGGGATCGTAGTGCACGTAGCCAATGTCGTACAGGAAGATGGCGTGGATGTTCTTGTATTTTCCCTTTGGGGCCTCGGCCTTTTCGACTGCCGGCGGGACCACCACCAGGCCGGTGGCAGCACCGCAACCACCCAGGAACGCCGCTGCCAACAAGACCACGCCAATCGGATTTCTTTTCTTGCTCATAGGGTGCCTTTCACTTATCGAGTTTTCTTCTTCTTTTTTTGTGGTTCGAAAATCAAGACAAAGGATCCGGCGTCCCGCGCTTTCTGAAACGATTTACGGGCCGCGGGATACTTGTCCGGCGGTATGATAAGTTGCTTGAGTTTAAGCGAGTACACCGCAACCACGCGGTTATTTTCGATTTGGGTCATGCGCTCTACTTTGACAAAATCGTCGTCGAGCTTGACATTGACCGGCATGCCGGCTGGTTCCATGCCCTTGGGGACAACCACTTCATAGCGGTTATTGCGCGTCCAGAGATAGCCCAGATCCATGGGATAGCGCCGCTTGGGCATCTCGAAATCATCAAAAAGGGAAGAGACAAACAACTCTTTCACTTCAAAACTAATACCCCGGCCGGCCGGCTGTAAGGCCTGGGGAATGTGGGCGGTCAAGTGCAGACCAAAGGGGGCGTTGTTGTCTTCTTTTCCCTTCATGCTCTGACTTTTCATGCTGGCTTGGGGATAGGCCTTGCTCACCAGGTACTCGACGTAGCTGTTCCACTTTTCGGGGGTGTAATTGTAAGCAGTCTTGCGGGTGACACCGGCGAAGTTTCCGGTGAGCGAACGCTCGGCCTCGATGTCCATTCCGCCCTTACCGTCGGGCGTATAAATCGTCTTCATGGTGGCGGTGGTCACCTCGGCCGGCTGCACCGGGATGAAGTCAATGAAGGGCGCCCCGGGCCTGGCCACTTCGACATGAACGCCCTGATCACTATAAGGCGTGGTCTGGTAATCGAAGGTACGGGTGGTGGCATCCAGCCAATAGACCTTACCATCTGCCTCTACCCGGGCAATCATATGATTGGATTGATGGCAAGGCACGTCTAGCTCTACCGCGCCGCGCTGGTCCCGGGTACCCACCGTCACCGGGTCGGCGGTCAGACCCATCTCGCGGCCGATCACGCTGATGAAACTGCCCACGGCCTTGCAATCGCCGTACTTTTTGGTGCATACGAAATGAGCCGCCTGCGGCAACATGCCGCGATCGAGCTCGCCGCTCTTGCGATAGACATAGCGCACATTTTTATTCATCCAGGCCCAAATAGCCTGGACCTTCTCGGTTTCGGTTTTGGCCTTGGCCGACAGCTCTTTGGCGATGGCCCGCACCTCGTCGGTCACCACCTGCTGCGACTTCATCAAGTCCACCAGAAACTTGCCCCGCTCTTCCCAGGTGGCAGTGGCAATGTTTGGGCTCACCTTAGAGTAACCGTAGGTCACGGGGGCAGTAAACATGACTTTCTGAATCACATCGTCAAAAGCAACCATGCCATCTTCTTCGATCACGGGCGAAACATCGCGGGCCGTCCAGGTGCGCGTAATGCGGTCACCTTTTTTCACTTCGACGGGTTGGACATCGATGTGAAAAGCCTTCCACTTATAATCGTAGTCGGCGGGAGTATCGATGGTCAGGCTGGTTTCAATCACCGGGTCGCGATCCTGGAAATAAAAGGCCCGCAATCCCTGGTAAGCGCTGGAGCGATAGCGAACCCGCTCTTCGATGATGGTTCCGGGTACCGCTCCCTTGACCGTATACCGCAATTGGCGGCCATCTTCTTCGGGAAACATCCAGCTGGTTCCGGAAACGTCGGTAAAATCGTCCTTTTCCACCTCGAATATGGTTCCATCCGGCGCAATCGATCGAGCTTCTAAGGATACAATCTCAAAAAACTTCTTCTGGTAGCCAAAACCTCTGGACAACCGGCAATTGGGCGCATCCACCCCACAGTCCATTGCCTTGCGATTCATGATCTTGATGCGGCGAAAAAACTCCGAGACCATGGTTTTGCCACCTTTGTCTAACTTGACGTGATCAGCGGTCTTTAGCACCACCGCCACCGCTCCTTCGTAGCGAGTGGCGTTGACGTCCTGGTACTGCTCCACCAATGCCCTGCCGTTGGCCGCACAGCCAACAACCAGACTTGTCGCCAACAAACAAACCCCCAACAAACAGACTTGTGTTCGTCTCATGATTCCTCCGAACTTGGTTTCTTCCCAGGAAATAATACCACTTGTTCGATCCAATGCAAGTCTCAGGTTGGCCCATGAGATTTTCCATTGACATGCTTTAAGATTTGCGATTACCGTTTTTCTTCAGTATTGTAAATCGAAGGGCTGTGACATTCATCAGCGCTAGAGTTTTTTTGCCTACTTTGACTTTTGATCTTCTCTATTGATTTGACACGGAGTTGCTTAAGATGGCGAGTTCCTCGTTGCACGATTTGGCACAGCTCGAATACGAATTCGCGACCAACCCGAATTCCGAAGCCTTTATTCCGCTGGCGGAAGCCTATTTGGGCGTGGGAAGATTCGTCGAAGCTATGGTGGTATGCAAGAAAGGCATCAAAGCCCACCCCGACTTACCCACCGGCCGCCTCATCATGGCTCGTATCTACTCGGATCAGGCCAAGCACCAAAAGGCCATCACTGAACTTACCAACCTGCTCAAAATGGCGCCGGAACACGCCGACGCGCTTCACCTGATGG
>JAUVBB010000439.1 GCA_030591445.1 Deltaproteobacteria bacterium | reverse complement strand
GGTCAATGCCAGCGCAATGCTTGTTTGCCAGTCGAGGTGATGTTCCTGCTCGATCGATCGTCCTCCATGCTAACCGGCGATACCTGGCAGTGGGTGGTGGATGGTTTTCTCTCCGAATTGTGGCTGCGCGAGACTATCAACGCCATGGGCCTAAGACAGTTTCCGGTGGGGGATGCTTGCTCGGTAGGGTCGGTGCTGACCATGGCTACCGATCAGTATCTTGCCATCTCCAGAGCCATCGACGATCCCAGCACCGGTTCGGCCACGCCTATCGAGGCGGCCTTGGGTGGTTTCGATGGTGAGTACGGCGATCCCAACGACGGGCAGGCAGTGGTGCTGATAACCGATGGCGACGAGACTTGCGGCTCTCAAGCGGGCGCGGTGGCCGCGGCCAGTGCCCTATGGCGCAAGGGAGTGCGGGTATACGTCATCGCGGTTACTACTATGGCCAACAAGACCTTTCTCGATCAGCTGGCCTTTGCCGGGGGCACCGAACAATCGGTTCGCGTTGCCGACCAAGGGCAGGTGCGTGCCGCCTTGGTCGGGATATTTGCCGATCTGGATGCCTGTGATTGTGACCAAAATAAAAGAATATGTGAAGCCGATGTTGCTCACGTTTGCAACGCCGATAGCATGTGGGATCAGACTACCTGTTCATTTCCATTCGAATGTAGTTTGGGCGATTGCCATTGCATCCCGCAATGCCAGGACAAGCAATGTGGCGACGATTTGTGCGACGGCCAGTGTGGCACTTGCAGTGGTCAAGATATCTGCATCAATGACCAATGCGTATGCCAACCGGACTGCAACGGAGTAGAGTGCGGGACCGATGGCTGCGGCGGTATCTGTGCCACCTGCCCGGTGGGCGAGAGTTGCTACGAGGGAAAATGTGGAACTGAATGCGATAACCCGGCTATTGGTTTTTGCGACGATTTCGAAGACGGTGATCGGCTGGGATGGGAGGACCGAGGTGGTACATATGTGCGGGAAGTTACCACGCCTGGGGCCAACGGCACCAATCTAAGCTTTCATATGGCCGGCGCTAGTATTCTAGAACACCACGATGGGGTGGTCGCTCAATTCGATCACGTCAAACCGTATTATGTGGATTTCTGGGTCCGCTCTGGATCGACGGATTTGTCCGATGGCTATTTTGTGCTCAGAGGCGGTGATTCAACCGCCACCGCAGTCTTTTTCTACATGCAGAGCAGCGGCAAGATGACCCTGATTGGTCCCAACGATGCCGAGATTGCGGCGGCCCAGGTGAGTTACTCGGCCAACACCTGGTATCACATCGAATTAAAAAACATGAATTGGACCGCCAAGACATTCGATTTTTGGGTTGATGAGGTATTGATTGCGTCTGATCTTCCCTTTCGCTATTCCGCCACCGTGGATCTAACCACGATCGACCTGTACAACTTTCAAGATTCATTGGCCTGGTGGGATGAGATACGCGTTTACTACTAATTTCAAACTCGCGTGGCGATAAAGAGAACGTCTGAGCGGCGTACTACCTGGCGGGCGGCAATTATTGGATCTAGGGAGGCGGCCCAGTCGTCTTGGCTGACTTGAAAACCCGCTTCGCGCAATCGGTCGAAATAATCCCGGCCATAGATCCGAACGTGATCGACGTTGCCGAAGAGGCGCAAGCGCTCGGTCTGCGAAGTAACAGTCAGATCTTCGACCGTTTTTTCCTGGTTCAGGTCCGCGGGCACCTGCAGCAGGGCCCAGCCGCCGGGTTTGAGCACCCGATATAGTTCGGCCATGGCCTTACGGTCGTCGGGAATGTGTTCCAGCACGTGGTAGCAAAGGATGAAATCGAAAGACTGATCGGCCAGGTTCAGAGCGGTGATGTCCATGTGGCGCATGGCGATGGGAGAACGGAGATCAATGCTTAAGTAGTCGAGATTCGGCAGCTTACGCAGACGTTTTTGGATGGCATGGACTGGGGCCACGTCTAGCATGCGCTGGCGGACGCTGAATAAATTGGTTTTTTCCCGCAGATATAGCCACAAAAGCCGATGGCGCTCCATCACGCTGCAGCGGGGGCATTGGGCGTTTTTTCTCGGTGGTGTGCCGTAGTCCAGGAAAGTCTCAAAATCGCCTTGGCAAACCGGGCAATGAAATCGGTTGCCTAGCAGGCGGTAGGACTCTAGATAGGTTCTCGCCCGTCGAACAGCCATGCGCTGGGGCCGCGGCACAAATCGATGATATATTCGCTGGAGCAGCAAAGTGATTCCCTCCTTGGCGCTGCTCACTATGCCACTTGTCGCATCATTTGCTAGCTTTTTTAGAAAAAAAATGAGACAAAATCCGTAGTCCATCAGCGTCTGCTGATTGAACTCATCCCCGAAAGGTCCAGTACTCATGCCTTTGAAGCCTCTTGTTAACCCATCAAAGTTCAGCCAACGCTTCGCGGGCAAAGTGCGCGGCGCCCCGATTGCGGTTTTCTTGTTCACCTCACTGATGGGATTTAACCTCATTCAGACCGCCAGTGTTCTTTTACTTCCCTTTTCACGGCGGCGCTTTCGCGCCGTCAACCGTTGGGCGGCCAACCTGTTCTGGCTGTGGTCGGTCGAATGTTCGGAACGACAAGGCGTTGGGGTACAGATGAGCGGCGACGAAATTCCGGTCAAGGAAGACGCCATTCTTACCTGCAACCACCAACAGATGCCGGACATCGTCTTTCTTTTGTTTCTGGCTCGCGATGCCGAGCGCTTGGGGGACAATAAGTGGGTGTTGAAAGACATCCTTAAATACGTACCCGGCGTGGGTTGGGGCCTGCTCTTCTTGGATAGTGTTTTTGTTAAACGCAACTGGAGCACCGACAAAGAGTCCATTGATAAGATCTTCGGCAAACTGGTGCGCAACCGGGTGCCGATGTGGCTATTGTCGTTTCCTGAAGGTACGCGTTTGACTCCGGCCAAGCTCGAACGCAGTCAGGCCTATGCCCGCAAGCAGGGCTTGCCGGTCACCGAGCACGTCATGTTGCCCCGAACCAAGGGCTTTGCCGCCTCGGTTCGTGCCTTGCGCACCCATGTCAAGGCGGTTTACGATATTACCATTGGCTATGAAGAGGGCATACCTACCCTTTGGCAATATGTCTGCGGCTTTGCGCCCAAAGCCCATATACACGTGCGCCGCTATCTCATCGACACCTTACCCGAGAGCGAACACGAGCTTTCCGATTGGTTGGTGGCCCGCTACCATGAAAAGGATCAGTTGCTGGCCGACTACTATCGCGACGGTGCTTTTCCCAACGAGAGGAGAACAACATGAAATCGAAGTGGATGGTGTGGATGATGCCTTTGGCGCTGTGCATGAGCTGCGGCGAAAATGACGCCAACGAGCAGTTGATTGGCGGCGAATGCGCCGTGGTCGACGATTGCGATGACGGCGACGACGATACTCCAGCCCTGGAGTGCCTCACCAACTTCAAAGGCGGCTATTGCGGACGCGCCGCTTGTGTGGCCAGCGAGGATTGTCCGGATGGCTCCCTGTGTGCCGTGCTGGAAGGGGCCAACTATTGTTTCCTGGTCTGTACCGACAAAGTCCAGTGCAACAAAAATCGCGGGGTAGAAAACGAATCGAATTGTTCCGCGAATATCAGCTCGGTCGAGGGTGGTGAGGAAAAACTTTGCATCCCACCGGCTGGCTGATCGCACTGGCGTTTTGTTGCGCCTGCCTGTGGGCGGGTTGGTAGGTGGCGCTACCGACCGTTTGAGATGCGTTCTCTAGCATTGCCATGCCCCCGTACATTTGCTAGTTTCGGGCCATGCTCAATTGAGGAGGGAGTTTCGCATGAACCGGGCAATTCCGATGGCAATGATCATTCTGTTCGTGATGGGTGCTTGCAGTCCACAGGGGCGGGAGGAAATTCCTTGTGAGCAAGATGAGGACTGTCCGACTAGGCAGGCCTGTCTGGAAAAAATTTGTGTGGCGGTCGCGTGTATTGATGATGCCGACTGTCCTTCGAACCAACGTTGCGTCAATCATGCTTGCGTGGTGACGACGGGTTGCGAATCAGATCAGGATTGCGCGGATCCCACGCCGGTTTGTGATGTTGACAGTGGCAAATGTGTCGCTTGCGTGCCCCAGTGCACCGGCGCTTGCTGTGGGGACGATGGTTGCGAGGGGACTTGTCCGGATTTGTGTGCCGCCACCGATCAGAGCTGTAATGCCGAGACATGTCTTTGCGAGGGAATTTGCGTGCCGGATTGCGCGGGTAAGAAGTGTGGCCCGGACAAGTGTGGCGATACTTGCGGGCCGGGCTGTGGCGCTGACGAATATTGCGAACTGGGCCAGTGTCTATTGAGCGGCTGTGGGTCGAATGACGATTGTGGGGCGCCGACACCTTATTGTGAGGGTGCGACCCGTACCTGCGTTGCCTGTTTGTTGGACGAGGATTGCGGCGACGATCTGATTTGTTCGGGAGGCGTCTGCGCGGCCAAGCCAGTTTGCCAGACCGATGACATGTGCGAACGGGGAAAAATCTGTGTGGACGGGGAGTGCCTGACCGGATGTGGCTCCAGTCGTGATTGTCCCGCGGGCGAGGAATGTATGGTGGACATTGGCGACAACGGAACTTGCGTCGAGTGTCAACTGCCCGAAGATTGTCCCGATGGCACCACTTGTGAACAGTACCATTGCGTATCGTACTGCACCACGGATGCCCACTGTACGCCATTGTATTGCAACCAGACTAGCCACCAATGTGTTGCCTGTGCCGAAGATGCGCATTGCGATGGGCTGATTTGCGAGAACGATAGCTGTGTTGAGGGTTGCCGGGTCGATGCCGATTGTGATGGTGGCCACTGTGATGTGGTCAATCTTAAGTGCATCGAGTGCGAGGTCAAAGATCATTGTGCCCGCGGTTTGCTCTGCATCGAGCAGCGTTGTGTAGTCGGTTGCGAGAACAACCGAGACTGTCCCGATGACCTGGCCTGTGACGACCAACTTGGTGACTACGGTACTTGTGTCGAGTGCCTGGTGGACGGCGACTGTCTGGACGCGTCTTATGTTTGTCGTGCCGGGCTGTGCCAGTTTTTCTGCACCCATGATACCGACTGTGCCGACCCGGCCCCGGCCTGCGACCCGGTGGATGGCATTTGCGTGGCCTGTGTGGAAAATGGCCACTGTCCTTTGGGTACCGTGTGCCAGCAGTTTGCCTGCATCCCCGGTTGTGAAGCTGAACGGGATTGTGCTGTCGGGCTGGTCTGCGATACCAGCATCGGCAGTCATGGTGGTTGCGTGGATTGTATAAGCAATGAAGACTGCGGCGATGGTTTTAGCTGTGAAAATAATCACTGCGTAATGGAAGGTACTGAGATGGTGCGCATCCCGGGTGGGGCCTTTACCATGGGTTCTAATGCCGGCGCGGGAGATAGTGACGAAGAGCCCTCGCGGGTTGTGCTTCTGAATACTTTTTATATCGATCGAACCGAAGTAAGCAACGCGCAATACCGGGCCTGTGTCGATGCCGCTGCTTGCTCCCTGCCGTTTGATGATACCGCATACCAGGATGGCGCCTTGAAGGATCATCCGGTGGTGCAGGTCTCGTGGGAGCAAGCCGGAGATTTCTGTTATTGGGTAGATAAGTTTCGACCCACCGAGGCGCAATGGGAACGGGCCGCCCGTGGCTCGTCCGCGGGCGGGTACATTTACCCCTGGGGCGACTCTCCCGCCGACTGTTCCTTGGCCAACACCTTTGGTTGTCTGGATACCACGGCGCCGGTGGGCAGTTACGTCAAGGGTCAAAGTGAGGAAGGCGTGCTGGATATGGCCGGCAATGTTTGGGAATGGGTATACGATATCTACAGCCCGACCTATTACGCCGATGGCTCCAATACCACCAATCCGACTGGTCCCCTGGAAGGAGACGAGTCCGTCATCCGCGGTGGTGCTTTTGACGGGCTGCCGCAACAGGCCCGTTGCGCAAACCGGGGCAGCTTGTTG
>JAUVBB010000278.1 GCA_030591445.1 Deltaproteobacteria bacterium | reverse complement strand
GATAGGGCTTGGTCTTTGCTCGCCGACCAGAGTCTGGAGAAATCCCTCCAAGAACAAAAACATGCCCAGGGCCCCCGAGTCCACTACCCCGGCCTGGGCCAACTTGGGAATCTGTGCGGTGGTCTCGCGCACGGACTCTTCCAGCCGCAGCAATACCGCGCTGGTCCATTCGGCATCGGCGCCGGGAGGATGATCGTCGAGAGCCGTACTGAAAGTATCAAAGAGACTCAACATAGTACCCGGGACCGGATGGTTCACCACTTGCCAGGCCCGCTTATTGCCAAGTTTGGCAGCCGCGGGCAAAGTAGCTGGTTCCTGGGCGGTCAAGAAACCGGACAAAAAACTGGCCGCAATATTGCCCGAGTTGCCCCGGGCCGAAAGCAGCAGGTCGTGGGCCAACTCATCTGGGTTTTGGCTGCCCCTGAGCAAAGGCCGCAAGCTGAGGACCAGATTCCGACCGGTGTCTCCGTCGGCCACCGGAAAAACATTGATTTGGTCCAGAACATCGGACCAGGCATTGAGTCTTTCCGTCCCGGCCACCAGGGATTTGTGCATCGCGGGCTGCATCAGCCACTGCTCAAAGCTGTTCGAATTTCTTGAGGAATGAGGATTTCCATTTTGAAGTCCGCGGCGCGCACCGCCACCTGCTCGGTGCGGCACTTGGCACAGAGTAGATCGTCGGCTTGCCGCCGGATTTCGAAGTCCAACACGATTTTTCGGCGGAAATCAACCAGCTCGGCCGTGCAAATGAAACGGTCGCCAAAGCGCAAGGGTTGGGCATGCTTGGTTTTGATCTTGATGATGGGAAAAAGGTACTGGGCCCGGACCCCATATTCAAACAGGTTGATCCCCGCCTCTGCAAACAGGGCGTTGCGGGCGATATCGAAATATTTAAGGTAATTCCCATGCCAAACCACCTGCATGGCGTCGAGGTCATGAAATGGAACCGTAAGCTCCACCTGGCATCTTCTTTTGCATTTTTCGCTCATGCAATCGCTGTTCGCCTTTACCAGCGGCAGTCTTACCGGCTAATAAACCCCTTGTCAACGCCGCCACCCCGGTTTTTCTAGCCGTGTTGACATGAGACATAAACACGGGTAACACGGGCACTCGGCGCTATTTGGGGTTTATTAAGGTTAACTTGGGAGGCGGATTGCCACATCCTGCATTGGCGATTGTCGGTACTGACATGGTTTCCGCGCTGGGCGTCGAGATGGACGAACAGTGGCAAAATGCCCGGGAGGGTCGGAGCGGGATTGCGCCGCTGACCCGTTTTCCCTTGCGGGAAAACTTTCCGGTGCAAGTGGCGGGGGAAGTGGATGATTTTGACGCTAGCCCCTATGACTTTCTCAAACCGCGGGCCATGGCTCACTGGACATCGCCCATTTTCAAATATGGACAACTGGTGGTGGCCCGGGCCCTGCAGCGGGCGGGATTGACCATCACTCCCGAGCTGGCCCCACGGGTGGCGGTCACTTTCTCCACTGCCATCGGCGGCCTGGACGCGGTCATCAATGCCGACCGGATCCTGAATGAATCGGGCCGGCTCCCGGCTCCCTATGTAAACCCCAACTCTTGCGTCAATATGATAGCGGGCAAGGTTTCCATCTTGACCGGCGCCACCGGGCCCATCGCCACCACCATCACCGCTTGTGCCACCGGCTGTACCTCCCTGATTATCGGGGCCATGTTCTTACAAGCCGGCATGGCCGATGTGGCCATCTGCGGCGCGGTAGACTTTCCTTTGGTAGAGCCCATTGTCGCCGGCTTCGCCACCATGAACGGTGCCTACAAAACCAAAGCGGAAAAGCCCGAAGCACCGGCGCAAGCCAGCCGGCCTTTCTCGCGGGGTCGGCGGGGATTCGTGATTTCCGAGGGCGCCGCCTGCTTGTTGCTGACTACCAAGGAATTTGCCTCGGCTCATGGGCTCGAGGCCCAGGTCGAGTTGACCGGCTGGGCCTCTACCGCCGATGCCTGCCACTTCGTCGCCCCCAATCCGGCCACGGTCACGCGCTGCATGAGCGAGGCCATCGCCCACGCCGGGCTGCAGCCGGGCGACATTGCGGCCGTCAATACCCATGCCACCTCCACCAAGGTGGGCGACCAGGTCGAAGCAAAGGCCTTAGGCGATGTTTTCGGCAACAAGATCCCGCCGCTCAGTGCCAACAAGTCCCAGATTGGTCATGCCATGGGGGCATCGTCGGCCTTGGAGTCGGTATTTGCCATCGAGGGCATGAAAAGAAATCTTTTGCTGCCAACTTTGAACTACCAGCCCGACCCCGAGCTCAAGCTCCGCAGCGTGGTGGAAGACACCCGCGCGGCCGAACAGGAGCATGTGTTGAAAAATGCCTTCGGCTTCGGCGGCTGTAACGCCTGTCTGGTTTTTAGACGGGTTCACTAAGGCAGCCATGAAAGCGCCAAGCAACAGACGTGTTTTTGTCGTGGGCTACGGAGCAGCCACTCCCTTGGGCATGACCTTTGAAAAAACCTGGGAACGGGCCGTGCGCGGAGAATGTGGTTTTCGCTCGGTGACTCGCTGTCAGGTGGACTCTCCTTGCCATATTGTGGGCGAGATCCCGGACTGGGATCCCCTGGCCTTGGACTTCGTCACGGCCAAGGACGCCTATAACTGGAACGCGGCCTTTGTCATCCTGACCATGGCGGTCTGCAAGCAAGCCCTGGAACACGCCGGGCTACAAATCGACGCCGACACCGGGCCACGAACCGCCTGCTTTATCGGTTCCTCCTTGAACGGACATGACGCCTTCCGGACGGCCATGGAAAACCTGGCCCAACGGGGGCCCAACCGAGTCAGCTCTTTTTTGCTGCCCAATCTCTGCGCCAATCTTCCTTCCGCCAAGGCCGGCATGCTGCTGGGCTTTAGCGGGCCCAACTTCTCGCCGCAAGGAGCCTGCGCATCGGCCAACCACGCCATCGGCATGGGCGCACGCATGATCCGCGATGGGGATTGCGATTTCGTGCTGGCCGGCGGCGTCGACACCGCCATTCTTCCCGAGATCATCCATGGCTTCGCCAATATGAACGCCACCGTGAAAGTAACCGAAAACGATCGGGCCTTTGCCAATCCCCAAGCCGCCTCGCGACCCTTCAGTGTAGACCGGCGCGGCTTTGTGCTCTCGGAAGGCGCGGGCGTGCTGGTATTGGCCGCCGAAGACGCCATCCGCGACCACGGCCTTGAGGCCCGGGCCGAAGTGCTGGGCATCGGCTGGACCTCGGATGCCTATCACTTTACCAAGCCCAATCCGCCAACCATCATGCGCGCCATCAGCGAGGCCCTAGACGACGCCAGCCTGCAAGCCGCTGACATCCAGTACATCAATGCCCACGGCACTTCGACCCCCAAGGGCGATGCCGTCGAAGTCGCCTGCCTACGCGAAGTGTTCGGCTCCGAGCTGGAAAACATCCCGGTCTCTTCCAACAAGTCGCAGCTGGGTCACACCCTGGGAGCATCGGCGGCCATCGAAGCGGCGCTCACTATCGAGGGCATGCACCGAAAGACCATCCTGCCCACTGTCAACCACATAGCCGACCCGGCTCTGGCTGGCGTGGATGTAGTGCCGGGCAAATCACGCCACACGGCCTATGAGCTGGCCCTGTCCAATGCTTTCGGATTCGGCGGAACCAATTGTTGCGTGATCTTCCGGGGAATGTAGCCATGAGACCCAAGCCATTCATGCCCACGGTGCTAAACGACGATAAACGATTTGTCCGTGACCAGACTTCCGACCTGGTCTGGCACCGGGTGTTCCATCGGCCCTTGTATATAGACACCGATCGCTCCGGGGTGGTTCACCATGCCAATTACCTCCGCTATTTTGAATTGGGCCGCTCCGAACTCATGCGTGATCTTGGCTATCCCTACCGTGAGGTGGAGGCCGATGGATTTGTCTATCCGATCATCGAGCTCGGCAACTCATATTACCAGCCCCTGCAATACGATGACCCCATGTGGGTACACACCCGACCGGCCCAACTAGAACGGGTCCGGGTGCGCTTTGATTACCTGATCACCAACGCCGACAGCGGTGAAGTGCTTTGCCAGGGATTTACCCGTCACTGCTGCCTGGGTAGCTCCGGCAAACCCGCGCCGATCGATGAGCAAACGACTAAGTTCTGGCAATCATTTCCATCATGAGCGAAGAAACCCAGCAGCTGTCTCTGTCCATTTCGCTTCCAGAAAGTTTCACCGACCACTGTATTGAAGGCCGGCCAGTTTTTCCCGCCGTTGATGCCTTACAAAACCTGGCCCGGGCCGTGCAACAAGCAATGGCCCATCATAATGTCTGCTCCAGCAGTGGGGCCACCTTTATGCGCCTCTTGCCCCTGGCGCCGGGCAGCAAAACCGTCGCAGCCACGGCGCGCTTGGATCCCCATCAAGACGGTTCGGTCACCGCCACTCTAATCACTCGCGCCCAGGCCGGCCGCACGACCATGACCCGATCCATCGAACACGTATCGGTCTTGTTTCGGCAATTGTCCCTGTCACCGGACCCGCCCCTGGATCTTGCCTGTGCCCCCGCCGGACCGGGCCTGACCGTGACCGCAAAAGATCTGTACCAGCAACTAGTTCCTTTTGGCCCCGCCTACCAGAATGCCCGTGATCCAATATTCCTGGCCCCGGACGGCGCCTGTGCCTGGGTAAGCAGTCCCGACCACGATAGCAGCGGCGGCCCTTTGGGCTCCCCGTTCCCGCTAGACGCCGCCTTCCATGTCGCCTGCGCCTGGGGCCAACGGTATACCGGCCTGGTGACTTTTCCCACCGGCTATCATGAGCGCTTTGTTTTCCGTCTTACCCGCCCGGGAGAAAAATACTTCTGCCGGATCATCCCTCGGCCAAGCGATCGCGAAGGATCCCTGCTCTTTGATCTCTGGCTGTATCTTCGCCCGGGAACGCCCACGGAAGCAGTACTGGGCCTGCGCATGGAAGATATCACCCACGGACGGGCAAAGGCACCGGCCTGGGTGCAAACCACCGATCAAAACCGCTTGACCATTCTCTGTTCACCCTGGCCCAGTTTCCGTCCCGAGCAACGGCCATGACCGAGATCCTGCTTCTCTTGCCCTTTGCCTATCTGCTGGGATCAGTGAACTTCGCCCTGGTCCTGCTCAAGGCCCTGGATCTGCCCGACCCGCGCGGCCGTTTTAGCGGCAATGCCGGCACTACCAACGTTTATCGCCAAGCCGGCTGGTTGTGGGCCGCGGTGGTTCTACTGTTGGAGATGGGTCGCGCCGGCGCCATTGCCACGCTGGCGCTCTGGCTCCTGCCCCCGCAACAGGTGGGCTGGGTCGGCCTGGCCTTGATTTTGGCCAACCGCTTTCCCTTCTGCCACGGTTTTAAAGGAGGCAAAGGCGTGGCCGCCTATCTGGGCTTTACCGCCATCATCTCCCCACTAAGCGCCGGCCTCTCCGCCCTGAGCTGGGTCGGACTTTTCGCCGTGGTGCGCATTCCTTTTGTGGCCTCGTTCCTGATGATAAGCGTCTTGGCCGGCGGCAACTTGATCTGGGCAAACTGGCAACCATCCGCCCTGATCGCCACCTTGCTGACCTTGGCCGTGATTGTGCTGTCGCACCGATCCAACCTGGTAAAGTTCAAGCGGGATCGGTCTCGCTAAACAGGGCCCGGGCGGCAAGCAGATCGGGTTTGCCCAAAGGGCTTAGCGGTATCCGTTCAAGCAGGCGAATCCTCCGGGGTCGGGCCGGGGCCGTGAGCATCTGATCGATAAATGGGCGCAAGACTGCTTCCGATTCGTCTGTTGCCAACAAGGCCACGATCTCATTTTCACGCCCCCGATCTGTCGGCAAGGCGAAAACCAGAGCGTCGCTGACAGCGCTAAGGCCCATGAGTTTGGTCCTGATTTCGTCGAGCACCACCCGTTGGCCACCGACTTTTACCACCCCATCGGCACGACCCAAGAGATGAAATTTATCATCTTCGGCGGCACGAGCCCGGTCGCCGGTCCGAAAATAGCCGTCTTTGTCTAGCGGCAGCTCGGGAGACAGAAAGGGAGATGACACACACAGGCGCTCGTCATCAATCCGGGTCTTGACGCCGACGAAAGATTGCCAGCGACTTTCGCCACTCACCAGACAACGGGTGGCGATCCCGCCGGTTTCGGTCGAGCCATAGACTTCGGTCACTCCGACCTGGCTGTGTTGGTGAAAGCTCTTGCCGGCCGCCTCGGCCAAAAATCCTCCCGAGGAAAATGCCAGGCGCAAGGATGGGCTCGCCGGCGGACTGGCCGCCATGGCCTGGTAGTGCACCGGAGAGCTTACCAAAATACTGCCGTCGTGTTCCCGGAGACTACGGGCAATCTCGGCCGGGAAATAGGGAATGGCATTGACGGTAGCAGCGCCCGCCACCAAGGGCAAAACCACAGAAAAAAGCAAGCCGTACACGTGAAAAGGAGGCACCGTGGCCAATATGCGATCTTGGCGACCGATCTGGAATTTGCGGCACAAGTGATCCGCCTCGCCGAAGATGTTCTGGATGGACTTGGACCAGAGCTTGGGCTGCCCCGTTGAACCGCCAGTAAACAAGTACAACAAGCGCCGGTCCGCATTGCTCAAGCGCAAGCTGAAATTCGCCGGCCCGACAGAATCGGCGGCGGCGGGTAGGGCACGCACGCTTGCGGGCAATGTCCGCTCGGAATCCACAATGGCCCACGAAAACGCAACCGCCGCTCGCGCCTCGGCAATGACCGAGGGCGACAGGTCATGCGGCACCACCAGGGCCGGACCCCCGCAGGCGGCGGCCAGCAAGGCCGCGGCCACCACCGTCTTGTCCTCGGCCGCCAGGCAAACCACATCGGCCCCAGGCGCCAATCTACTCAGATCGTCTTTCAGCTGTTGCGCCAGGGCAAGCACTTGCCCGAAAGTCTTGCCCTCGCCGGTGAAAGCGGTATTGGCAAGACGACCCATTTCGGCAAGCCAATCTTTTCTCTGCTCGTTCATACTCTCCTACCGATCAGTTCCGACAAAAGCACCGGCTTAAGCTGGCGCTGCCTCAGTCCCACCAGAATGGCCTCGACCTCGGCCAGCCAAATCTGGGGCTGGAAATCGCTATGCGGAGCGCTGTCGTGAAGCGGGATGATGTCACCGGCCCGGACTTTTCCCAGGATGCGCCGGGAAAGACCAGGCACATTCCGGTTTCCCCGGTCCCAGCCCCGCCGGCGAAAGGTGACACAGAACATCCCCCGCTCTCTGAGCAAGCCGCCGAGGCGAGGATTTACGATACCCACCGGCGGCCGAAAGGCCCGGGCACGAATGCCTACCGCCCGCAGAACTTGCCGGCACTGGTCAATTTCGCGGGCAATCTCTTTTGTTTTTCGCAGCATAAGCAAGGGATCATGGGAGTAGCTGTGGTTGCCGACTTCGTGACCGGCATCCAAGATAGCCTCCATCAGCTCGGAATGTTCACTGGCCTGTTGCCCCACCACAAAAAAAGTCGCCCGGACTCCCTGTTTGCGGAGAAACTCCAGCAACAAAGGCGTAGTCTGGGGCGAGGGTCCGTCATCGAAGGTCAAGGACACCTGGCGCATACTGCCCCGGCCCCGGCTAATGACCGGAAAGAAGAAACCTAGCGATGAAAGAAAGGGCGCGGCCAGGCACAGGACCAGAAAAAGGACCAGGGGAACCCAGGCCCAGGCCGGCGCGATCACGACCAGCCCAATGGCAGCGGCAAAGCCCAGCGCAGCCGCCCAAGCAACCGGCGGGAGCATGGGACTGGTTTTCAGCGGATTAGCTTCTCCCATAACGGTCCGGTGTGACCCTTCTGGTACATGCGCACCATCAATTTCTCCAGTTTCTTTCCTCCAGAGCCGATGATCCAATGCAAACGGCCCCGGGCCTGTTGCCTTACCATAGCTTCCAGGTCTTGCCCGGCCAAAGCTTCGCTGTGATAGAAAACGGGCCGCAACAAACTCTGCTCCGGCCGGATTAGATCTTGCTGACAGGCCAAATCGTAAAGGGCGGTATGCGGATAGATCCGAACCCCGCAGAAGAAAAACAGCACCGTATCGGCCAGTGACTCGGCAACCGACAGGGTTTGGGCAACCGTGCTCCGGTCTTCGCCGGGACCACCCAGCATCAGATAATGAGCCACGGCCAGGCCGGCGGCAGTGGCCGCCTGGTGGGCGCGTTCGACTTGGGCCAGCCGGAAGGGTTTTTGGTAGGCCTGTAAAACCGGATCGCAGAGGGAATCCGTGCCAAACTCCACATGGCTAAGTCCCGCGTCGGCCAGCCGGGCGTAGTAGTCGTCGGCGCAGTGCAGGGGAGTAAAAAAAGCGCCCCAGGGTATGGAGACCCCGTGCTCTTTCATCGCCTCGGCGACCGCCAAGCTATGTTCGGTAGCCGAGTTGAAAGTTGCGTCGGTAATGAACAAAAACTTGGCGCCGGCATCCTGAAGCGCGCGCGCCGTCTGCCCTACCGCCGTCGGTGGAAACAACCGCTGCTCGTGGCCCTCGATACCGGGATAGGTACAGTAGATACATTGGTGGGGACAACCTCGCTTGCTCTGCAGGTTAAACATGCCACCCGCGGCGAGATAGGGCGCCGGATCCACGCAGGCGGTCCGCGGCCGGCGGATCTCTCCCGCCCAGGGCTCGGCCGCGCAAGCGGTAGATTCCCGGGTCACGATCCCGGGTAACTGGGCCGGGTCGTCGTTTCTGCTCAACGCCTCAATCAACAAGGTCAGCCGCTCGCCCTCGCCCACCACTCCGAAATTGGCGTCCAGGACCTGCATCATCTCATCCGGGAAAACAGTAAAGCCGGCGCCACCCAGTACCAACGGCGCCGCCGTGGCTCGCCTGAGCTCGCGAGCAATTTCCCGGCATTCGTCAACAAAGCTCAAGCTGTCGGTCAAATCAGTATTGTCGATATTGCGAATGCCAATCCCCACCAGGTCGGGAGCAAACTGTCTGGTCAGTTCGGCGATTTCCTCGACGCCGCCTAACTGGCCCATGTCGATAACCCGCAAGTCATGCTCCGGCGCAATCACCCCGGCCACTTGATCCACCCCCAGCGGGAAGACCGGATAAGGAGTTTTGAGCTTGTTGGCCGATACGGTCAATACCTTCATGGCCCGCCAATGTAGCCGACCAACCCAGCCGATGCAATTCTTCCATGCCCTTGGTGTTGACACCCGCGGCTGAGATGGGTAGATTTTCGGCCGCCTCGGTTGACGCCGGGCAAGGAGCATTGAAATGAACAAGGACGAAGCCTACGACTTGATAGTCAATTATTTTACCGAGCAACTCGAGATACCTCGGGAGAAAATCAAGCCCGAAGTTCATCTGTTCGACGATCTCGGGCTCGATAGCATCGATGCCCTGGACATGGTGGGCATGCTGGAATCAGAGTTCGACCTCAACATGGAAGACGACGAACTCAAGTCCATTCGCACCGTCCAACACGTCGTCGATTTCCTGGTAAAATCCATCCCCCAGTCATGAAATCAGACTGGTTTTCCCTATCCGCAAGCCGCAAGGAAAACCCGCTCGATAGCAAGACCACCGCCGTCATTCCCGCCGACTCCCTGTTCTTCTCGGGACACTTTCCTAAGCAAGCAGTGGTCCCCGGCATTGCCTGGCTAGCTTTGGTGGAATCAACGCTGGCCCGAGCCAAACCCACCAGCATCATCTCAAGCCTGCGCCGGGTCCGATTCCGCAGCCTGATCGAATCCGGCACCACGGTCCAGGTTCAGCTCAAACCCTCCGAAAAAAATCCCACAACGGATTTCGT
>JAUVBB010000263.1 GCA_030591445.1 Deltaproteobacteria bacterium | reverse complement strand
CTGCAACGACCCGAGCTGGCCCAGCTCACGGCGGCACTCACGGCATCGGCAGCCATGGTAGATATCGAAAGAGCCCAGTTCTATCCCGATTTCTTCCTGGCCGGATATATCTCTGGATCCTATTCCCCCGCCCACGACTTGATCGAAAACTCCTTGCTGCGCCACGGATACACCTACTACGACGCCGGACTTTCCCTGGGCCTGCGCATCACTCTCGACATTCCCCAAAAGCTAGCCCGGCTGGATCGGGCCCGGGCAGAGCGAAACCGCATCCAGGCCCAGGCCCAAACCGCAGAGCTTGCCATCGCCCTGGAAATCGACAAGCAACGCGGCGAACTAGCCGGCGCCGCCGCCAAACTGAAAATCGCCAAAAAAGGCCGCCGGGCCGCCAAAGCCTGGATGCGCTCAAACTTCCTAAGCTACGGGGTGGGCCTGGCCGATACCAAAGATCTGCTCGACTCAGTAGCCGCCTACGCCAAGGCCCAAATCGAATACGACAAAGCCCACCACGACACCCTGATCGCCATCGAGCGCCTCCACCTGGCCGTGGGCCAGGATCTGTCCCGGATTGATTAACCCGCTATCGTGATCACCGCCCACCAAGCCAAAGCCCGCATCCTGGCCGGCGCCGTGCTAATTAGTTTTTCCCCGGTCTTGGTGAAGTTTGCCACCAGCCGCGGCCTGGGACCCAGCGCGGTGGCTTGCTATCGCACCGCCATCGGCGGACTGGGCCTGCTGCTCTTTGCCCTGGTCTGGCACCAATCGCTTCGCTTGAGCAAAACAGCCCTGGGCTGGGCTTTCCTGGCCGGTTTCTTCTTCTTTGTCGATCTAAGCTGCTGGCACCGATCCATCATCTATACCGGCGCCGGCATGGCCACCATTTTAGGCAATACCCAAGTCTTTGCCGTCGCCCTGTTTTCCTACTGGATCTTTGCCGAAAGACTGAGCCTGCGTTTTGCCCTCTCGGCCATCTTAGCCTTCCTGGGCCTGGTACTCTTGGTCGGCCTGGGTTCCGAACAAGTGATTTTTTCCCCTCGCTACCTACAAGGCGTAGCCCTCGGTCTCGGCACCGGTCTGTGTTATGCAGCCTACCTGATCTGCCTCAAGAAAGGCAGCACCCTGCCAGAATCCGGTAGCCTGCTAGCCTTTCTGATCTGGGCTTCCTTCTTCTCCACCATCCTACTGGCCGTACTCTCGGTCTTTGAAGAAGGCCGCATGTTCCCCCCCGATCTTACCACCCTCACCGCCCTGACCGGCCTAGGCCTGATAATCCACGGACTGGCCTGGTGGATCATCAGCAACGCCCTACCAGCCGTACCCACCGCCCAGGCCGGACTCCTGCTGCTAGCCCAACCCACCCTAGCCATCGGCTGGGGCGTTCTCTTCTTCGCCGAACAGCTCAGCCCAATCCAAGCCCTAGGCGCCGCCCTCACCCTCGGAGCCATGTACATCGGCAGCCTGAAGAGCAAAAGTTAACGATTCCTGCCCTGGCCTAGTGGGATCTTAGAGCGGCCGCCAGGTTGGCCCCGCTTGATTCCACCAGACTCCTACCGCCCGGCCCAGGATGGCGCGCCGACAGCACCACCACTAAAACCGCCAAGGAGAGCAAATGTTCCCAAAAGCTCTCGACCGCGTGGTATAAGCGCGCATAAGGAGGCATTTCCATGCGCCGGTTTATCATGGTTCCATTCATTTTATTCTCCCTGGCAGTTTTTGGTTTTTTCTCTCCGGTCAAGGCAGGGGATCTGTCCTTGGAGCTGCGTTCCAAGTCAAAAGCGGGCTGGGTGGGTTCACCGGTGCCGATCGAGCTGGTGCTCAGGGGCAAAAAGATAGCGGGCATGGTCTCTGGGACAGAAGGGCTATTGAGCTCCAAGGAAAAAAATGTATTCTCCGCCCAAAAACCAAACCGGCAATTCATATACTCCTTTCAAATCAAACCCGTAAAGGCAGGAACCCTGGTCTTGGGCCCCTATGAGCTGGAAGTGATGGGTCAAAAGCTGCGTTCCAATCAACTCACTGTCACAGTGAAGGCCAAGGCCTCGGGTTCCCGTACCATTAAGCTATCGGTAGACAAGCGCAGCGTGAAAGTCGGTCAGCCCTTCCAGCTGACCCTCGCTAGCGAATCGGATATAAGCCACCAACTTAGCCTGAAAGAAAATCCCCGCTTCCAGAAGAAGTCGGACTCGACCAGCCAGGAGGTCGATATAAAAGATGGCCAGATGACCCAGCACTTTAGCCGCACCTTTGAAATCATGCCCCTGAAAAAGGGCACCCTTCGTCTAGGCCGTAACAGCCTGGAAGGAGTGCCCGCGGGAGCCAAAGTGGGAGAGGTCATTGTCAAGGTCAAATGACAAAACCTGGAGGGATGGGAACTAATTACAATCCGGGTCTTGCTTGGGGTCACAGTCCGGGTCGCAGATTTTGTCGGATTGGGCGTCGCAGAAATGATCGGCTGAGCCGGAGGGGCAGTCTTTGGGGCAGGTTTTGAAGTTTTCGGGCATGCCGCAAGTGCCGTCGCCACATTGGCTTTGGTTAAAATCCAGTTTCAGCAACTGGCTGGCTTCGATGGCGCCGGCTTTGGTCATACAGACCGCGCAGAACTCGCTGAAAATGCTTTGACAGAGTTTGGCATCTTTGACGATCTGGGTCTTATAGCCATAGCGGGAACAGGCGTTGAATTCTTGGCCGCTTTGGCCTTGTAAGAATTGCCAGGCCCGGACCGGGGCGACTTTTGGGATGACGCAATGGCCGACCCAGCCGGTTTTACTTTGCAATACCTGGTACTCGTAACCCAGGGCGTGGCAGTACACGGCGGCCGGGTTTTTCAGGGCCCAGGCCGGGGCGCTGCTCAACAGGGTGATCAGGAGACTTAGAAGCATCAGGTTTCGTTTGTTTTTGATCGGTTTCATTTTCTTATCCTTTCTGTTTTCAAATCCGGCGCGCTTACCAGCTGCGGGCGCCGGAGACCCAGAAGATCTCTTCGATCCAGCCATGATCGTTGTCCAGGTTGCCAAAACCGCTGTCACCCCAATCGGTGCCCCAGGAGTTTTTGATCATCCAGGTATCGCTGGGATCGTTCCAGCCAATGATCAAAATACAGTGACCGGAGCCACAGGCCATCAGGGGCCCATGACAGGTCAGGGCCCGTTTAATCGAACTGCGCCGATCGTCGACTTCTCCCCAGTCGCCAATTTCGTAGCCCGTTGAAGTTCCGCAAGAGCGGCAGGAAGTGTCGCGGCCTTCATAGGGAAAACAGCCTTCTTCGACAATGCCGTCGCTGTCCAAGAAGCGCAGCACTGGCTCGGGATAACCGCCGTCACAATCGCCGTCATCGTAGCAATCGGAGACCAGGTATTGCTCGGCCAGGTCGAGGCCAAAGCGCTCGATACTGTCGGCGGTGCGGAAGTGCTCGATGTTGTACATGGCTTCCATGGCGCCCACCGCGGCAAAGGCCCAACACGATCCACAGGATTCCTGATCGCCAACGGCGGTTACCCAGTTGGCGCCTTTCCAACTGCGCCAGTCGAAGTGAGCGGGCAAATCGGCGGTGGCCAGCGCGCACAGATCACAGGGCAAGCAAGAGCCGCCGCAATCGATGGTTTCTTCGTCCCCGTTTTCAATACCATCGAAACAAGAAGGGGGCTGGCAACGACCGTCGAAGCACAAACCTGGGCAGCGATAGTTATGGATATTGAGATCACAACGCCCGCGTTCGATATCGACCGAGGGAACCAATTCTTCCAGGGTGCGGTCATTAATACAGCGCTCGGAACGGGAACCGACCCGGCCTTCCAGATCATGGTTGGAGCCGCCGTCGATGTCGGCACAGACACAGGCCCCGTCAACACAGCCGTAATTACAGCTGACCACTTCGTGATCCACGCTGGTGTATAGGCTGGAGCTTTCGCTGCAAAAGAACTCCACTACGTGGGTGGCATCTTGGCAAAAGTCGGTCCGGCCCAGGAGGGTGCCGCGCGCGAAGGGCCGGTGGCCGCCATCGCTATCGGGACAGGCGCAGCGACCATCGGTACAACCGCCGGCACAGCGCACTTCCCGGTAATTGAGGCCGGCGGTATCACAATAATACTCGCGCAAGTAGTCATCGCTACCAATGCGAAAGCACTCATCGGCTTGACCCAGACTGCACTGGCTGTGGCGCAGGCACACTTCCGGCATCGGGTCCCCGGGCAAACCGCCGGGGTCACGAAAACAGCTGCCCTCGACGATGGTCTCGACGTAAACTTGACCAGCCTCTTGAAAGTTCTCGCCGCCATCGGTATCGAGGCAGCCGCAGCCATTGGCCGAGACCGAATCGTAGAGATCTTGCCAATAATAGACCTGACTCGCTCCGTCCCAACGTGACAGCTCCCGACAATCGGGCCAACTGGTCGTTTCACAGCAAAAATCAAACTCGTAAGTAACCAAGCCCAATTCGGGCCCGCCGCACATATCACAGGCATCGCCCACCCCGTCATGGTCCAAATCGCTTTGCGATCGGTTGGTCAGATCCCGGCAATTGTCAAACAAATCCCGAACCCCGTCGTGATCGGCATCAAGGGGAACGTAGAGCATGTCACTGGCTAAGGAAGTCTCTTCGGCACCGGTCATCGCCACCTCGATTTCTCCGGCGGGAGAACAGGCCCCCATAAACCCGGCCAACAAACCACCCAGAATCATGTTTTGCCATTTCATTTGCTTTTCTCCTTTCGTTTTTAGGGCTCCGAGTATGGCTTTGGCGAGGCGATAAGCCCATGTACCGGTGCGACAGCGACCTGCCGCTTGGCGCCAAAACGCAGACGAATCGCGCCATTTGCCCCCCGAGCCAGCGGACGGTTGACATGTGCTTCGCTTTTTGTACTGTTTTCGGAGACGAAAAGGAGCGCCCCATGCAGAAGCTGATCATTTTGCTGATAACGACCTTGCTCGGTATTCCGGCCCAGGCGAGAGACAAACGAAATCCTTACTTGCGCCTGCTGGAAAAAAGTGAAGGCTTGCACGCGGCCCACTGGCGTCCGGCTCTGTCGCCTTGGGCGCTAGAGCAAACACCGCCCGCACAGATCTTTGTCTTGGTCCAAAGCCAAAAGCCGGCGACCACGGCCCGGGCCCTGCGGGCAGCGGGAGCCCAGGTGGGCGGGGCACTGGGCACGATTCTGCCCGTCTGGGCCCGACCGGCGATATTGCAAGAGCTTGGCGCCCGACCGGAAGTGCTGCGGATCGAGGCGGCGCCACCCAAGCAGCTGCGGCTGGATAAGAGCCTTACCGACATCGGCGCCGATCGGGTGCAAGCCGGTACCGACTTGCCCCTGCCGGTGACCGGGGCCGGAGTACTGGTGGGACTGGTCGACACCGGTATCGATTACCGGCATCCGGATTTCGGCACTGAACGAACGCGGGTGCTGGCCATTTGGGATCAATTCGCGGGCAGCGGAGAACCACCGCCGGGACAAAGCATCGGCGCCTTGTGTACCCGCAGCCAGTTATTGACTGGCAGCTGCAACTCGCTGGATGTCATCGGTCACGGCACCCACGTGGCCGCCACCATGGCCAGCTCGGGCCCGAAGTATGCTGGCGTGGCCCCGGGGGCCAATATCATAGCGGTGGCGGCACTCGATTTCGGCCCGCTGGTGGCTTCGGTACAATGGCTCTTCGAGCAGGCCGAGGAGCGCCATGAAGCCATGGTAGTCAACTTATCGCTGGGCGGCCACTACGGCCCCCATGACGGCAGCGATCTAGAAACCACCGCCCTGTCTGATTTGACCGGACCGGGCAGGATCATCGTGGCTTCGGCCGGCAACGAAGGCGGCGACCCCATTCATCTCGGCTACGATCCGCAGGGCGACACGGGCAAGACCTACTTCTCCATTTACGCGGGCATGGATATCGCCGCGGCCTTGTTTACGGTCTGGCACGCGGAGGCGGGCGAGTTGCGCTTCGCGGTCGGGATAGAAAAAGAGGGGACGGAGCTTGCCGAAACCACGATGGTCTCGGCCAAAGACGCAGCCACCAACGGTAGCCTGACCTACGACGCGCAAGAACTCGGCCAGGTGTATTTCGAACCGGCCGGGGCGGTATCACCGGCCAACGGTAAGTGGCAACTCGACATCGTGGTCGAACCGGGCGAGCTTGCCTTTGCCGAAAACGAAGACGGCTACCAGTGGTATTTGAAAGTTAGCGGCCAGGGCAGTTTCGACGCCTGGTCGGCTGCCGGCGGTTTTCTGACCCCCGCGGCCCTTTTTTCCACCGAGACCGGCGAGGGCCTGGTGCCGGGCGATAGTCGCAAGACCGTGGGCATGCCCAGCGTGGCCCCCGGCCTGATCTCGGTCGCCTCCTATACCACCCGTAGCGAATGGATCAGTCATGAAGGCGAGGCCCAAGTCCGGGCCGGCGCCGAAGTAGGTCAGATATCTCGCTTTTCCAGCCGGGGCCCATCCAGCGATCCGGAAAGAACCGGGCCCAAGCCCGAATTCGCCGCGCCTGGGGAAGTCATTGTAGCTGCCTTAGGCGGGCATTCCATCGCCTTGAGTCCGGGCACGCAAGTAGACGAGCTGCATGTGGCCATGCAAGGCACCAGCATGTCCTGTCCGCATCTGGCCGGCGTGGTGGCGCTCTTGCTCGAAATCGATCCCGGCCTCGATCCGGATCAAGTCCGACATCTCCTGCAATTGTCGGCCAAGACCGATGCCGCCACCGGCACCGAGCTACCCAATGACACTTGGGGCTATGGCAAACTGGATGCCCACGCCGCCGTACTCACTGCCTTGGGCCTGGGCGCTTGCCTAAGTGACACCGATTGCGCCGACGACCACCAGTGCCAGGTCAATGGTCAATGCCAATTGATAGCAGAAACAGGTTGTGCTTGTGGGACCAGCCGCCCCGGATCAGGCGCGGGTTTGCTAGGCGTGCTCTACCTTCTGCTGCTCACCAAACGCCGCCGCTGAACCATCGCTAAAACCAAGAGCAAGGCCCAAATCACCGCGGCGGGTTCCGCGGAGCCCGGGCGCGCTGCGCTGGCACAACCGCCGGTAATGAGGCCGGCGCCAGGGGCCTGGCAGTCGCTGATGTCGAAGGAACACAGGACGCAAGCCAGCGTCCCGCCGCCAAAACCCTGCGAACTACAGCTTTGTCCGTCGAGATCATCCACTTCACATTCCTCATTGCTTTCCCGAACCCCGTTGCCACAGATCTGGGCTACTTCGTCGTTGCAGCCGGATTGATCCAAGCGACAGGTGGCCGGATCGCAACTCAGGCTGCCGCCGCCATAACCCAAAGCAATACAGGAGGCATCGCCCAGGTCAGCGCCATCACATTGCTCGCCGTCCTCCTTGACGCCATTGCCGCAATCGTTGCTCGAGTTGTTGCTGCAGGCCGCCTGATCGAACTGACAAGTCTGCGCGGTACAGGCCAACTGGCCCTCGTCAAAACCCAGGCTCTGGCAGCTGGCGCCGGCCAGATCGTCACCATCGCATAGCTCGCCATCCTCCTTGAGCCCGTTGCCACAATCGGCGCCGGCAGCGGCACAGTCACTCTTGTCCAATAAACAGCTGGTCGCGTTACAGCCCAGCGTGCCCTGGTCAAAACCCAGACTCTGGCAGGAAGCCCCGTCTAGATTGGCCCCATCACATTCTTCGCCGTCATCGATGACCTCGTTGCCGCAAAGGTTGCAGCCCGAAGTATCAATGCGCGCGCACTGATCGACACATGCCAAATCGCCGCCGGCAAATCCTTCGGTCACACAGCTAAGCCCACCAAAATCCTTTTGGTCACATATCTCGCCATCTTCCACCAAGCCGTTGCCGCAGGGAGTGGAGTTGGCATCGTAGGGCATGGACGCCGGGTAGTCTGGATGCGCATCGCCATCTCGCCAGGTCCCCTCCGGATCGCCCAGCTCTTGGCCATTGCTGAAGCCGTCCCCGTCGGCGTCCTCATTGTATATCGCCGGCCAGTCGGTGTCTTTGATCTGGAGCCCAAAGCAATTCATCGAACTGCCGGGGCCGCCAGTGTGACACATGGAACAGCTAAAAGTAGCCCCGTTGGGCACCGGCGCCTCCAGGCCCATGTGGGCATAGACTGTCGCACTGCCAAAAACCACCGCGAGCACCGTACATTTTATGATGTTCTTTATCATCCTGAACCATCCTTTCCCTAAACCGGCAGGGCCGGTGATATGCTTTTACTTTCAAAAAGCGTACCAGCCGCCACGAATTAGCTCAGACAAATAACCCTTAGATATCTAACACATACAAGAGGGTCCGCTCATCCAGGCACAAATCGAAGCAATTTGGTTTCAGTATGGTTTCGCCGGTGAAGCGTTCAGGTCTCAGTGTAACTTTGGGCCGCCGCAAACAAATCCCGGATATTGTCAACATGGATTTGACGTTCTCCGGCTTCGATTTCCTTGATCAGGCGGGTGACCGCCCGATTAAAAGGAACCGCAATCTTTGTCTCTTGGGCCCGGGCCGCCACATAGCCGTTAAGAAAGTCGATTTCGGTCGGGCGCCCGCGCTGCAGACTCTGTAAGGCTGAAGACTTGAGACGACGGTACTTTAGGCCGATGGCCCGGGCAATACTGTCTTTCACCAGGCGGGTCGGCCAAGCCGCGTTTTTGGCCACATAAAGCAAGCGGGGATGAACCGCGATGCGCTCGAGTTTCACGCCCAAAGCCTCGGCCGTGTCCACCACCTCGCGGTAAATATTAAGAAAAGCCAAGCGGGCCCGTTTTTGGCGCAGCATCTGACCCATGGTCTGTCCAGTCAAGGCACCCATGGCCGTTATCATGCAGTTGATGGCCAACTTGGCCCACATGGCGCCAACGATGTTGCCACTGACCACCACCGGGCTTACATAGCGTAAAACCGAAGCCAAGGCCCGCACTCGAGGGCTGTGGCTACCGTCGAGTTCGCCTAAGTGAATGGCGCCCGGGCCCGTTTTCTCCACCACCGCCGGCGCATGCATGGTGCCACCCCAACCCACAATCCCCGCCAGCACCCGCTGCCGGCCCACCACCGCGGCCACCGCGTCTTCAACCATCCCGTTTTGGCAAGTCAGCAGATAACCGTCCTCGGCCAGAAAAGGCAGCGTCTTTTGCGCCGCCGCCACCACCGGATTGGCTTTCATCAGCATGATAGAAACGTCAAAGCGGCTGTCCTTCGGCAAATGCGCCAAGTCGGTATAAGCCTCGGCCGCCACCGTGAACTCTTCGCTCAGGGTCTTGACCCGCAAGCCCTCTTGCTTGATCGCCGCCGTGATCTCGGCATTGCCGGTCACCAGAGTAGGCCCGTAGCCCGCCCGCAACAGGCGCGCCGCCACCACCCCGCCGATACCGCCAAGCCCTTGCAATAGAATACGTAATGGAGCCATGCCGCCAAGCTAGGATCTGCTCCCGCCAAAGTCAAGCGCCGCCTCGATCTCGTCGTGCAAGAGCTCGCCATGCTGAAAACCGCAATCAGAGATTTGATAGAAAAACGCCCAAGCATCAGATTTCTGAGCAGGTTGATTTTGCGCTTTCTACGTAACTAGTAGTATTTTCATGAATATTAGATTTTGCTCATATTGGCACAAGGATTGCTCATCTATTCCCAGATACCTGATCCCAGGAGGAATCCATGCATCTATCGAAAAGATTTCAGAGAGTTGCTCTTTGGACTAACATTTTGGCCGTTGGTACCCTGGTTTCTTGTCTGGGTGCCCGGGTAGAGCCGGGTGGCGAGGTCACTTTGCTCGACGGCCTGCAGATTGACGAAAGCCGGATGACGGCCCAGTTGGATGGCGATCGGCTCAACGTCGGCATGGTGCTGGAGCAAAAGCAGGATCGGGTCTACCGTGGGGTGATCAAGGCCATCATCAGTGACCTGGACGGCCAAACCCAGGCCCAGGCCCAATCGGCTTTTTACCTGGACGAAAAAGAGCGCCGCTTCAAGCTCAGCTTTTCGGGCCTGCCGGCCATTGAGTCAGACCTGGATCTGGCCCGATACCTAATCAAATATCGCGTGGAGTGGGATCGCCGGGCGCTGTATGGCAGCCGTAGCGCTTATGCGGCCCTGCCCAAGCTCGAAGCCCAAGTTTTTGCGCCTTCGCGGCTGCACGAGGGCACGGCCAGCTTCATGCGGGTATTGACCCGGGATCCGACTTCGGGCGTGGCCACCGAGGGCGTGGACGTCTCGGTCAGCCTGGAAAT
>JAUVBB010000432.1 GCA_030591445.1 Deltaproteobacteria bacterium | reverse complement strand
TGCCTTTCGAAGAACGCTGTGCCGACTTCTACTGCATGCGCGGGTTTTGCTCTGAAGTTTGCCTGTTCGACGGCGACTGTCCCGAGCATATGTTCTGCGGGCAAGTGCACTTCAGCATGGGGGGCGATGCCAGCGCCTCGATCCAGATGTGCCAGGGTGGCTCGCTGTGTGAAAAGGGAGCCGACTGTGATGAGGGAGATGTTTGCCAGGTAACCCAGATTTCCGACACCGACTTGGTGGGCATGTGCGGCCACACTGACGGTCAAGTCCCGGTAGGGGAAGAATGTGACGATCGCGCCGATCCCAACGCCGTGCCCCTCGATGAGAAGTGTCTTGGTTTCTACTGCCTGTGGGGACACTGCACCGAAGTTTGTGGGCAAGATCAAGACTGCGGGCCCAACGGTCGCTGCTGTGGGGCTACTTTCGGGGGCATGGGTCCGTCCGGCAACGATACCGCCATGGTCGGCTTGTGCCGCTGGTTCCCGGGCTCGGGCGAAACCTGTATGGGCAACGGCGATTGTCCCGAACACGAAACCTGTGACTACTGTGCCACCAAAGAGGGCGATGTTACCAAGTTCTGCTCCACCGAGAACTGCGATCTGGCCGGAGACAATTGCTCGCCCCCGGGCACCTTGGACTGCGGAGAAGACAATGCCGATCCTTGTTGGGGCGGCTTATGTTTGGTCACCGGCTCGACTTCTTTTTGCTCTGCGCTATGCAACACCGACGCCGACTGCGCCGACTCCATGACCTGCGAGCCTCTGGGCATCACCGCCACCAAAACAACGGGTGTCTGTATCCCGCCGCAATAGCCTAAGATTAATAGTCTTCGAAGAGCGATTCCAGATTGGTCTTGAGGGCAGAAGAAATCTTAAACAAGGAGGCCACCGAGGCCGCTGATTCAGCTCGCTCGATCTGACTGAGCAGGCTGACCGAGAGGCCGGTCCGGCGGGCCACTTCTTTCAAAGTCAGAGACTGGGCTTTGCGGCCGGAGCGAATACGGGCCCCGATCGACACCAACAGGCTTTCTTCGGGATTGCGCAACAAACCTTTTTCACGCACTACCTTTTCCACAGCCCGCAGCAGCTTGCGCATTTCCACCGGTTTTTCGACGTAATCGGAGACCCCACCCTTGAGCGAAGCTACCGCCGTCTCTACCGAGGGATAACCGGTCACCACGATGACCGCCAGATCCTTGTCTTTTTCCCGCAGCTTGTTCAGCAGGTCGATGCCGTCCATATCGGGCATCTTCAAGTCAAGAATAAGAATGTGAAACTGGCGGTTGCGCAGCAGCTCCAGTCCCTCTCTCGCCGAGGTCATGACCTCGGCCTGATAACCCTCCTTGGCGAGAAAATACCGAAACACTTCGCCGGTATCAGGATCATCATCGATAATTAGTAATCTGACTGCTCTGGTCTTCATGTTGCCCCCCGGCAGCAAGGCTATTGGGTTAATATTCTAATGTCATGGCAATGTCACAACTATGCCAGAAAGGAATGTACCAATCCTATCCGCCGGAGTCAAGAACCGTAAAACTGTAATTCAGTAATAGTAGAATCAGGGAGCGTAGCTGATCGAGTGGGCGGCAGCAGCCAGAACCAGGGCCAAAATGGGTGGCCGGAAAGCAGCTCTCTGGTTCATTTTCATCTCATCTCTCCATAAAACTTTTAGATCTGCAGGCCCAGCACGAAGCCTGGAGCCAATTGTAGATACGTGCCCTCGTCGGTGGTGGTCTCCCAGAAACTCCAGCCTGGCGGAGCGATGCTGGGACGGACATCCGAGAGCAGCAGGTTGAGGCTCAGGCCACCGAAGACGGCCAACTGATCGGCCAGTTGCCAACCGACCAGGGCTCGGATTTGGGTCAAGAAAGTAAAGTCGTCATTGCTGGTCTGGTAGTCCTCCTCCATGGCATGGGCCAACAAATCGATGTCCAGCCATAGGGAGTCAAGCTCAATGCGCATGCCCAGCCCAGTGTACACCGACCAGCGCTCGTTGTCTTTCTCCGGGTGGATGCCAGCGCCTAACAGAGTGTAGAAACGGCGGCTGCCCAGCTTCAAGCCCAGGTTAAACAAGGAGGTGTCAGAGGTAAAAAACTCCAGCTCATGCAGACCATTGCCGAAAAGATTGATCAGCCCGATGGGCAGGGTATCGTCATCGACCTCGGCGGCCACGTTGACCAGACCCAGCATCAGGCCCTTGACCCGGGTGCCATAATTGACCACCCCGATTTGGGCGCCACGCACTTCCCCGGCCGCCACATTGACCACCCCCGCCTGGGCGCCAGTCAAATCATGGGTGTAATTGGCCACCGAAAGCTGTACTCCGCGGATATCATCCCAGGTCACATTGGCAGTCGAGACTTGCAGGCCGCGGAAGGAGCGCGCCACGTTCAAGAAAGCCGAGCCCTGCACCCCGGTAAAGCTCTCGGTAGCGGCATTGCCGAAGGCAGCCAAGAGCAAGCCCCTCGATTCGCCAGTGGTCAGATTGGCGCCGGCGGACAGTTGCAAGCCGGTCAAATTGTGGGCCACGTTGTAGGCCACCGCCACCTGCGCGCCCCGAACCGCACCGCTACGCACCGTGCCCACCAAGGAGAGCTCCAGACCGGCCAATGCTCGATCTTCCCAGTCGATCAGATTCAGGGCCAGTCGATCTTGATCTGCTTGCGCAATCGGCGGGCCACCGCGGGCAGTGACCTGCTCCGGCTCAATCACCTGCAAGTCGGCTATGCTTAGCCGACTCGGTGCCTCGGCGCGCACTTCCACCTCACCGCGCAGGATGCCGGTACCAGTATCCAGAGTCAGCCGATACACCCCGGGAGCCAGACCCAGACTCATGGCCTGGTTGTTGGCTTGTTTGTTCACTTCGGCCACCAGCTGACCTTGTTGGTTACGAATGAACAAGCGGCCCACCAGCTCGGGCGCTAGCTCCAGCCGGGCCGAGCTTTGGCGCAAGTCGGTCAAAACCAAATCACCCGAGCCGGCCAGCTGAAAATCGTAGTTGGCATGCTGGGCTCCCTGCTGGGTGGCTTCGGTGCGGGCCAGGGTTTCGGCGAAAGCGTACTGGTAGGCTTCGTTCAAGGTGACCGTGCCGTCGTGGCTAAGATCGGCCGCGCCCCGCAAGCCCGAGACCAAATAATGGGTGAAAAACGATCCACCAATGCGGTCCGATTCTTGGGCGCTCTCGGTGGCCGAAGAAGAAGTCAGCACCGCATAGCCGCGCACTTTGTTGGCGTCATCGAACAAAAACGGCCGGCCGCGCACGCCGCCCTTGGTCCGGGTAAAGGCGCCCGAGGCACAGGAGTCGAGAATGGCTACGCTAACGTCGGCTCCTAGCGAACGAATCATGGCCCGGATCTCCGGGTAGGAAAGTTTCTCACCATGGAGCAAAAGCCCGGTTTCGTCCGAGTGACCCGAGTAATAGAAAACGAATTCCAGGCGGCGCGCGCCCGGCCGGGCCTGGGCCAGGGCCTGCTTGATGCGGGGGAAAACCGCGCGCAGATGCCGGGGACGCGGATCGAGCAACAGAGTCATATCCGCCGGCAGCACCCCGCCGAGCTCGCCCATCACTCCCGACAGAGCGACGGCATCGGTCTCGGCAAAGCGCAGGCGCACCCGATCCAATCCGCCGTAATTGGCGCCGGCCAATAAGGCAAACCTCCGCACCGCAGCTTCTTCGCCGGCGCGAACGGGAGTCATGGTTCCCCACAGCAAGCCGGCCGCGACTAGTTGCGCTAGCCAGACTCTTCGGTATTGTGTTTTCATGGCTTGGGTCTCCATTTAATCGCCGGGGTCGCCTTGGGTGCGTCTGCTTTCTGGAGCAGGAAATCCACTTGTCGACAGCCGACTGGTAAGTTCAATGGTATGCGTTCATCGGCACCCAGGGCACGGGCCTTGGCCAACACACCCGCTACTGGAATAGCCTTTTCAGCCGTGACCAGAACGAAGCGCTCGAAACCCGGCGCATCGTCTAACTGATAGCTGAAGGGAAGATTCTGCTCGCCTTCCTGGGCCAAGGCCGTCGAGGCCGTCGGGTTCTTGGGAAAATGCAAGCTGACCTGACCTCGGCCGTCTAACGATAAGATGATACCATGCCCGGCACCGCGGGCTAAATAACTCAGCTGCAGGCGATCGCCGGGACGAACCACGGCGCCAGGCAGCAAGACCTCGGCCCCACCGGCGGTTTGCCGATGAATAATGAGCTGGGCCGAGCCCTTCATGCGCACCGTCTCCGGCGTACGCAGCAAAGCCGTCTCTTCCACCACCGGTGCCAACATAGGCGACCATAGCGCCCAGGCAATCAAGCAAAGCACCGCTACCGAAGCCGCCGAAGCCCAAACCAAGATCCTTTTGCCAGCTACCGCGCTGTGTTTTCTCTGCTCGGCGCGCAAACGAATGGCGGCAGCCATGGGCGCGGAGGGGTGGCTTTGTAAAATTTCGCGATTGGAACTTTCAATCGCGGCTTTTTGCTCGGCCAAGAGCGCAGGATCCAACTCGCGTTCGCGCTCTGGCGATAGCTCGCCCAGGGCCGATTGTTCGCTAAAAAGCGCAGGGATTTTTTTTGACCGGTTCATTGCGCCTCCCCTAAGCTGGCGGCTTGGAGCTTGCGCAGGCGTTTGCGCACGCCGGATACCGACAGGCCCACCTCGGCCGCCGTCTCGGCCAAAGTCAAGCCATCGTGCCAATGCAAGACCGCGATCATCCGGGTCGAGACCGGCTCGCGGCCAAACAAACGATCCAGAATAGTCCGCGAAAGGGAGCGCTCTTCGACACCTTCGTCTGTCGCAATCCGCTCGAGCAGCTCGGTGTTGGCCGTGGCCGGGGCCCGCTTGCGGCTGCGGATCCGGTTCAGGCACACGTGGGTAGCCATGCGGTACAACAGGCTCGAGGGCGCCTGCGCGGTCAGGCGCTGCTGGTATCGAATCAGTCGCACGAATGTATCTTGCATGGCGTCCAAGGCTTGCTCCTCGTCTCCCAACAGGCGCCGGCATCGGCGCAAAACCATTGGCCCGTACCGGCGGTACATTTCTTCTACATCGATGGAATCGCCCAAACTGGCCTCCACTGACCCATCCAACACCGCAGCCGCAGAAATTTGTCACTTAAATTTTGATACTTCCCTAAAAAGCATAGATTGACAACCATCTCGGTCCGTGTTTTGCCTGCGGAGTAGAAAGAAAGGACCCCAACATGGCTTTGTATCGCTTCGGCAAGCGTATTCCCAAGGTGGACCCCAGCGCCTGGATCAGCGATTCGGCCCGGGTCATTGGCGAAGTAGAGGTTGGTGCCGATTGTTACATCGGCCACGGCGCCATTGTCCGCGGCGACTATGGCAGCATCCGCTTGGGCCCGGGCACCGCGGTGGAAGAAGGCGCGGTCATCCACATCCGGCCCGATGGGCTATGCCGTCTCGGCCAAAGAGTCACGGTCGGCCACGGTGCCATCTTGCACTGTAATGAAATCGACGATTTCGCGGTTATCGGCATGGGCGCCGTGGTCAGCTTCGATGTGGAAATCGGCCGTTGGGCCATCGTGGCCGAAGGCTGCGTGGTGCCGGCCGGCACCAAGATCCCCGCCGAAAAAATTGCCACCGGGGTCCCGGCCAAAATCGCCGGCCCCGTCCAACAACGCCACAAGGACTTCTGGACCTACGGCAAACAACTCTACGTAGACCTCGCCGCCCGCTACCCGCAAGAATTCGAACGAATCGACTAAAGAGACGGCTCAGTACCAGGTAAAGGTAGCCAACAGGTTAACGTCCTGGGTGGCATAGGTTTCAAACATGGTCGCGGCCCAGGCCAATTCGACGCCCAGGTGGAAGG
Organism: Deltaproteobacteria bacterium; assembly: GCA_030591445.1. GTDB lineage: Bacteria > Myxococcota > B64-G9 > B64-G9 > B64-G9 > JAUVBB01. The sequence goes on along the minus strand of JAUVBB010000432.1, from coordinate 253 downwards.
AAGAACCCAGCTGAAACTCCCAACCGGCGCCGAGACGCAAATCCAGACCATCGTCACCGGCATAGTCCCCATCATAGGTATCAAACACGGTAACCCCATAGCCCAGGCCGCCCTTGGCGAACAAACCCAGACTGGCGGAGGGGAAAAGTGTGATCATGGCGTCATAGTGATTGAATTGGACAGCGCTGTCACCCTCTTGATAGCGCCAGGCCGCGACGTCGAATCCCAATAAAAGATGGGGGTTTACCACACC
>JAUVBB010000552.1 GCA_030591445.1 Deltaproteobacteria bacterium | reverse complement strand
CGGTGAAATTGGCGTTCGTTGCGTACCCCGCTACCAATCTTTGCAAGCAGCGGAGCAGTACATTTCCGCCGCGCTGACTGCGGCCGGCTACCAAGTGCAGCGGCAAGAATATATGGTCGAGGGCCGCGGCTGTGCCAACCTGGTGGTCGAGCTGCCTGGTCGCGATCGCGCCCAGGAGATAGTGCTTATCGGCGCCCATTACGACAGCGTGCCCTCATCACCCGGCGCCGACGACAACGCCAGTGCGGTGGCCGGACTGTTGGCCTTGGCCCGCTCCCTGGCAGACAAGCAATTCTCCCGCACGGTGCGCCTGGTGGCCTTCGTCAATGAAGAACCACCATATTTCCAGACTGAGCGCATGGGCAGCCTGGTCCATGCCCGGGCCGCCCAAGCAAAGGGCGATAAAATCGTCGCCGCGCTCATTCTCGAGATGCTCGGCTTTTACACCGACCAAGAAAACAGCCAACACTACCCGCAACCCTTGCGTTTTTTCTATCCCACGGTGGGCAACTTCATCGCCTTCGTCGGCAACATCGACTCCCGCGCCCTGGTGCACCAGGTCATCGCATCCTTCCGCCAGCACACAAAATTCCCCTCCGCCGGCGCCGCCGCCCCCGCGGCCATCCCCGGGATTGGCTTCTCCGATCACTGGTCTTTCTGGCAAATCGGCGTACCCGCAGTCATGGTCACCGACACCGCCTTCTTCCGAAACCCGCACTATCACCAAGCCACCGACACCCCCGATCGGCTCGACTACGACCGCATGGCCCGGGTAGTAGCCGGTCTGGAAAAAGTCATCGCCGAGCTTGCCGAAGCCCACTGACCGTAGGCCCGGGAGAAAATCATGACCAGACTCAAGAGCTTCATCAAAACAACCCTCACCGGCGGGCTGCTGGTAATTCTGCCGGCGACCATCCTATTTGCCGTATTCCGCTGGATCTATCTTAAGCTCACCAATTGGATTCAGCCACTCACCGACGTGCTTCTAAAGCACGTAGACTTCAAAGAGTTTTTCGCCGATCTGATCGTCATGAGTTTGATCGTGATCACCTGTTTCGGCATCGGCCTGGTGGTCCGCACCAAACTCGGCAAATGGCTCCAAGTATGGCTGGAAACCAAAATTCTCAAAGCCGCGCCCGGCTACAACATGATTCGAGAAACCGTCAACCACTTCCTGGGCCGAAAAAAATCCCCCTTCTCCTCCGTCGCCCTGGTGCAACTATACGACAGCGCCACCCTGGCCACCGCCTTCGTCACCGATGAACACCCCGACGGCAGCTTCACCGTCTTCGTCCCCACCGGACCCAACCCCACCTCCGGCCAAATCTTTCACCTGCAAAAACAATTCGTCCAGCGCGTAGACGTCGCCGTCGACGAAGCCATGCGCTCCATCCTCTCCTGCGGCGCCGGCTCCACCGCCCTACTGGCCTCGCGAGCATCACCTCGACCAGCAAAGCCACTCACTTGATCGGGGCCAAATTATGGGCTATATTTGGAGGTGAACGGGAGGAAGGAAAATGGACTACTCCGAAGCCATAGAACCAGTAACAGTATTGAAAACCAAAAGCGCCGAACTAATTCGAAAGGCAAAAGAATCCGGTCAGCCGGTTATCATCACTCAAAATGGCAAGGCTACCGCTGTGCTTCAGGACATTCAGGCTTTCCAACGGCAAAGGAATGCCCTGCTTTTATTGCGATTCCTCGCCAGAGGAGACCGGCAAATGCGCGAGGGCAAGACCATAAGTCATGCCCAGGCCACCAAGCATTTCGAGAAAAAACTCAAGGAACTCAAAGGTGCCTGAAAAATACCGGATCGAGTGGGTGCCCTCGGCCATAGACGATCTGGACGGGATCCTGGACTACAAACAAGTCCATGAAGGTCCCGATGCCGCAGTCAAGCTCTATTCTGCCATCTCTGCCCGGATCGATACTCTTTTTCTTCACCCCAAGCGCTGCCGGATCGTTCCCGAGCTTAAACGCTTCGGGATCAGAGAATACCGGGAACTAATCGTCTCACCCTACCGGGTTTTTATCAGAGTAGAACCTAAGCTAGTGAGCATCATCGGCATCATTGACGGTCGAAGGGACCTAGAAGAGATCTTGATCCACCGCTTGATGGACGATATCTGAACAACAAATGGCTCTCCGCACCAAACAAGCACGCACGAAAAAGCAAAGCTACCGGCTTCGATTTGGGATATTGCTCATGGCTATTGGGGTCACTCTCATCCTAATGGGGTTGACCAGGCTCGGCCATATAGTCGGACTTCATGACCGTGCCAGTCGGGAACTTTTTGCCTTGCTTGGTCTGGCCAGCGCCGGTATTGGCTCTCACCACCTCTTTCTCGCCTGGTATCGATCAGATGAGCGCTAGTCGCATTATTAAAAAGTAACCGACTCATTTTCAACATTTTGGATGATCGGCAAAGAAACTGAACAATTCGCTAAGATAGCCGCCAATAACAGTATCTCTGTGCAAATAGGCATACACAATCACCAACCAAGATGCGACGTACAATGCAAAACCGGTGGTTACGGTAGCCCAGCCAAACTCGGACTTCGATACCGAACCGCCAAACAGTTTTCCGAAAATTGGTAGCGCAGCCAATATGGCCAACAGTGCCAGCATACTGGCAAAGTAAGACATGACTTCTGACTCTTCCCAAAAACGACGGAACTGTTCGCAATCAAAGAGAACTACCGTAAAAATCACAATAAACTTGAGGATGAATCCATACCCAAACACCAATAAACTCAATATTTCTACTGGATATGGTTCATCCGCCGCCCCAAACTTCTTCTTGCGTTGGTAACTCATACTCGCCCCGCTCCCGATTAAACATTTTGCTCTTATCCTATAGAGGCATCAATTGTAGCAATTTGATCGCAGTGAATCATCCAAATCGTAGGTGGAAATTCATTAAATGAATTCATTCATGATCCTTGCCGTCTATGGGCCATAGAAGATATGTTCGCAACAGTTTGCGAAATAATTATTTAGGAGGAATGTCATGAGAATCTTTGCCACTGCCGTCTGTTTTGCCATCATTACCTTGTTGGGCGCCACGGAGGCGCGGGCGCGGGATCATCGGCTTTGTGGGGATCAGGGCCGCATTGAGCGGATTTTGACCGATTGCCGGGAGGCATTGGCCGAGCTTAAGGGGATGAATGCGGCCAACCCAAATTTTGGCACCCGCAACCGCACGGCCCGGCAGATCAAGCTCATTCGACGGCAGTTGAAGCTGCTGCGGGCCGAGTTGGCCATGGCGCCGGAAAAAGAGCCACCGCGGAGACCGAAGCCTAAGAAAAAACCGGCCGGGCCGGTGGCTATGGATGGCAACGCCTTCGCGGCCCTGCTGCAGGCGGTCGACCAGGAGAGTTTCCCCAAGGGCAAGCTGCGGCCCATCACTGCGGCAGCCACCGGCCATTACTTCACCGTGCTGCAATTGCGCACGCTGATGCGCAAATTCAGCTTCGCGGATAGCAAAATCAAAACGGCGGTAGCTCTGCGCCCCCGATTGGTGGATCCGGCCAATTTTTTCCAGGTCTATCAGGAACTACAGTTCGAGAACGACAAGAAAAAATTGCGCAAGTTGGTGGGGAAATAGCTGCGCCCGAGAGGTTATGAGACTGTCGATTTTTAGGCATCCAACCCAAAATAGTCATCCCCGAGTCGTTTCTGTCGGGGACCCCGGTTTCTCTAACATCCTGCATTGACAGGTTATTCACGAGATCCCCGACAGAAACGACTCG
>JAUVBB010000444.1 GCA_030591445.1 Deltaproteobacteria bacterium | reverse complement strand
GAAAAGAAATCCGTTTTCACTCAATGCCAAATTGCGGAACATGCGCATTTCTCCTTGGCTGGTTCTTCAGGTCTATTATGATCCAAACCTGGCATAAATCAGCGCTGCTTGCAAAGTAAGCGCGAAGTCCTCGCCCCGATTTCTTTCACAGCTGGTCGTGGTTCGGATGGTGAGCGTCGTGCCGCGTGCAGGCAGCGGCATGGTTGCCAGTTGCGTAACAGTATGGGCATCCATGAGGGCAGGAATTAAAGGCGCCGATATCGCGACTGCTGACACACAGACAATGCTTGCGTTGGCCGGGGTCTTTCTTCCAGGCTTTGTGAATGCCGAACAGTCGCTCGATGAGAGGGCCATCGATGCAGGCACCCGCGGGAAGGCCATAGGCAGACAGATCTTGTTCCTGGGCGCAGCTGAATATTTCCAGAGAATGCTGCCGGGCGATGCCGGCCAGGTCTCGCAGCAGCTCCCGGGTGGCCGGCTGTCGCTCGGCGTCCCAGCAGAACTGATACCCACTTTGTTCCAGGGGTCGTAAGTTCTTCCGGGTCTTTTGATAGCTATCCATCAGGCTCACGATGACCCGCCGAGTGTAAGGAGCCAGCTGTTTTGCCAGCCGGCCAAACACCTCTCGGTGACGGTCGCAATCACTGCGATTGGACAAGATGATCGGATCATAACGCCAAACCACCCGCTCGGGACCCAGGCACTTGGCGAGCGCGGCAAAGGTCTCCAGGCGTTCTGCTAGCGGCGGTAGCCCAGGTTCCAGTTCCTTAGGGTAATCATTGAGCGTGAACTGAAAGTAGAAGCGCTCACATTTTTTTTCGATCTTAGCCAGATGGGCCAACATAGGCTTGGGATTTTTAGTCCAGAAAACGATGGCATCCAGGTCCTCCGCCCGCAATGAGATCTCGGACACCTGGCTCGGCCGGTAAGGATTGGCAACCCGCACCAAACCCGCTTCCAGCCGCTGCAAGAACCAGTCGCTATAAAAAGCCGGAATATCCGTCCGGCGCGACGCGCTGACAATCAGGCCCATGCTGGCCAGCCTATATCAATGAGGGAGATTTGTCTCGATGCCTCTGCTCTTGAGCCAATGATTGGTTTCGGTGCTTTCTTTTTCGGTGGCGGGGCCGGCTTGGCGGAAGGCGTCGCGGGCCAGGCGGGCTAGTTTGAGGGCGCGGGGGCGGTCGGGTTTTTGGTTCCAGAGTGCTTGGGCCAGGGCGAAGCGGGTGTCGGCCAGGGAGACCGGATCGCCGGCCTTGCTTTGGTGGATGGCCAGGGAACGTTCGAGGGTGGTGATGGCCTGGGTGGTTTTCTTTTGCGACAGGAAGCATTGGCCCAGGTTGGTCAAGGGATGGGTCAAGAGGGGATGGGATTTGCCGTGGGCATTTTGCCAGATGGCCAAGGCGCGTTCGAAGTAGGGGATGGCTTCGGGGCAGCGGTTTTGGGTGGCCAACAATCCGCCCAGGTTTTGCAGGGGATAGGCCACCCGGGGGTGCTTGGGGCCGTGGGCAGTCTGCCAAATGGCCAGGGCTCGCTCGAAATATTTGCGGGCCTGTTGGTATTGGCCAAGATTCTTGCTGACATTGCCCAGGTTGTTCAGGGCGCTGCCTAGCTTGGGATGCTGGGGGCCCAAAGCGTTTTCCCAGATGGTCAGTGCTTGGCTGAGTGTTTGTTGGGCTTCGGCAAGTGAACCCTGGTTCTTCAATACGATGCCTAAATTGTTCATGGCCAGGGCGACGTCGGGGTGTTGCGGGCCCAGGGTGGCGGACCAGATGGCCAGCGCGCGCCGGTAGTGTTTGGCGGCCGCGTCCAACTTGCCCTGCTTGCGCAACAGTTCGCCCATGTTGTTGACACTGTCGGCCACCCGGTAGTGATTGGGCCCTAGCACTTTTTCCCGCAGGGCGATGGCGTGCTCATAGGCCTGTTGCGCTTCTTGGTAGCGGGCTTGGTAACTCAAAATGGTTCCTTGCACGTGCCAGGAATCGGCCAGCAGGTGGACATCGTCGCCGGTAGACTTTACGTCGGCCCGGGCCAGGCGGTGGATGGCAATGGCTTCATCATAGCGGCCCAGCAAATGGCCGACCACGTGAACCAGTTTGGTGGTAGCCCGGGCGCGCAAGCTCGCGTTGTTGGTCTCGGCTGCCAGCAGGATGGCGCGGCCGAGACTTTGTTCGGCGCTTTGGCCTTTACCACTTTCGGCCTGCAAGGTTCCCAAGGCAAAGGCCGCTTCGGCCTGCACCGGCAGATAGTCGACTTGGCTGGCTTCTTCATTGATCTGGCGGGCAAGCGCCAATGCTTTTGAACCTTGGCTCGAATGACCAAGGGCCCAGGCTTGATCCAGGCGGGAGCGCAAAGCCTTGGTTTGGGCGTGTATGCTTGGGTTGCTGGGCATGGGGGTAGCCGAAAGCAGTGATTGGCGATCCGCGCAGGGCGCCAGATCTGGCAGGCCGTAGGCGGCCGGTACTGCCCGATCGAGAACCTCGCCGCTCAGTTTGCCGGCAAAGAGGACCCAGAGCGCCTGCATTTCCGAAAGCCGTTGATCCAAGCAGCCCATGCGCAGATCCAACAGTTGCTGCGACTGGCTGCCATGGACATGACTGGCCTCGCAAGCGGACTTGCGCATGGCCACCCAGGCTTCGACTTTGCTTTGCATGATTTTTTCTACCCTGGCAAAGGTGTCGTCGGCGTAGGCGCGGCCGGTGGCGCGAAAGCGCTTGCGAATGGCGCTCCGGGTCTGGTCGTTCCAGGTGTCAGCTATCAGTTCCTGGTTGCCCTGACAGAGTCGGCTGCTCTTGGTGGCCCCATACCAGACGCCAAATATGCTGGCGGCCAGGATTCCCAGCACCGACATGGTGATGGATATCCAGCGCCGCCGCCGGGCTTGTTGTTGGCGCCGAGCGATCTCGGGGTCATTGTCGAGTTGGTCGAGCAATTCCTGCATGGACGAGAAGCGTTGCGCCGGGTCGACCGAAAGGCCGCGGGCGACAATTTGTCCCAGCCAGGCCGGAACCTGGTGGTCACCGGTCGGCCAGGCAATATTGCCCGCGGTTACGTTGCCAGTAAATTCGCGCAAGGTTTTGCCGCGGAAGGGCCGCTGACCATAGAGCGCCTCGAACAAAACCACACAAAAAGAGAACTGATCGCTGCGGGCATCAACCACTTGGCCCAGGTGCTGTTCCGGGGCCATGTAGTGCGGCGTGCCCACGATAGAGCCGTCCTGGGTCAGCGAAGAAGAGAGCAGACTGCCGCCTGAAGAATCCATCTGTTCGCTCAAACGCCGTTCGGCGCTAGCGGAACGCGGTGTCTTTTCGCTTGCTGCCGACTCGGCTTGTGTCTTGGCCGGGCTCGCTTCCAGTTCCGCCGATCGCGCCAGGCCAAAATCCAGCACCCGTACCCGGCCGTCGCTGCCCATGATGACATTGGCCGGTTTGAAATCCCGGTGAATGATGCCGGCATCGTGAGCGGCCACCAAACCCTGACCGGCTGCCTTCATCGCCGCCAAGATCTCCGGCCGCGCCGGAGTCGACTCGGCCAGCCACTCTTGCAAGGTCTGACCCTCGATCAACTCCATGGCAATGAACACCGCGGTAGCGAAGGTGCCCACATCGTACACTGCCACCACGTTGGGATGGGCCAGTTGCGCCAAAGCCTGGGCCTCACGCAGTAAGCGAGACCGAGGCCGGGACAACGAGTCGGTTTCATCCGCCCGATCACCGCCCACGGTCAACAGCTTGAGCGCCACCAGCCGGTTCAGATCGGGGTCGAAGGCCTTATATACTTCTCCCATGCCCCCCTTGCCGATCCGATCCGCCACCAGATACCGGCCCACGGAAGTACCGCGCTCGAGCGCCGGCAAGTTCTGCTCGCCCAGGTCGTGCTCGGTAGCGTCCAGTGTGGACTCTCGAATGGTATTGTCTTTCCCCATCCGTTTTTCGGCTTTCTTTTGCTGTCTGTCAGAACTCAAGCAAAACATGTCGGGCCGGGATCCGCAAGATCCGACTGCCATACACTTTTGGTTGGGCCCTTCAGACTTTTAGCGCTAGCCACAGGCCCAGAAAGACGCGTTGGGTGGGGATGTGGAGGCCGGTTTCTAGGCCGGGCATGGGGGGGAGATCGACGCCGAAGTGGAATTCGCCTTGGTCGCCGGTAAAGACGGTGACGAAGGCCGCAAGTTCCAGGTGGGTCAGGAGCAGGACCCGGTAGTCGAAGCGAAGGGTGCCGGTGCCGTCGCTTAGGTTGGCGATGCCGCTGAGCAAGAAAGTGGTGTCGTTCCAGTCGCCGGGTTGGGGGAGCATCAGGTAGGCGCTGATGTATTGGCGGCCCAGGTAGAAGGGGATCATGGATCCGTTGATGGCCAGCCAGGGATAGAGCTTGGTGTCGGTGACGCCGGCGTCGTTGTAGAAATATTCCAGGCCCATGATCAGACTGTCTTGCTCGGATACCAGCAGTGAGAGTTCGGCGCCGGCGGCGATTTGGGGGATCCAGTCATCTTTACGGCTATAGGCTACCGGCACATCGCCGATGAGCGGGTCGAAGCTGCCGCGCCAAAAGAGATTTTTTTGCTGGTGAATCAGGGCGGCTTCGGCGCGCAGGTCGAACAGGCCGAGGGCGGTGGAGATATCGAGGCCGATTTGGTAGGGGTCGTCTTTACGATAGGAGGCCGACAGGGCTAGTTCGGTCTGGGCAAAGAGCATCTCGGCTCGAACTGCCGCGCCGACATCGTTTAGGCTGGAGGCGCCTTCCAGGTTGGCGACGGCGTAGAAGTTCCAGCCTTGGCTTTCTAAGGGCAGATGCAGTTTGACGGCGCTGACGCCCAGGCGTTCGTCGAAGATGGCCAGTGGGTCTTTGCGCTGACGGTTGAGGAAATCGGTGGGATTCCAGAAGCGGCCGGAGCCCCAGCGAATGGGTTGCCGGCCCACGGTCACATAGACGGTTTCGGCCATATCGAATTTGAGCCAAAGTTGGTCGAGGAACAAATCTAGATGGTCTTGTTCCTGGCCGAAAAGATCTTGGTCGCCCGGCTCGACGGTGAAATCGAAGAGCATGCGCCCGCGCACAAAAGCGCGGAGGCGCTCGTGGGGTCGGCCATCGAGGTAGAGCTGGAACAAATTGGGACTCTGCAAGCGATAGTCGTCGAGGGATCCATGGTCGTAAATCGTGTAGTGCAGGCGCATGTACATCTTGCCGCCGATGGTCAGGGTGTCATCGGTCTCACGTAGCTGCTCGGCGAAAGTGGGGGCCTGCTCGGTGCTTTCTTCTTGGCCGAACATCTCCTCTTCGCGGGCATCATCGTCTGCCTGCTCAGCCATGGCTGGGTTGATCGACAGTAGCCAGATCACAAAAGCGGCTGCCCAGGGGTGCTTTAGGGCCGCGGCCATCATCGGCTCTTGGACTCCAACCAGGCTTTGGTGAAGATGTTAGGCTTCAAGTGGTTGAGGTCTACTTTTTGAATCACGATGGTGGAGCGATTGCCTTTTTCGATTTCATCGTAGATGCGAATCTCCTTGGGGAAATACACATCGGTGCCTTTGGAGGGGCCGTGCATTTTCTCCCACTTAGGATAATAGGAGGTGCGCATGGCCTTGCCCGAAAGGGCGAATTCTTTGCTCTTGAGCATATTGCCGGTCTGCTGATCGACCCAGATGTGCATGACCGGAAAGGCCACGTCGGACTCCGGTTTGGCATCCAACTTGATGTGATGAACCCGGAACCGGCCCAGTTTTCCCTCTTTCAGGTAAGTGGGATTGAACTCTTCGACCAGGCGCGATTCGTCATAGTCGGCGCGGCGGGAGTCGGTGCCGCCGATGCGTTCGCGCTCGGTACGGCGGTCCCATTTTCCGGTGGCCGGATCGTAGAGAAAG
>JAUVBB010000017.1 GCA_030591445.1 Deltaproteobacteria bacterium | reverse complement strand
GGAATGTGAGCACATGAGTAAATTAAGGGTCAACCGTACCGAAGTGAAAATCGAGCCGGATGCCTCGCGCGTTCTGATTAGGCCATTCATTCCCAGTCCCGAGCGGGTGGTAAGAATTCTCGCTCGCATTGCCGCGCAGCCGGACGCCGACGTGAAAGAGCATCTGGACAAGATTCTTGCCGATTTTTCAAGCCGACACATCGAGGTCGAAAACACCTTTTTGCGCAGATATGAAGTCATCAAGCACCTTCAATTCATTGATCTGGAGCCCAGTCATCAACGCAAACTGCTGATTGGTTCTTACTTTACCAGCGAATATTCCTTGGAATCCGCCGCGCTTTTCAACCCATCCATGGTGCCCCATCCAGATCAAACGAATTTGCCCACCGGCTCAACTCGTTTTGTCATGAGTTTGAGAGCGGTCGGGGAAGGACACATCTCATCGGTAGCGTTTCGCTCAGGCACCATTGACCGCAACAATGATCTGCACATAGACCAACCTACCCGCTTCGTCGAAACCCCAAACCCGATCATGAACAAGGAATTCGACAAGAAAACCCTCGCCCAGAAATTCATGGATCTGGGTTTCAACAATGAGTATTCCGACAAGGTTTTCGGGTTGTTAGCGAGCGTTTTCACTTTTCAAGAGTTGCAGGCAATGGTCAAAGACCTGCACAACAAAGAGCCGGCCTTGTCTTTTGCCAACCAGAGCACAAAAGAGAACCTCTTCTGGATAGCCAGCGCCAATTACGACATACAATTCGAGCCCGATATCCCCATCGGCGGGCGAGCGCTTTTTCCTTATTCTCCGGTGGAGGAGCACGGAATCGAAGACGCGCGCTTTGTTAAATTTGTCGATGACGATGGGGCATTCCGTTACTTCGGAACGGCAACCGCATGGGATGGCAAGACCATTCTCTCCCAACTCATTGAAACCAGCGATTTTCTAACCTTCAAGGTGCGCACCTTGAATGGAGAGTCGGTCAAGAACAAAGGGATGGCCCTGTTCCCCCGAAAAATCGATGGCCAGTACGCAATGATTTCGCGACTGGACAATGAGAATATTTATCTGATGTTCTCGAATCATGTGCAGTTCTGGAGAGAAGCTCAGTTGATAGTGAAACCGGCCTACCCTTGGGAGTACTACCAGATAGGCAATTGTGGTTCTCCCATTGAAACGGATGAAGGCTGGTTGCTGATCACCCACGGGGTAGGCGCCATGAGGAGGTATGCCATTGGCGCAGTGTTACTGGACCTAACGGATCCCTCACGGGTGATTGGAAGAACGAAGGAGCCCTTTCTGGTGCCGAATGAGAATGAGAGAGAAGGCTATGTTCCCAATGTAGTTTATTCTTGCGGATCCATGGTTCACAACGGACAACTGGTGTTGCCTTACGCCATGGCGGATTATGCGTCTCGGGTGGCCTTGCTGGACTTGACCGAGTTACTCACATCTATGCGTTAAAAAGGAATCGCCATAAACAAGCATGCCAACAACCCGCTGATCACGCCGGCGATGATCGCTCCGTCCCATCAGGATTTGGTGGTCAAGGGCTCGCTGAACCCGGGCGCCATACAGTTTAATAACGAAATTCTATTGTTGCTTAGAGTCGCCGAAGGCTGCCCGGAAACCAAAGACGAAATCGCCGTCCCTGTCTATCATTTTGAACACGGAAAAGGGGCATTGACAGTATTGCATTTGAAAAAAGATGACCCCGAGCTTTGCCGTAAGGATACCCGAGCGGTCATTCACCAAGGCCAAGAATACGTCTCTACCATAAGCCATTTGCGCTTGGCGAGAAGCACCGACGGCGTCCATTTCTCGGTCGATGAGAAACCATTCCTGACGCCGCAAAATAGCTCGGAAGAATTCGGCGTGGAGGATGCCCGCATCGTGCAGATCGACGACTGCTATTACATCAATTACACGGCCGTATCCAGGGACAGCTATGGCACTTCTCTGCTGAAAACCAAGAATTTTGTCGACCTAGAGTACCTGGGAATGATTTTCAGTGCGCCCAACAAGGATGTCTGCATTTTTCCCGAGAAAATAAACGGCAAATACTTTGCCTTGCACAGACCGTACAATCACGATTTTGGTAAAAGTTCAATTTGGATTGCCGAGTCACCCGATCTCATCCATTGGGGGAAACACCGCTGCCTAATCCGACCGGCGCATAACCAGTGGGAGAGCGAAAAAATCGGTGGCGGTGCGCCGCCCATAAAGACGGCCCATGGCTGGCTAGAAGTCTATCACGGCAAGACCTTGATTGACGGCAAGGACTTCTATTCCTTAATGGTCCTGCTCCTGGATCTGGATGATCCCAGCAAGGTCATTTATCGAGGAGAAAAACCGATACTTGTTCCCGAGAAAGATTATGAAACAAACGGTTTTGTTCCCAACGTAGTGTTCTTGAATGGCATGGTTCTCAGAAATGAGGAAGATCTATACCTATACTACAGTGCCTGCGACGAGACTTCCTGTCTCGCCGAATGTAAATTGGAAGATCTCATTCCCATCTAACCGGTCCCGCTTTCCCGGGGACAAAATCCAATATAATATGAGTTGCGTTTGGGCAAACGTTCGGTAGAATTTCGCTATTGGCTAAGGTACTGCGTTTCACTGGCTCGGAAAGGGGTCTTTCATGAACGTGAGAGGATTGTGCGCCCAGTTTGCGCTCATCGTCGTTCTGTTGGTCGTCGGCTGTAACACTTCGTTGGATTCGAACAATCCGTATGATCCGAATACCCCTCCCGAAGACCAGGCCAAAGCCCAGTTGATGGGGGTGGTCTATGGCGAAAGCGGGCAAGACGGCGGTGAACCGGTGCTTTTAGAGGGCGCCACCGTTACGCTGGAAAATGGTGCCTTGGTATCGCCTGCTAGTGCGGTCACCGGGGCTGACGGTCGATTCGAGTTCAACGATCTGCATCCGGGAAACTCGACCATCGAGGTGACCCACCCGCGGCATCTGCGTCAGATCAGAAGCCTCTTTTTTCTCCCTGGTAACAGCTTGGACCTGACCGTCACCCTGGATCCCATTCCCGAGACGCCCACCGACACGGCCGGCCACCTGTTCGGCTGGGCGCACAAGAGCGGTGAGTTGGCCCAGGAACTGGATTTGCAAGACCACTCGGGCATCGTGGTGGAGGTGGAAGACGCCGGCGTGCGCACGGTGACCAACATGGCCGGGCGCTTCGACCTGTACTTGAACGCCGGTACCTACAACATTGTGTTTTCCGTCAAGCATTACAACATTGCCCGGCGCAACGCGGTGGCGGTCAGCGCGGGCGAGGATACCGAGATTCCCGATAGCCCGGTGGTACTGGATCCCAATCCGGGGGCGGTGGTGGGCGTGGTGTTCCTGGAAGGGGCAGCCGAAAACGGACATGGGGATGTGATCCTCAGTCTGTTGGGCAGCGAGACCACCACCAGCGCGCCGGACGGTTCGTTCCGGATAGCCGGGGTGGCCGCCGGCAGCTATATCCTGACCACCAGCAAGACGGGCTTTGACACCCAAACCGTACGCGGGGTGATGGTGGTCGGCGGGCAAGACACAGTGGAAGACTTGATTCCGCTGGCCATTTCACGGGGGTCCGTGCGGGGAACGGTATTGCTGGCCGGCAGCCAGGAGCACTCCAGCACCACGGTGGAGGTGAGCGGCACGCCCTATTCCGACACCACCACCAGCGCTGGCGACTACCTCATGGCAGGCGTACCGGTGGGATCGTATACGGTACATGCCTCGCACCAAGGCTACGTACCGGCCCAGCTGGGAACGGTGGTGGTCGAGGCCAACACCGTGTCAGCGGTGAATTTGGCCACCCTGGCGGTGCGCCAGGGGGATTTCGACATCAACGGCGGCGCCCTGTTCACCAACGATCCTTTGGTGTCTCTGTCCCTTTCGGCCGAAGATGCCATCGACATGCGCATCAGCGAAGATCCCACTTTTAGCGATGCCAGTTGGGTACCCTTTCAGGCCGATGTGCCATTCACCCTGTCAGACGGCGACGGCGACAAGACGGTCAACGTGCAGTTTCGGATGAGCGATGACACCCTGTCGGAGATATTGATTTCCTCCATCAAGCTCGACACCCACCCACCCGAAAATGCCCTGCTGCAGATCAACGCCGGGGCCCAGTTTGCCAACAACCCCGACGGCATGGTGACTTTGACCTTCAGCGCTTCCGATCCGCTGCCCGGCACCGGCATCTGGCAGATGCGCCTGTCCAACGACGGGCAGTTCGACACCGAGCCCTGGCAAAACTTTGTCCCGGCCATGAGCCATACGCTTTTAGACCCGCTGGTGGATGAGCAAAAGAGCGTGTACGTGCATTACCGGGACTATGCCGGCAATGAGACCCTAAATTCCGTCGAGGCGCAGATCACGCTCGATCGGGTCTTGCCCCAGTTGAACGGTTTTTTCATCGACTGTGCCGGCCTTGACGACCCGTCCCACTGCAATTCCCCGGTGGTGGTGCTGGACATCCAAGCGGATGCTGATGCGGCTTTCATGGCCTTGTCCAATGATCCAGGATTCACCGTGGAGGTCTACGAGGCCTTCTCACCGGCAAAAGCCTGGTATCTTAGCCCGGGCGACGGCCCCAAAGAGGTGTGGATCAAGCTGATGGACCGGGCCGGCAACAAGACCACTGCGGTGGCCGACGGCATTGAACTCGACTCCGCGCCGCCCGACATGCCGCTGCTCACGGTAGCCGCAGGCGCGGCCTATGTGTCGGATCCCCTGGTGGATATAACCCTGGTGGCACCGGCTGCGGGCTCTATGCGGATGGCCATGGACGGGGTGTTGGACAGCGAGACCTGGGAAGCGCTGCAGTCGTCTTTCCAAAGGTCTTTGCCGGGCGGCGACGGGCCCAAGACGGTGCTGGTCCAGGTGAGAGATAATGCGCTCAACCTGTCTCCCATGGCCAGCGTTGCCCTCACCTTGGATAGCACCATTCCCCAGCTTGCCTCCGTGCTGCTTGGGACGGGCACGGGCTGGGTGACCAGCCCCGATGGCTCGACCAGCGTAAGCGTGCAGTGCGCAGACGCCCAGGCGCCGGATGCCCAGCTTGCCCTAAACATCGTGGACGAACTGGCCAACGTTTTGTACAGCGGGGCCTACCAAAGCGTGGTGCCGGTGGTGTTGGGTGCCAATGAGATCCCAAAAACCGTCACCGTCTCCTGCACGGACCCGGCCGGCAACATGGACCAGGCCGCACCGGCTTTGGTCTCGTTGGATCACACGCCGCCACAGATCAATAGCTTTACCCTCAACGGCGGCACGCCCGACGAGCCCACCAACAGCCGCTCCATCACGGTTCTCTTGGCCGACATCAGCGACAATTTTGCCGGAGTGCAAAGCACGGCCCTGTCCGAAGGTGTGTTCGACTGCCAGACCGCCAATTACGTATATCCCGCTTCGGGCGACGTGGGTTATACCCTGACCGCCGGTGATGGCAACAGACGGCTGTACCTTTGCGCTAAAGATCTTGCCGGCAACGTGACCGGCACGTCGGTCAGCTCGGACAATGCAGTGGGGCTGGACACCTCGGCCCCCCAGGCGCCCCAGCTAAGCTTGGCGGGCGGAGCCAACCTGACCAACAATGTAAATGCCAACTTGTCGGTTACCGTGTTCGAGACTGGCCTCAGCCTGGAACTATCCGGGGACATCGACGAGCAGGGCACCCACGCGGCGGACAATCCGCCGGCCACCGTGACTTTGAATGGCAGCGACGGGACCAAGACGCTCACCGCCCTGGTGATCGACCCGGCGGGCAACCGTTCCCTGCCCAGCTCGGCGTCCATCGTGCTCGACACCCAGCCGCCCTACAACACCACGGTGGTGATCAACGGGGGCCAGCAATACGCCACCGAGTCCCTGGGTGAGGTCTCTCTGACCCTGTCGGCCACCGACCTGGTCAGCGGGGTGGACTCCATGCGCATCTCCAACGATACCGTGTTCGACGAAGCGCCCATCCCTTTCGAGCAGGTACGATCCCACACCCTGGCCGCCGTAGGAACCGAGGGATCCAAGACCGTGTATGTGCAATTCATCGACCTGGCGGGCAACGCCACCACGGTGGCCAATGCGGCCGAAGATTCCATCACCCTGGACTACACCCCGCCTGAAATCGTCGGTTATCGACTCAACGACGGGGTGCCCGCCTCGCCCACCAATTCGCGCGACGTGGTGGTGCGGGTAGACCTGCGCGACGCGGTGTCCGACCGGGTGGGGGTAGCCAGCGCTTTGGCCGATGCCTCGTTCAATTGTGATAGCGCCCAATACGTCTACCCGGCCCAGGCCGATATTCCGTTCATTCTGTCTCCCGGCGACGGCCTGAGGCAAGTGTACCTATGCGCCAAAGACGATGCCGGCAACGTGCTGAGCGCGGCGCTGGCCTCCAACACGGTGGAACTCGACACCAACTCGCCGGCCATCCCCGCCCTGCAGGTGGCGGACATCGACGGCGACGGCTTCGCCTTGGCCCGCGACACGGTGGAACTGGCCTGGAGCGTGCCCCCGGACACCGATCATCTGGTGTTGGAGCGTTTCGTGGAGGGAGAGGGTGACTTCGTGCTGCGGGACGGCAACATTCTTCCGGCCCAAATCAACCTGGCTGACGACGTGAGCGCCCAGGTGGGCAAGAGATTGTACTACCGCATCAAGGCGATTGACGAAGTGGGCAACGAATCACCCTGGTCCCTGGTGGTAGACGCGCTGACTTTCGATCCGGTGGAATACGCCTTCTGGATCCGGGACAAGGACGATTTTCGCTATGCGTTCAAACCCAATCCGGGCACCTTCACCATGAGCATCACTTATCAAAATGAAGACCTGCTGGGGATGCCCAACCGGGACCCCATGATCGACAACACCTTTTCCTGGTTGCGCCCGGGGCCGGCCGTGGACCCTACCCGCTTCAACGAAGAACTCCTTTTTTTGACCCGAAACCAGGACAATTCCTTGGTCTACCAAAGCGTGGTGCCCTTGGGCTTCCATTCCCGGCTGACGGTGGATTCGGTAGATGACGTGGGCCTGTATTCCGCCATGGTCATCGATGCCAACGACGCCTTGCACGTAAGCTACTATGATGCGACCAACGCCGACCTGAAATATGCCACCAACGCCTCGGGCACCTGGGTGGCGGTCACGGTTGATAGCGTGGGCGACACCGGCCGGTCCACCGACATCTTCGTGGATCCGCTCGGCTTCGTGCACATCTGTTACCAGGATTACACCAACCGTGACATACGCTACGCCACCAACACTTCCGGTTCCTGGGCCAACGAGTTGGTAGAGGACACGGGCGATCCGGGCTACCGAGACACCTCCATCGGTATCGACAGCACCGGCGCCGCCTGGATCAGCTTCTATGGGGAGATAGACCGGGATCTGCAGGTGGCCAACAACGCCGGGGGCAGCTGGGTCACCGAACTAGCGGACGATACCGATTGGCCGGGCCAGTATTCTTCGCTGGCCATAGACAGCGCCGACAAGGTGCACATCAGTCACAAGGACTGGGGCGCGCCGACCAGTCTCGAGTACACCACCAATGCCTCCGGCGCGTGGGTGACCCAAACCGTGGACAACGCTGTTGGCAGTCCCGGCAGCTACTCATCGCTGGCCTTAGACCACCAGGGAAAGGTTCACATCTCCTACCTGCGTCTTGACGATCTCTACTACGCCACCAACGCCTCCGGAGCCTGGGTGATCCAGGTGGCCGACGCCGCCGACGCCGCCGGCTATTACACCTCTTTGGTGCTGGACGAAAACGATAAGGCCCACATCGGTTACGGGGTGGGGAGCTTGAACGATTTGCGCTATGCCACCAACGAGAGCGGCTCCTGGGAGACCATGGACCTGCACGTTACCGGCGATGTGGGACAGTTCGCCGCCATCGCCTTGGACAGCACCGGCCGCCCCCATCTCACCTACCACTCGGCCGAATACCAGGATCTGTTGCACGCGATTGTTGCCAAACCCCTTTGGTCGGACGAGATCATCGACTCGGCCGGCAGCACTGGCTCTTATGCGTCGTTGGCCTTGGACAGCAACGATGTGGTGCACGTGGCTTATTTTGATGAAACCACCGTCACCCTGGAGCACGCCCACAACGCTTCGGGCGCCTGGACCATCGAGACCGTGGACGACGGGGACTTTATGGGCCACTGGGTGGGATTGTTTGCTTCCATCACTGTCGACCAGTCCGATCTTCTCCATATCAGCTACGGCAACCAGTCCACTTCTGCCATCGAATATGCCACCGATGCCTATGGGCCTTGGACCCTGGAGACAGTGGAACAGGTTTTCACCGCCGGCCAGGTACCCAGCGGTATCGGCGTGGATTCGGCGGGATTCGTGCACCTGTCCTACTTCAGTGCCATGTTTTCGGCAATGCGTTACGCCTACCGCATACCGGGACCGGGTGCGCCGTGGATCATCCAGGACCTGGTCTCGCTATCGTCTTCCGGCGAGGTGCACAACGACCTGGCCATCGACAGCCAGGATTACGTGCACATCGTTTATGATGCGGGCAGCCAAGAAGGCGTGCACTACCTGACCAACCGATCGGGTTCCTTTGTGGAGACGGTCATCGATTCGGACAGTTATGTGGGCTCCTTTGTCTCCATGGCCATCGATTCGGCGGACAAAGTGCACATTGCCTACTACGACAACACCTACAACGACCTGCGCTATGCCACCAACGCCTCGGGTAGCTGGGAAGTCACCATCGTGGCCTCGGCCTTTGGCGTGGGCCGGTTTACCTCCATTGCCATCGACAGCCTGGATCAGGTCCACATCAGTTATGTGCAAGACGATTGGGGCTATCTCATGTATGCCACCAATGCCCATGGCACTTGGCGCAGCACCGAGCTAGACCCGACCGTGGGTCTGGGGCAACGCAGCTATACCAGCATTGGCTTAGACTCTCTGGATCGGGTTCATATCGCCTACCGAAAAAACGGGGTATCCGATCTGGCCTATACCCAAGGAATCTTCCAGGGCCTCTTGACCTCGCACCCGCCGGAGCAGGTGGAACCCTTCTGAAGCTGAGCTCGGGGTCCTAGTACTCCGCGTGCAAATGCAAAACAGCATTTTGGGTCTTCATCTCGGTCACCGAGAACAGGGCTCGGCTGTCTGCAGACTGCCACACCGGATCTTGATCAGCGTAGAGCCGGGTGCCAGCCATGTCCAGATTGCTATGCTCCAACTTCATGGCCGGCCGGCCCCCGAGTCGTCCCCCGGTGACTATCAGATTTGAGTCCTTGACCAGTAAAGCCGGTCCCGGCACCGTGGGATCCGCAACCAGGGTCGGGTCCAGCATTTTCACCGAGCTGGATTCGATCAAGATCCGGCTGGCCCATACTCGGTTTAGAAACACCCGCTCGCAGTTTTTGATCTCGATGACTCTATAGCCGCCCTCAAACACCACATCCGACTGCTGGTCACAGCGGGCCTCCCGGCTGGCCAGGCCGGCCGGCGGAGCTTTTTCAAGGCCCAAGTCAAGCTCCTCTTTCTCCAGGTGGTTTTGCAGCTCAAGCAAAACCGCTTCGGGGGCCTCGATCTGGGGTTCGTGTTTGACTCCCTCCATGATGATCAGCTTGCTCTTCGCAATACGGCTGTGCAAGAGGTGTGCGGTTCGCAAGGGTGCGATTGTGTCTTGTCGGCCCCACAGGATCAAGGTGGGCGCCTCGATGCGGGACAAGGCCGGGCCGAAATTGTGCAATATGAACGACAGCGTGGCGATGCGCATAGGATCGCTCGACAGGGCCAGCTTTCTGGATCGGGCGGATGTCAAGAGCTGGACCAAATCCGGTTCGAGGCCACGAACCGGCTCCAGCAGGGTCCTGGCAATGCTATAGCTGACATGGCCCAGGTCCTTATTGATTTTGGATAGGCCGGCCATGCCCTGGGACATGTAAGAGGCCACCAGGGCCTCCCGATGCAAGATCACCGCCACGTCCAGGAGGACCAGTCTGCGCACCAACTGGGGACGGCTTCCCGCCAGTTCCACCACCGTGGCCCCTCCCAAGGAGTGTCCCAGCAGGTCCACCGGGCCCTGGACCTGGGTCTCAATCAGTTGCGCCAAAAGCGCGGCATAACTTGAAGGAGTATAAACCATGTTGGCCTTTTCAGAGCGGGCAAAACCGGGCAGATCCAGCAACAGCACCCGGTGTTTCTTTGTCAGCTCCCCCAGCAGGGGATAGAAATCCCGCATGCCCGCAGACCCCAAGCCGTGCACCAGCAGCAGCGGGGGCTCCCCCGCCTGGAACTGTCCGGCTTCCAGCCAGCGAATCTGACCCCCGTGAACCGGGTCTGGCAGGGCCCGGATTTCCAGTCCCGGCAACCCAGCGATTTCTTCATCGATGGTGAGATCCACCTCGGACAAGGGCTCCTCACGAACCTGCTCCGTAAAGACAAAGCAAGAAAACTGACTGGCCAGCAAGCCGGTCAGGAGCAGGGCCCAACCGGCATGAACCATCGACCTAATGAAATCTATCCTGCTCATCATCTAAAGCGCTCCTTCATTCTCCCTCTCAGGAGCAGGTGGAACCCTTCTGAACCTACGAGTTTAGCTCACTAGATCATCTGCTGAAAGAATCTTTGCAAAGTGTTTTCTCGTCCATCAATGGTTGTGAATCAAGTCCGACAAGGTGGCCTGAGGATTGTCGCCAGTGATAAAAACTGCTTCTGAAGCGTTGGGAAAGCGTTCGTAAAACCCATCCAATGCCCGGAAATGGCGTTCGCTGGGGGGATCAAGGCTTACCTGGATGGGGATTGGTTTGCCGGCCGGGGATACCACAAAATCTACTTCTCCGTTTTCTCTGAAATAGCAAACCTGATCGAAGTGACGACGCAAGCTAAGGTACACCGAAGATTCGAGTGCCTTGCCCCGATCACTCCCCGTTTTGTTGATAACCACCCGCCTGAGGCCGGTATCAATGGGATAGTACTTCTTGTTGCGCCGGGCGCGTTTGCGTTCAGAAAAGGCGAAGAAGGGGCAAGCAAACAACAGATAGGCCGCCTCGGCTGCCTCAAGATAGCTGGCCGCGGTATCGACGGCAATGCCGGTGGCGGCCGCAATGCGACGCAGGCTCAGCTCTGAACCGGCAGATTCGTATGCCATCTGGATGACCTGGCGAATGGGAAGGCTGGAGCGGGCTCGGATTCTTTCTCGGATGTCTCGTTCGACGATATCGAGAAAATATTGCCTACGCAGGCTGTCGCCATCAGACATCGATAAAGGCTCTGGAAAACCGCCATGATCCAGGTAGTCATTCCAAGTGGTGTTGGGGTCTGCCGACAGCAGCTCCTGGTAGTCGAATGGATATAATTCCATGGTCAGGTGACGACCGGTCAGCATGGTGGATAATTCGCCAGAAAGTAAACGGGCATTGGATCCGGTGGTCACAAACACGTTTCCCCGGGGCCGTTCGAGCTGAGTCACTAACCAGCGTTGCCAACCTTCCACCCATTGAATCTCGTCGAGGAAGAAATACAAGCGATCGGCCTTGGGATGGCGCGCTCTAAATTGCATAACCAACAGGTCAAGGGTCTCGAAGGACAAGGCTTTGGTCAATCGGGGATCTTCAAAGTTAAGAAAAACACATTGAGCTGGGTCAAGATCATATCGCCCTATCAGTTGCTGCAGAAGAGTAGACTTGCCACAGCGACGAACTCCCTGGATACCCAAACAAATAGAATCCCTTAGGGTATCTGGTGATTTGATTAGGCGAGGGACGGAAGGGGGCACTGGACGGTCCCAAAAACTCCAAGTACTTGCTATTTCAAGAATATCGATTTCCATACTGTCCATCATGTTCGACAAAAACTTTTTTGTCAATCGTAATAGACAATTTTATTTTGTCGAACAGGTTTGACACTCAGAAAATAGTAATCAAAGCAAGCCCTGTCACTTCCAAAAGCCCAACTGTTAATCCGTTAAGAGCGTCCCATTCTTTTCCTTTTCTTGCCACAAGATATTCAAGCGCTTGTAATCTTCGAGGTAACCGTTCAGCCGGTCTGGGCTGATGCAGGGCAAAGATAAGGTGCCGACCGGCCATGGAGTTGAGCCAAACACGCCTCATGGATGTAGTCAACGACATTGCGATCTTGCTGGCGGCAGGTTGCCGCCGCAGTCATGATTCGCTCAACGAATCGACTGCCATTTTGTCCACGCGACCGTACAAAGCCCTTGAGTAAATTACTTTCTTCACTAAAAACCACGAAAAATCGTTAGTTAGTTCTCGTCCCAAAAGCCCGGTTTTTTCATTTCCGCACAGTTCGACGTTTAAAATTTTTTATGTCCAAAAAAAAGAAGTCATCCCCGAAATGTTTCTGTCGGGGATCTCGCGAATAACCCGCTAATACAGGATGTTAGAGAAAACTGGGTCCCCGACAGAAACATTTCGGGGATGACGAAAATTTCTTTAACGCATTTAGGAATCGACTAGACGAGAGGTCTTTGGGTTTTGGGATGGGAACTAGTTAACTGGCTATTCTGGCACTGGAACCACTACTGCGGGTTGACAAGGTCACCAGGCCCAGTTCGGCATGGTGGAAAATCACGGTCGTGTAGGATCACGGGGCTAGCTTTTCTTGCCGCCAAGGAAACGCTTTATCCGCTCTGCAAATCCCCCAGAATTTGGTTTGGGTTTGGGATTATGAGAATTGACTTCTGGAGGCTCGATGTCGGTGTAACCAGCTGGAGAAATTTCCTCCGAATCACTTTCAATCTCTTCTTCTTCCTCTTCCGGCAAAAAGCGCTCGGCAAAACGTTTCATTTTTTGCTCATTCATCAAACCAACTTCTCGTTTTGCCTCTTGCCTTCCAGCAAACGCGATTATCGTTGGAATACTCTTCACTCCATAACGTGAACCAACTTTCGGCAGAGACTGTGTGTCGACCTTGGCGAAGTTGATCCGATCACCATATCTAGCCGCGATCCTCTCAAAAATTGGCCCCATCCTGAGACATGGCTGACACCAGGGCGCCCAGAAATCCACCAGAGTCGGTCTCCCTGATGCCAGTAGTGAGTTCAGGCCAGCCTGCGAATGCACGTGATAAAGATCCCCTGTTTTCTTGGCAGCACCCTGGGAGGAAGATCCTGGCCTGTGCTTTCGATGGTCGCCTTGTTTACGCTTTCGAGTCCGGGGATCTGCCTGCTTTCTCTTTCCCTTTTTGATTTTCTTTGACACGTCCGAACGCTCCTTAAAAGCACTGGTGGGCGAAAAGCTAAACGCAATCACCCATCTGACCCATACCGGTTTGTAAGAAAGACCAAGTTAATTATTCATAAAGAAAATTATTCAAAACTCCCAAGTTATCTCAATATTTACCCACAAATGCTCGGCTTGTTTTACGGGTTTGGGGCTAGAAGGGTGAGGTCAAGGTGTCGGAGGAGGCGGGGATGAAGCCTTCGAATTTGCCGTAGGAATAGACAATGTTGGCATTGTCAGTGTCCTGATAGACGGTGTGGATTCTGCCAAAATCGTCGATGGTGACGGCGGGGTTGGTGCCGACCGAGCCTACCACATCGATTTCGCTCACTCGCCAATAGCCAGCGGTGTTGGTGGCGTAGTGCAGGTCCTGCAGGTCGGTATTGGAGTAGATGATATGAACGTTGTCGTTTTCATCAATGGCAATATCGGAGTCATTTCCGGATACGCCCGCCACTTCAATTTCTGTTTTTTTCAGTGAGCCCGATGCGTTGGTAAGGTAGGTCATGTTATTGCCATCTCGGTAACTGATATGGATAAAATCGTTGCTGTCTATGGCCAGGGCCGGATCGATACCGGTATAAGCCGGCAGTACCGGCGTATCGACGGCTATGGTGGCCCAAGAGCCGCCGGCGTTGGTGGAATAATACAGGTTGTGGTTGTGATAATGGACGATGTGGATATTGTCTTTGCTGTCTATGTCCAGGGAGATGCCAACCAGGGTGGTGTTGTCGGTGGCATAGATGGCCGTTTCCACCCAGGAACCTTTGACATTGTTGATATATTTCACTCGCTGGTTGGTGTTGTCCCGGTAGGCAATATGGATTTTGCCATTGCTGTCGATGGCCAGAGAAGTCAGTTGGCCGACGATGCCTTCCGAATCCAAGGTGGTGGCCGTCCAAACACCTTCGGTGTTGTTGATGTACTTCAGGGCGCTGTCGGTCTGATCATAATAACTGATATGGATGAAGTCCTTGCCGTCGATAGCAATAGAGGAAGAAAATCCCACGACTGCGCTCTTATCAATGTCGCTGATTTGCCAGCTGCCGTCCTGGTTGGTGGCATAGGTCAAGTAACCATCGATGGTATCCATGTAGCTGATGTGGGTATGTCCCTTGGAGTCGACTGCCACCGCGGGAGAGAAATTTTTGTTTCCGCTGGTGTCGGGGGTCTCGGTTCGCCAGGGATAGGTGAACACGTTGGCATAGCGAAGCTGCTTATCCACTGTGTTGTTGTAACTGATATGTACGATGCCCAGGTTGTCTACCGCTAGGGAAGAAAACAGGCCCAAATCTCCTGCGTTATCGACGGTGATGGATTCCCAGATCCCGGACAGGTTGGTGGTATAGCGCAGCTCGGTATGATCGGCTTCGCGGTGGCTGATGTGCACCTTGCTTTGGGCATCGACCGCGATGGAGGTGCCACCGTAACCCGACATGGGGCCATCGGCTTCTTCGAACGCCCAGCCACCGCTGGCGTTGGTTCCATAGTACAGAGAACCAGGTGACGGGGAGAAGCTGATGTGCAACTTATCGGCCAGATCAATGGCCATGGATATGTTGACCGTGGCAGTGATGGGCCCGTAGATCGTTGGGCTGGCCCACGCGCCGGATTCATTGGTCGCCAGTTCCATATTCTTGGTGGTGGTATTCAAATGGGCGATGTAGGCATTGTCGTTGCTGTCGAGCACCAGCGAGCAGAATCGGCCTTGTGAGTCTCCGGTATTGACCGCGGTGGTGGTGGACCAAGTGCCGGCGGGCGCGTTGGTGGCATATTTGAGATTGGTATTGGTGACATCGTAGTAGCCGATATGGATATAATCTTGGCTATCCACCGCAATACTGGAGAAATCGCCTACGTTGGCAGCGGTGTCAATGTCGGTGGTTACCACCCAGGCACCGGAAGCGTTGGTGGCATAGCGCAAATCGTTATCGGTATTGTAGTGATAACTGATGTGCACATTGTTATTGCTGTCTAGGGCCAGGGAGGTCGAGGTGCCGGTGTCATTGAGGGAGTCAACCGTGTAGGTCACCCAATAGCCGGGCTTGTTGGTGGTGTATTTGAGATCGTCGGTATCATCATCAAAGTGACTGATGTGCACAACTCGATCGGAACCGACGGCGAGGGAGGTAAATTTTCCGGGGTCGCCATCGCTGTCGAGGGTTCTGGTTTGATTGATGCGCAGGGAGACCGAGGTGTCATACACCAGCGAGTTGTCCTGGTTGGCGGTTCTGAACATCAACCGTTCGTTCACCTGGCGCTCGGGAGGTTCTGGTCTTTCCCACTGCAAAATATTGCTGCCCAGCACCTGGTAATACGAGCTGTATAAGACGTTGCTCCACCAATAGGTGGCCTGTTGCCAGAAAGTGCCCGTATTGGGGGTAAAGGTGAATTTCAACAGGTCGATGGAGCGAATCCAGAATACGCCATCGATGGGATCGAAGGGGTTGGCCTCCACCACCGAAGACCAGTTTGAGACGTTGCCCACCGCATCGTAAGCACGAATTTGATACAGATGCGTATTTCCCACCGTGGCCGTAACGTCGTCGATCAATCCGTGGACCGACGCATCGAGATCGGCAATTTGTTGGGTGGAACTATCGACGTCAACCACGAAGCGTCGGATCAAATAGCCACTGGTTTCGGCGGTGAAGTTCCAGCGCAGTTCCACCTGTTCCTCGCTGAGGGCAAAACCGTCGCCGTCGAAGTCGGCGACTTGCATGGAGGGCGTCTCGGGGGCGGTGGTATCGAGCCACACCGCGTTGGTCGACTCCACCGCCGAGGCCGTGTAGTTGCCGGCGCCGTCCTGGGCGCACAGGTACAAGAAGCGCTGACCCTCTCCCTCCGAGAGCAAGAAGGGATGATTCTGAAAGGGGTGATAGGTGTACTGGGCATCGCTGCAAGAAAAGCTGGCATCCGATAAGGCCACCGCCGCCTGCCCGGCGATGCCATCGATGACAGCGACCCGGGCAAGGATTTCACGCGAATTGGTGGGCTCGTCGGGGGTTTCGCCATTGAGCGAAAAGTTGTTGATGACGGGCGGAGTATAATCAAGGCTTACCTGGTCATGGGCCGGGTCGGAGACATTGCCGGCGATATCCAGGAAGCACACATAGACATGTTTCAGACCCTGGTTGGCCGGGTCATCCAGATAGAAGGTGACCTCCTGCTCAAAATCCACCACCGGTTCCGTGTCGCAGACGCCATCGGTTGATATCTGCATGCGATTGACGCCGCTTAGGGCATCGGAGGCGGCCAGCGTCAGGGTGACCTCGCCATCCGCGGTGGTGGCGAAAGGCTCGTTGTCGTCGATAGCCACCGCGTACAAATAGGGGGCTTCGGTATCAAGGGTAATCCAGTCCGAGGCACTGCTGGAGCGGTTGCCGGCGGCATCAATTACAATGGCCGAAACCGTCAACTGGCCGTCATCCCCGGCAAGCGTTACCGTAGCCGGCGGCGCATCGGCCGAATAACTGCCCACTTCGTCGATATCGCCAGAAAGTTCTAGCGTCAATCCGACCTCGGGTGGGGTGATGCTCAGGCCAATGCTGGTGAGCCGGGTGATGTCGGTTCCGCCGGCCAAAACAACGGTCGGCGCCAGCGGGGTTTGGGTATCCAAATCCACGGCATTGTCCGAAGCCACCGCGGAGGCAGTCACATTGCCGGCCACATCGCGGGCACACAAATAAACATAGCGCTGACCGTCGCTGGCCGAGAGCGTGAAGCCGACATCCCCCGAGCTTGGGTAGGAATAAGTCGCGGTGGTGCAATCAAAAGAAGTCTCTGCCAATGCCGTGCCACTGACCCCGGAGAAATTGTCATCCACATCCAACAAATGCAAGGTGACCGAGGGGCTGGCGGTGGCCTCGTTGGCCGCGCCCCCGTTGAGGGTGAAAGAATTGATACTGGGCGCCGTGTGGTCAACCGATACCGCAATGGCAGCCGAGCTGACGCTATTGCCAATGGGATCGCTGCAAGTGGCGGTGACAGTTTTGGCTTCTTCGGTCGCGCCCAAGACGATGGGAACCACATCCAGATAGTCTCCACTGTAGAGAGTCGCCATGTCTCCATCGATGATGGTCAGGTTGA
The DNA here is from genome assembly GCA_030591445.1 of Deltaproteobacteria bacterium. GTDB lineage: Bacteria > Myxococcota > B64-G9 > B64-G9 > B64-G9 > JAUVBB01. The sequence continues at coordinate 14,760 of JAUVBB010000017.1, read as the reverse complement.
TCTCTGCATTCAAGGCCAGCGCATCACTGCAACTAATGTGAAGTTGGGTAGAGCCATCGGCAGTGGTGACCCAGCCGGAGTCATCGCCCACGCTGATGCTGCTCATCTGCGGGGCCGTGCCATCCACGATGATCTGGGCTTGGGCAATGGGAGATACATTGGAGCCGGCATCCAGCACCTGGGCCAGTACGGTCTTGGCCCCGTCACCTGCGGATAAGTCCAACGTGCCGGCCGCGTTGTACGGTACCCAAGCTTCGTCGTCCAGGGTGCCGTCTATGGCAAAGCGCATAAAGCTTGCGTCGGCAGACAGCAGGGAGATCGAAAGGGTGAGATGGGTATCGACATAAGCCGCCCCACCGGCCAGTTCCAGCACCGGCATATCGGGGACTACGGTATCAAGAAAGACGGTATTGTCGGAGGCCACCGCCGCCGCGCTGACATTGCCGGCCAGATCGATGGCACACAGGTACAGTCGGCGGCTGCCCTCGCCGGCGGACAAGCTGTAGCCGACATCGCCACTGGTGGGATGGGCATAGTTGGCGGTCGCGCAATCAAAGGAGGTCTCGGCCAAGGCGGTGGCCATGACCCCGGAGAAGTTGTCGGTGATGTTGAGCAAATGCACGGTAATGGCCGGGTTGTTGGTAGGATCGTCGGCCCCGCCCCCATTCAGGCTAAACGAGTTAATGGAAGGCGCACTGTGGTCGACCGAGACCGCAATCGCCGCCGAGCTTATGCTATTGCCCATGGGATCGCTGCAGGTGGCGGTGACGGTTTTGGCTTCTTCGCCCGCTCCCAAGACAATGGGAACCACGTCCAGGTAGTCACCGCTAAAAAGGGTACTGGCCAAATTATCCACCACCACCAGGCTGAGTTCTGAGTCCGGAACCAGGGCATCACTGCAATTGATGTGAAGTTGGGTAGAGCCATCAGCTGTGGTGACCCAACCGGAGTCATCGCCCACGCTGATGCTGCTCATCTGCGGGGCCGTGCCATCCACGGTGATCTGGGCTTGGGCAATGGGAGATACATTGGAGCCGGCATCCAGCACCTGGGCCAGTACGGTCTTGGCCCCGTCGCCTACCGGCAGGTCCAGCGTGCCGGCTGCGTTGTAGGGCACCCAAGTTTCGTCGTCCAGGGTGCCGTCAGTGGCAAAACGCATGAAGGCCGCATCGGCAGAGAGCAGGGAGACCGAAAGGGTGAGATGGGTATCGACATAGGCCGCCCCACCGGCCAGTTCCAGCACCGGCATATCGGGAACCACGGTATCAAGAAAGACGGTATTGTCCGAGGCCACCGCCGCCGCGCTGACGTTGCCGGCCAGATCGATGGCACACAGGTACAGTCGGCGGCTGCCCTCGCCGGCGGACAAGCTGTAGCCGACATCGCCAGAGGTGGGATAGGCATAGTTGGCCGTCTCGCAATCAAAAGAAGTCTCGGCCAGGGCAGTGGCCATAACCCCGGAGAAGTTGTCGGTGATGTCGAGCAAATGCAGGGTAATGGCCGGGTTGTTGGTCGGCTCGTCGGCCCCGCCCCCATTCAAGCTAAATGAGTTGATGGTAGGCGCACTGTGGTCGACCGAGACCGCAATCGCCGCCGAGCTAATGCTATTGCCCATGGGATCGCTGCAGCTGGCAGTGACGGTTTTGGCCACTTCGCCCGCCCCCAAGACAATGGGAACCACGTCGAGGTAGTCACCGCTAAAAAGGGTATTGGCCAAATTATCCACCACCACCAGGCTGAGTTCGGAATCCGGAACCAGGGCATCACTGCAACTGAGGTGAAGTTGGGTAGAGCCATCGGCAGTGGTAACCCAACCAGAGTCATCGCCCACGCTGATGCTGCTTATCTGCGGGGCCGTGCCATCCACGGTGATTTGGGCTTGGGCAATGGGAGACACATTGTTGCCGGCATCAAGCACCTGGGCCAACACGGTCTTGGCCCCGTCGCCTACCGGCAGGTCCAAGGTGCTGGCTGCGTTGTAGGGCACCCAAGCTTCGTCGTCCAGAGTGCCGTCTACGGCAAAGCGCATGAAGGCGGCATCGGCAGAGAGCAGGGAGACCGAAAGGGTAAGATGGGTATTCACATAGGCCGCCCCGCCGGCCAAGACCAAAGAAGGCATCTCGGGAGGCACGGTGTCTAACATGACCGTATTGTTGGCCGCCACCGGGGAGCTGGTCCGGTTGCCGGCGGTATCCATGGCACACAGATATATGGTGCGCGCGCCTTCCCCGGAGGAAAAAGTGTAGCCGATGTCACCGGCACCAGGATACGCGTAGTTGGCCGTCGCGCAGTCGAAGCTGGCATCAGACAGTGCCGTGGCCAATACTCCCGAAAAGTTATCGCTGATGTCTAGCAGGTGAATGGTGATGGATTGACTACTGAGTGGCTCGTTGGCAGCCCCCCCGTTGAGGGTAAACGAGTTGATGCTAGGCGGGCTATGATCGACCGAAACCGCAACCGGAGCAGAGGCGGTAAGGTTGCCCACCGGATCGCTACAACTAGCAGTAACGGTTTTGGCCACTTCGCCCGCCCCCAACACTATGGGAACCACATCGGCATAAGTGCCTTGGTACAGCACCTGCGCGCCTTCGTCTTCCACCAGCAAATTCATTTCCGCATCAAGAACCAGGTTGTCGGCACAATTGATACTGACCTGGGTGGAGCCATCGGCGGAGTTTACCCAGCCGGAACCGTTACCAACTTCGAAATGGAACAATTGCGGCGCGGTGGTATCCACCACAATACGTGCCTCCACCACGGGAGAGAGATTGCCGGCCTGGTCCTGAAGCTGCGCAAACACGCGGTTCTCGCCGTTGCTCTCGGGCAGATCGACCCCAAAGGCGGCGACATAGTTCTGCCAGGCTTCGCTGTCCAAGGTGCCATCTACGGCAAAGCGCATCTGGTCGATGTCGGCATCGGCGGTGGTCAAGCTCGCTTGGACATCGAGAGGCCCGGCCACGTAGGCGGCGCCTCCGGCCAGGATCAAGGTCGGGCTTTGGGGAACCGTTTGATCCAGATAGATGCCATCGAAGGCGGCATCGGTTTTGTTGCCGGCCTCGTCCAACAATTTGATCCAAACCAACTTGTCGCCATCACCGGGAGTCAAGTACCAGGCCCGCTGGCTGGCGATGGGTTCGAAGATCTCAGCGGCAAAACCGGCGTCGTTGGACAGAGCCATGCGACTGGCGCCGCTGGCGTCAATTGCCAACTCAACCACCGAGCTGTTGCATTGGGCGGCATCGGATTGTCCGTTGCAATCGATGACAAAGCCATTGAGCGTGGGCAATATGCGGTCGAGGGTGATACTGGCTTCGACGGCCTGGGCAGTTTCATTGCCGGCAAAGTCCTTGTACAAAACATAAACCGTCTTGAGTCCATCATCCAGGGGAGTATCTAAAGTGTGGGTTTTGGCGTTGACGTAGTCTTGCCAAACTTCGCTATCGAAAACACCGTCGTTGGAAATCTTGGTTTTTTCGACGCCCGAAGTAGCATCGCTGGCCGAAAAGGTGATGTTCACCAAGCCATCGGCGTTGTTGGAGTAGAGCGCGCCGGCATTAATCGACACATTGGCACTGTCGGGAGGCTGGGTGTCTAAGGTAATGCTGGACGAGAACACCTGGCTGGGGGTGGCGTTGCTGTCCAGGTATTGCACATACACCGTCTTGGCTTGGTCGCCGTTACTCAATAAAAAGCTCGGGGACACTTCAAAGGCCACATAGCTCGCGTCCGAGAAATCAGACAATTCACTGATTTGCATTTGGACCGCGTCGTCGCTGGTCAAGGTCAAGGTCACCTGGGGGTCGTTGGTATAGGGAGCTCCGCCGTTGATGTCAAAATCCCCCTTGCGTAGCGCCAGGTTCAGTTCTTCGACCGCGGTGCTTTCACCGGCCGCGACCAGCACCGAGCCCACCACGCCCCGGGCGAATCCCTCGTGGCGCGCGGCCAGTTCGTAGGTTCCCACCGGGATATCGTTAATCTCGTAAGCGCCCTGGGTGTTGGTCTGGGCGGTGTGAACCGTTCCGGTCAATTCGACGATGGTACCGCCGTGTTCCGCTTGCCCGGCCAGCATCACCCGACCGGCGACCGAGCCCCGGGAGATGGGCAAATCAATGTCAGGCACCTGGGTTTCGCGACCGCCGTAGACCACAATCCCGGTACTGGTATGGGTATCGAAACCGTCCTTGGCCGCGGTCATGGTATAGGTGCCGGCGGCAACATTGGTCAGACGGAAGCTGCCATTGGCGGCGGTGGTTCCGGTGGCCCCCCCCAACAAACTCAGCAGAATCCCGCCGTGTTGGTCTACGTCCATGCCCTCCAAGACCACCATGCCGGCCACGAAACCAGGGTTGGGGTCGAGGACCACCGGGCTATCCGGCACCACAATGGCCTCGGCCGCCAGTACTTCCACGTCGTTACGCCGGGCTAGATTGTAGTGGGGCGCGGAAAAAACCAGGTTGTAAGTGCCGGCATTCAAGAAGAGATCGAATTCCCCCAGGGCGTTGGTCACCGTTCTGACCCCCGCGTCTTCCACTTCCACCACGATTCCCGAGTGGTCTTGCAAGGCCTCCTCGAGACTGAGCTCGCCACTTTTTTGGGCAATGCCACTGACCTGGCCCACGGTATCGGTGGCCACATCGGGCAGCCGATCCATGGTGATAGCAAGCACCCGTTCTTCTCCCGCACCCAAAGTAATTTCCCGAAATTGGCGAATATGCTGAGCGTGGAAAATCTCAATCGACAAGCGGCTCGGTCTGACATCGGCAAACTCAAACGCCCCGCTGTCATCCGTGGTCATTGACTGGCCCAAAACTTCAGCCGTACTGACGTAGCTTATCTCGACACCGGTCAAGGGCACCGGCAAGGCAGTGATGGAATCCAAGCCCATAATGATGCCGGTAATCTGGGCATCGGCCTGTTTTTCAGCCGAGGTATCCGGATCGTAAGGATTCGACGGGTTAACGCCGGAATTACATCCCCCACTCCCCAGCGTGAGCAAAAAAACCAGACCGGACAGCCAAACCAGACCCCAGCAAGTACGATTCATAACAATGTCCCCAGTCAAATGAATGAAGCCGGATTGCTCCCAGCTCACCCGGGTTGACGCCACCAACAAACAGCCATAGTGCTTCAGATAACCTAAACTTTATGTGAATGTCTCCCCCGGGTCAACCAAACCGGTCTCCCCCCGGACTCATTAAGGTGCTACTATGAGCGGCGGCACGTTCCGGGTAGACGGGGGAACACTGCCCGGTGAAAGGAGTGCAAATGTCGATTTTCAGTTTTGGTGAATACCACGAGGAAAGCGCTTACAAGGTTCTTGATGAACGGGCCATGAGGGGCAGTGCTGGAATCATGCTGCTGCTGGCCATCATCGCTTCCATCAATGGATTTATCCTTAAAGAATACATTGTCATCCCCTATATCGTCGGCTTTTTGGTTTTGAACTTCCTGATCGGATTGGTCATCAATCCTAAGTTTTCACCCACGGTATTTATCGCCAGGCTTTTTGTTTGGAAGCAGAATTTTTTGCCGATTGGGGCCATTCAGAAAAAATTTGCTTGGAGTTTGGGCTTGGGACTTTCCAGCTCGATTTTCGTCATGTCCCTTTTTCTACTGAACGATGCCTCCTGGTTCGGTTCGGTCTGTATCCTGTGCCTGACCTGCATACTTTTGCTGTATCTTGAAACTGCTTTTGGCATATGTGTTGGATGCCAAACGTATTATCTAGGGCTAAAGTTGAAACTCATCCCCGAACCGAAAGTCCGGCCCAACTGTATGGGCAACTCCTGCGAAATCTAGCGGCGGGCAACCAATTAGCGAGGCGGGGCATCGTCTCCAGTAGTGTCGTCCGAATCGTCTTGTGAACTGCAGGTATCGTCCCAATCATCGGGACAATCACCGGTTTCCACAAAGACTGAATTTTCGCCGACCTTGGATGGCGAGGCATGGATATATTCGATACTGGCGGCACCAAAACCGGCTGGTTCGAAGGCCGAAGACAATACCCAGACTTCGTAGACCACTCGATAGTCCCAGTCCGGCGCGTTTTGATTTACGGCGTAGCTGGCATCGGTCTGGGGTGAATCCGACAAGTAGGCGCCATAGCCGCGCTCGTTGAGGTTACGGTCCAGGGAGGTTGCGGTCTTCTTGATGGCGGACTGATCGCCAATGATGACCTCGCCATCTTTCTCGGCAACTCCCAGACTACTATATCCAGTGGGGGCAGTTACATCCTGGGAGAGGTAGTCAATCTTGAAGTCAAAGATGGTATTGCCATTTTTGTTGGTTAGTACGATCTGGGCATGATCACTGCCAACCAGCTTTTCAAACTCGTGAATTCCTTTCTTGTCGTCTTCCCAGCCGATGGAATTTGCGCCGTAAGTGTTGTCTACGAAATTCGGGTCGAGAGTCAGCCGGATGTGCACAACTTCATCATTCTTAATGACCTCAACTAGGTGTTCTACAGTTGCCGCGGGACGACCGGGCTTCAGGGCGCTTGATTGGCTGCTGTAAAAGCAGCTCAACTCGGCCCCCAGCAAGGGCTCAGAGTCGCCGGCACCGGGATAACCAACTGCGGGGGAATCGCCAAGTTCATCGCCACAGCCCATGGTAAGACAAGCGACCGCTAGTGCTAACAACATAATTATAAAATGTTTTTTCCTCATCATGCTTTGCTCCTTTCCCTTTTCTCCTTTTGACTAATCATAAGGAGAACCTCCGGGAGCGATACATCGCAAGAAGCTTGCCAATTTACCGGCTTTTTGTTTGCTGCTGTAATCCCCGGAAAAAAGGAGACAATAATAAACCTAGTCAAGACCCCCATAGAGCTTGTGTGACAAGATGTCCCAGAAAAAAGGCCTGACTAGACCGACTTGATAAATTGTAAAGTTATTTCAATATTTTACAAGGAGAGGATCCTGCGCCAAAATGAACACTGCTGTGACCATCCCAAGGAGGGTATCGCTTCAGGAAATCATCTTACTCATTTCACACCCTCTTTCACAGGGTCGATCGATAGGGGCGCGGTATCGGCCGTGAGTCGGGGATTTTGTCGCGGTCGAGGCGGGCGTGATATTGCACCTTGAAGCCGGCCCAGATGAATTGGCGGATGGCGGCGTCGTTGGTAAAACTCCGGTCTCCGATCACAATCAGAACTCCCTGGTTGCGCGGATCGCGGGCCAGAGCTTCGCGGAAATGCGGCAGGGCGCTGCGGTAGTTCTGGATGTGGGAGTCGGTGATGACCACGATATCCCGGCGGCCCTTGCTCTTGATGTAGTTCTTGAGTTGGAGGCCAGGCAAAAAGGTTCCGCCGCCGGAGGCCTTGGTGATGCCGTCGGCGATGAGGCCCAGGTCGCGGGTTTCGGCCACCACGTGATCCAGAGAAGAGAAGTTGATTACGCCCACCCCGGTGCTTTGGTTGGATTCGATGGCCGACAAGGCTACCGTGTAACCACAGGTGGTCGCCGGTGAAGTGTAGCGGTTCTTGGTCATGCTGCCTGAAGAGTCGATAACCAGGGTCACGCCATCGGGGCTGCCTTTGACCTGGCCGTCGCGATAGATGCCGCAGGAGGCACCCAGGGTTTTGGCATACCAGTCGAAACGGCCCAGATCCAGACCAGCGGGAGAATGCGCCCCCAGGCGCGGTATTTGGGCCAGCAGCTTCTTTTCCATGGTCGCCACCGTTTCACTGCCATCGTGAACCCGGCCCTGGTCATCTACCGAGATGCTCTCGTCGACCTGGACTCCGGCTTCGGCGGCGGGTCGATGGGCAGAACGAGCCAGTTCGGCATTGCGCAGGGTGACCGAACCATCCTGGTATTCGACAAACTGGCCGGCGCGATCTCTGCGTTTTGCCGGCGGCGCCCGGGGAGCAGGCTTCGGCCGCCAGGAACCGAACATCTCGCCCATGGTCTTGGGTCTCTCGAGCCTCATTCTCGGTACCGGACTGTCGGTACGGGTTCTAAAGGAGTTCTTTTCGGAGCTCTTCTGCTGCCGTATCGATTTTTTGGGTTTGGCTTTGACCGGAGCCTTGGGCGCAACGGCAGTACTTGGCTTGGGCAGGCGAATGAATTCGAACGCGATCGGCTCCTTGGGCTGTATCGGCACCGCCGGCGTCGACCAGTCCACCGGGTAGAAACAGATGGCCAAATGCAAGGCCACCGCCGCGGCCAAGGGCCAACTCAAGCGCCGCCAACGGAAAACACGGTTCCTTTTGATGCTCTCCTTGCCCAACAGAAATCTTCTCCTCGCCACCAAGCCCAGCGCTAGGTCTGCCCGACACTAACCTACAAACGCTACCAAGGGCACAATTATTCCATGGCGCTTACCGTGCCCGCGGCATCAACAGCACAGACTGGTCTTGGATACAAATGGAAACGGAAAAAAACGGACTACTGGACCCGGTTCTTCTTCAGCCAAGCGTCTGCTTCCTTTAGAAGCTTCTGACCGTGGACGGATTTGTCGGTCTGGAAAAATTCCTGGGCTTGTTGGGCGAGTGTGATCGCCCGCTTAGGGCTTCCGCCGGTCTTTAACAGCACCTGGGCCAGACCGAACTGGGCGTGGGCCAGCGGTCCTTTTTCTTCTCCCTGGCATTTGTCAGCGCCGCAGGTGACAAGCACGCGTTCGAAGATGTTCTTTGCCTCTTGGTATTTTTTTCTTTTGGTTTTTATCCAACCGATGCCGCTGAGAGGATAGGCCACATCCGGATGCTTTGGGCCCAAGGTCTTTTCCTGGATCTTCAGTGCCTGCTCATAGTGCAGAAGCGACCGGTCGTACTCGCCCTGATCGTAGTACACCAGCCCATTGTTGTTGTGCGGCATGGCCAAATCCGAGTGCTCGGAACCCAAGGCTTTTTCCCAGATCTCCAAGGCCTTTTCATTGTGCTGAAGCGCCCGATCGTACTCGCCCATATGACCTAACACCATGCCCATGTTGTTGTAAGACACAGCCACATCCGGATGCTCGGGACCTAAGGCTTTTTCCCAGATCTGCATGGCCTGCTGGTGATGCAAAAGCGCCCTTTGGTACTCGCCCTTTTCGTAGAACACAATGCCAATGTTGTTGTGAGAAATTGCTACATCCGGATGCGCGGGGCCCAAGGCTATTTCTCTAATCTTCTGTGCCTTCTCCAAATGCGCAAGCGCCCGATTGTAATCGCCCTTTTGGTCAAACACAATCCCGATGCTGTTGTGCGAATTTGCCACCCCCGGATGCTCGGCGCCCAAGACCTTTTCCCTTATCTTGAGTGCCTGCTCCAGATGGGCCAGCGCCCGGTCGTACTTGCCCTTGTTGTGGAACACCAGCCCCGTATTGTGGTGCCATCTGGCCTTGATTTCTCCCTGGTCACCAAGTCGGCCCAGTACCGCTTCCGCGCGCTCTATCACGGGATCTACTTGGTCAAGATGAATGAGATCATAGCCGATGACAAAAATAAGTTGGTTGTTTGCCTTGGCCCTGATTTTATCGTGCTTGGTTTTATCGGCAAGGATTCTACACTGCACCAGGGTTTTTACTGCTTGCTCGTATTTGCCGATGCTTTCTTGCAGGGAGCCTACCAGGTACAGGGCCTCGACCTCCACTGGTGGGTAGTCGATCGTTCGGGCAATCTCTAAAGACTGCAAGGCCAGCTCCATGCCTTCTTGGTATTTGCCGGACTTCTCCAAGGCCATGACCGTATCCAGTTCTTTTCTTAGCGCTTCGACCTTCGCCTCCTGCCCTGCATCTTCGGGTGGCGGCATCTCGGCGGTAAGGAATTCTTCATTCGCGCACTGGTCAAGCGGGCTGAGGTCAAACGTTGCTTGCACCGCCTTCTCCAGAACTTTGGCATCGGTTTTGGTGGCAAATAGATTCACCAGAGCGTTCATTTCTGAAAGCTTCCGGTTCAAACATCTCATTCTCAAATCCAACATCTGCTCTGATTGCTCCCCTCGATCGTGGGTAGCCATACAAGCATCGGTACGCAAGACGGTCCATTTTGAAACCCGATCATCAAGAATCTTGGCGACCCGATCGAAGGAATTGGCGGCGTAATATATTTTGGTTCCCAAGAAAGCCTTCTTCACTTTTTCCTTTACCGCCGGGTCCCATACGCCCAGCAGCTTATCTTCTGCCCCCTTACAAAGACGGCTGGCTTTGGAGGTCGCATACCATATGCCAAAACCAGCGATGAGCAATGACAATGAAATGGTACCGATGGCAGTAAACAGTCTCTTGCGTTTGCTGCGAAGCTCCTGGTGAATGACCGCCGGGTCATTTTGCAAAGCCTCGAGTAGATCGTCCATGGCGGCAAAGCGATCGGCGCTCTGGAAGGAAAGCCCGCGTAGAATCAGGTCATCGAGCCATTTGGGGATTTTTTTGTTTCGCGGCCGCTGCAAAGTCGCTTTTTTTATACATTTGGACAAATGACGCACACTGACGCCGGCAAAGGGTCTGCAACCGTACAAAGATTCGTACAAAGTCACACAGAAACTGAACTGGTCGGAACGTTCGTCAACCGCTTGTCCAACCATCTGCTCCGGTGCCATATAGTTAGTGGTGCCTACCACCGAACCGGCCTGGGTGAGGGAACTGGTCAGCAGGTCTTTATTCGATTCGGTAAGCGACCTACTGCTGGTTGAAGTACTATCGGTAGCTTCTCGAATAGCGTCATTCTTTGCGGAACTGACCGTGGCCCGGGCCAGACCAAAATCCAATACCCGGACCCGACCGTCTTTGCCCACAATCACGTTGGCCGGCTTGAAATCCCGATGCACAATACCGGCCTTATGGGCCGCCGACAAACCCCGGCCGGCGTCAATCACCTTGGCCAGCATTTCGTCCCGAGACGGCTGGTGCTTCTGTCGCCAAACATTAAGGTCATTGCCCTCTACAAACTCCATGGCAATAAAGATCGAATCTTCATACTCGCCCACATCGTAGACGGTCACCACGTTGGGGTGGGTCAGTTGGGCCAGCGCTTGGGCCTCTCTGAGCATCCGGGTTTTGGCTCTGTCTGCTTCCAGTGACCCCTGGCTATTTTCTTTTCTAACCGAAAGAATCTTGATAGCCACCGGACGGTTTAGCTCTGGATCGAAAGCCTGATAAATCGCGCCCATGCCCCCGGCGTCGATAAAATCAATCACCACATAGCGACCGACGCTGGTGCCTCGCTCCAACCGAGGCACATCTTTTGCCGCGGGTGCCTCTCCCGATTGCCCTGATTCTGGGATAGTGTTAGCGTCAGAGCTTGATTCGAATTCCGTGTCGTCTATGGCCAAAAGGAGCGACTCCTTTCTCTTGAAATTTTGGCAGAATCAATTGGGAACTTCAAGGGCAGCCCAAAGAAATCGCCACTCCTTTGGCCCCGGGTCACGCTATCCGGAGATCTGGTGTTCTTTTAGCCAGGTCTCGGCATCTTTCAGGTGTTGCTTGGACTGTACGGAATGCAGTTTTGCAAACAGCTCCCGGGCATTTTGGGCAAGCTGTATGGCCCTTTTGTTATCCTGGCCGGTTTTCCAGAGTATTTGGGCCAGGCCAAATAGCGCTTTCGAGTGAGGCCCTCTTTCTTTGCTGCTGCATTTTTTGGGGCCACAAACAGAAAGTGCTTTTTCAAAATGAGAAATGGCTGCTTGGGTTTTACCGGTTTGGGTATTCAGCCCGGCCAATCCACTGTGGGCCCAGACCAACAACTTGTGCTCGGAACCAAACGATTGCAGGGAGATTTTCAGCGCCCGCTCCAGGTGCTTTCTGGCCTGCGGGTAGTCTCCTTGAGCCAGGGAGATAAACCCAAGAATGTCGAGTACCAACCAGAGATTGGGATGCTCGACTCCCCCTATTTGTTCCCAGATCTGCAGGGTGCGACTGGCATCTTTCCGCGCCTGTTCCAGATCGCCGGTATGGTAATGCAAAAGCGCCAGGCCGTTGAGAATAATCGCCATTTGAGGATGCGCGGGTCCCAGCGTCTTTTTGCAGATGGCCGAAGCCCGAGCGTAGACTGCCCGCGCCTCTTGGTAGCGGCCGTTGTCTACGTACAATCCCCCCAAGTTACTCAGAACCTTCGCCACAATTGGATGATCCGGTCCCAGGACTTTCTCTCTTATCTCCAGGCTCCGGCGGTAGTATTTTAGTGACTGGTCAAAATCACCCAGGTGACGATAGACGATGCCCAGATTGTTCAAGGTTCGCGCAACGGTAGGATGTAGCGGTCCCCATACTTGCTCGGCTATCTTCAAGGCACTGGCATAATGCGCTAATGACTGGGACAGATCTCCCTTCTTCCAGTACACGACTCCCAAGTTGTTATATGAAAAAGAGACGTCCGGATGCGAGGGACCCAGCACCTTGATCTTCTTGGCCAGCGATCGTTTGTGGTACTTGATGGCTTGGTCGTAATTGCCCAAATCAAAATGGGTCAAGCCCAGGTTGTTGAGGGCATTGGCCACGTTCGGATGCTCCGGGCCCAGCGTCTTTTCCCATATCCGCAAAGCCTGGGTATGGTGATATAGAGCCTTCTGGTAATCCGCTTTTTCCGAAAAGACTGCGCCCAGGCTGTTGTGCCACTGGGCCTTGAGATCTCCGGTCTCCTCGATGCGGGACAGGACCGACTCGGCGGCACCGATGGCCACTTCCACTCGTTCCAATCGCTGCAGCCGGGTTGCCAGCACCCAAATCAGCTGGTTGTAGGCCTCTAGTCGAAGCTCGTCGTAACCGGCCGTGTCGGCCGTCCAGGCCGATTCCTGCAAGCTGGTCACGGCTTTTTCGTAATCAGAAAGTTCGTCCTGCGCCTTGCCCAGCATAAGGGTGGCTTCGGCCACCAGGGGCAAATAGCCAAGCTCTTTCGCCCGGGGCACGACTTCCATGCACAGCGAAAGACTGTCCGGGTAACGGCCGGCTTCATACAAGGCTTGTGCCCGGGCCAGTTTTTCCCGCAAGACTCTTACCCGGGATTGGGTCTCCGGATCCTTGGGCAAGGGAATCTTTGCGGTAAGAGCTTTTTGGTTGCTGCAATACGAAAGCAAGGAAAGGTTCGATACCGCCAGCACCGCCTTGTCCAAAACTTCTGGGTCGGCATGGGTGGTAAGAATCTCAATCATCACCTGCATTTCCACCAGGGCTTTGTCCAGACACTGCATTCTCAAATCCAGCATCTGCTCCGATTGCTCGCCATGGACATGGGTCGCTTCACATGCCTCGGTACGGATAGCGGTCCATTGAGCGGCGCGTTCATCCAGGATGGCCTCGGTGCGGGCAAAGGTGAGTTCCGCGTTAGCTCTCTGGGTTTGGAGAAAAGCCCGGCTCAGATCTTGCTTGACCTCTTGGTCCCAAATACCGACCAGTTTGTCTTGCGCCCCTTGGCAAAAGCGGCTGCCCTTGCTGCTTAGGTTCCAAATGCCAAAGCCGGCCAGCAAGAGGGAGAGTGAAATCGAGCCCGCAATCGCGGCCATGCGTCTGCGCTTGGCGCGAAGCTCTCGGTGAACGACGGTCGGGTCGTTTGCCAATGCCTCAAGCAGCTGATCCATCGATTCGAAGCGCGCCTCGCCATCGAAGGCCAGGCCGCGATCGATGACATCTTCGAGCCACTTGGGGATCTTTACTCCTTTGATCTTGGCAAACTTCTGACTCTTCATGTTTCGGTAAAGGCTTTTCGCCTTTTTGCCCGAAAAAGGCCGGCAACCGAACAAGGCTTCGTACAGAGTCACACAGAAACTAAACTGATCCGATCGTTCATCCACCACCTTTTTGGCCATCTGCTCCGGCGCCATGTAAACCATGGTGTCCAAGACCGAACCCGCCTGGGTCAGATTTTCCGAAAGCAGGTTCACCGAAGAATCCATGGCCGACTTGCTGTCGGTGCTCGCCAGTTTCAGGGCTTTTTCCCGTGCTGCTGACTTTTCCGGATGCTCGATGGCATCTAAGCCCGCGCTCTCGGTCGCCCGGGCCAGCCCAAAATCCAGTACCAGCACCCGCCCATCATCTCCGATCATCATGTTTCCTGGTTTGAAATCCCGGTGAATGATGCCCGCCTTGTGCGCGGCCGACAATCCGCGCCCAGCTGCAAGCATTTTGGCCAGCACTTCCTGCCAAGAAGCGTTGTTATTCTCCAACCAGTCGCCCAGGGTATGACCTTCGACAAACTCCATGGCAATAAAGATGGCATCCTGAAACACGCCCACGTCGTAGACCGTAACCACGTTGGGATGGGTCAGTTGGGCCAGCGCTTGCGCCTCTCTGAGCATGCGATGTTTGTCAATTTCGCCCCGGTCTTGCTTGCGCGATCTCTTTTTCTTGATAGCAAGTATTTTCAGCGCCACCGGGCGATTGAGCTCTGGATCAAAAGCCTGATACACCGCCCCCATGCCCCCGGCATCCATGAAATCGATCACCACATAGCGGCCAACGCTGACCCCCCGGGCCAAGCGCTCCGACTTGGTCTTTGGCTCAACAGCGGAGTAGCTGCAGGGAAAGGTGTCTTTTCCCGTATCTAAGGTATCATCGCTCAAGAAACCCCAGGCCCCCTTTGTGCTTCAATTCCTAACCATTACACTACCTTACAATCTCCGGAGGATTAGCACGAAGCAGTTCTAGAAGCAAACCCCTCCCCAGTCGGCCTATGCGGCAATGGTCGGTTGATATTTTCACACAAACATGAATGTCACGGGTCACAATTCCGTAGGGGCGGGGCGGGGGGGGCGGGTGCGGGAGGAGGTTTTGGGTGTGGGGGGGTTGTTTGGGTGTAAGATGTAAGATGTGGTGGGGTTGGGGGTGGAGAAAGCGCGGGGGGGG
>JAUVBB010000343.1 GCA_030591445.1 Deltaproteobacteria bacterium | reverse complement strand
GTCCTTGATCGCTTGCTCGGTGGGTTTTCTCGTTTTTTCGATGATGGGCGCCATGATTTCCGCCAATCGGGCGCGGGTCAACTTCAAACTCATGTGCTTCGGACCGTTCGAATCAGCGGTCAAAAAAGGAAGATTGATTTCGGATTCCATGGTGGATGAAAGTTCAATTTTGGCTTTTTCGGCGGCCTCTTTGAGTCGCTGCATCACCATTTTGTCGCCTAGAATGTCAATGCCTTGCTCCTTTTTGAACTCTCCGGCCAAGAATAAAACCAGGGCCTCATCTATGTCGTCTCCACCCAGATGGGTGTCGCCATTGGTAGAAAGCACCTCGACAACTTTGTCACCCACCTCCAGAATTGAGATATCGAAGGTGCCACCACCAAAGTCGAAAACAGCAATTTTCTGATCCTTCTTCTTGTCCGAACCATAAGACAGCGCAGCCGCGGTCGGCTCATTGATGATGCGCTTGACGCTAAGGCCCGCAATCTGTCCGGCATCTTTGGTCGCTTGGCGCTGGCTATCGTTGAAATAGGCGGGAACCGTGATTACGGCATCGCTGACCTTCTCACCTAAATAGGCTTCCGCCGAGGCCTTGAGCTTACGCAAAATCATGGCCGATATTTCTTGCGGCTTGAATGATTTCCCACGGATCTTCACTTCGGTCATGCCTTCATGGCCCGAGACGATTTGGTAGGCTACGGCTTTTTCTTCCTCCGGAACCTCGGCGTTGCGGCGACCCATGAACCGTTTGATCGAGGATACCGTGTTTTCCGGGTTGGTTACCGCCTGCCTTTTGGCCGCCTGCCCCACTACTCGTTCGCCGTCCTGGTTGAACGAGACCACGCTTGGGGTAGTACGTGAACCTTCTTCGTTTACAATGATCTTCGGCTCACCCGACTCCATGACCGCGACAACGCTGTTAGTGGTTCCCAAATCAATCCCTATAGTCTTGGCCATGACGCACCTCTCCTATCCCCCCTGGCTGCCCCGAATTTTTTTTCTGTTTTTACCTACGACTTAAAGGTGCTACCATTTTTCACTTTGTCAAGACGGGACTAGCTAGTCTCCGTCTCAAAACTGTCGTTTTGATATGGAGACCGAGATCTGGTTAACAGGGCTATAGCAGGTGTCTTTGATAGTTACGGGCTTTTAAGATGGCAACTAGCTACGGTTCTTCTTCAAGGCAGTGTGCAGCTTTCGGCAAATGCTTTTCTCTTCGGGTTCGCCAATACGAGAAAATTTCCTGAGGAATTTTTCCAGTTTCGGGGCCTTGCCCCCGCGACGTTTGGCCTCTTCCAGGTAGATCTTTACCGCCGGGTCCTGCAAGGCATCGGCGCCTAGATGCATGACGGCATTGGCAAACCTGGGTGGGCTCATTTCGGCCATGTCGTACAAGGCCTTGCCCATCCTAGCTTTCATTTCTTCCGGGGCGCCTTTGGCGACTCGAAACATGGTTTCGTTTGCCGGCGGATCTTCGACCTTGGCGCCGAGATTGCTCAATTTGGCCAGCATTTCTTCGAAAATTTGCGGGTCGGCCTTGGCTAAGCGGGAAAGATTTTCTGCCTGGCTGGGGAAATTCTTAATGAAGGATTCGTCGAAGCCATCGATTTTAACCCGCGCCAGACCCAGGCCCAGGCGCACGAGTGGGTCTTGCACTTGTCTCTGGTACTTAATGATTTCTTTTCGGTATTTTGGCTGGGCCAGCAGATGGGTGGCGCGTAAGCGGGGGCCTAGCGGGATGCTTTCGTTGGCCAGACGGGCTTTGATATAGAGCAAGGAGATCTCCGCGGGCATTTGGGCCGGGCCGAATTTTGGCTCGGCGGTAAAATCTCCGGTGGCAATTCTCCACTCTGCAAAACGATAAGTTTCATGCTCCCGACGCAGCGGCAATGCGGTCTCACCGGCCGGCGAATCGACAATTAGCATAGGCCCGTCCGGGTGGGTTCTGAGGGCTACCACCTTTACCTTGGTTAGAATACCGGTTTTCTGTCGACTCCTGGCCTTGCGAATGTTTTTGCCAAATTCTTTTAGGCTTGTTCGTGCCAACAAAGGGGCAGAGAAATACCGTGCTACCCGAATGGGGTTGGCATCGGTGTCGGCTTTGCCCAAATCCTGTAGATAAGTCGACCACATTTGGGCAGCTAAATTTCGGTCGGCATCGGGAGCCAGGGGCAGAGAATCGTATTTTCCCTCGGAACAAGCGCCAAACAGAATCGCCGCCATCAGAGTAGCAAAAGCGTAACGCAGCATTCTTTCCTCCCGGTTTTGCGTTGGGAATCAACGCAAGCTAATTCGCTTCTTGCTTTTCAAACGATGCAACATAGAGCGCAAACGTTTTAAATGCCACCGAGAACCAAAGCAATACAAGCCCATACCGCGCCTGGAATCAACGGGATCAATCCAACAGACGCGGGTGGAGAGCCGGATAGGAATCCATAGGGGCGAGGTAGGCATGCGTACATAAATACCGTGGCCAATCTCGGGCAGCATGCCGTTGGTCTGGATGAACATTCCTTCGGAACAAATGTCCATAGCCATGCCCTGATGATAGCTTTTGTCCAGGTAATAGGTTACGGGCATCATTGATCGCAAACGAGGAGAGGTGCGGCGCTTAGACGGCTTCCAGTTGCCTTCAGCAAAGGCACAAAGCCTATCAAAACGACGGGCATCTTCCTCGATCACTTCCAGGAATATGCCGCTGGGATTGGCTGGGCCACGGGGCCGGGTTCGGCGACCGATTACCATGGCCCGCATGGGGAAAAACACATTGTCGGGCGAAATCGATATGTCGAGGTCAACCATTTCTCCGGTCTTCATTTGCCCTACGGCCGGATAAAACAAAACCCTTCGGTCCCGATCCTGAATACTGTCTAGCAGTTTCTCTTCGTTGTCGAAATCAATCGAGGTCCACTTGTTTTTCACCCATCGTCTCCCAAACTCGGCATAAGTTGTCCCCGGATGGGAATTGTGTCAGATTGTGAGAGGAGGTGCAAGCCTATGACTCGGTTCCTTTTTTTGCTGTTTTGCTGTCTGATAAGTGTGCCGGCCTGGGCTGCCGATAAGGCAGTTGCCAAGCCGCGCGCTAACTTCAAAGTGGACAACCATTTCTTTGCCAGTGGGATTCACTTTGACAAAGAAGGACGCTGTCACCCGGTGGGAAAAACCAAACTGAAATCGTGGCAGGTTCGCGCTTTTCCTGCCGAGATTCCACATTTTGAATCTTGTACCACCATCTCATCGCCACAGCTGCGCGGTGAAGTAGACATTGCCTTGAGCGTTACCGGCAAGTCGGCTAAAAAATCATTGCTCAAGATCGAAGGCGTGCTGTCACTGGGCAGCGAAGGCAAGGCCTGCCAGGCGGTAGACTGGGATCACTTGCTGATTCCGAGCGCGGGTTTGTATCATTTGGAAGTGAAAGTCGATGGTCGTAGAATCAAGAGAATCCCGATGCGTTTCTTCCGCCGCCGGCCGCTCAAGAACTGAGCATCTTTTTTGCCCGTTGCAGGGGAAGGTCCTTGCCTTTTCCGTCCCACTCGACTTCCACGTCTGGTTCAATGCCCTCGAACAAGGGCGTGCCTAGGGGGGAGTAATACCGACCGGTAGATAGCTTGAGTGCCGATCCGTCAATGAGTTCCATCACCACCTGAACCGTTCCCTTGCCCAGCGTTTTGCTACCGACTAGGCGGGCACGGCCATAGTCGCGCAAGGCCAGGGCCACGATTTCACTTACACTGGCGGAACGATGATCCACCAGCAATACCATGGGCAATTCTCGGTAGGCGCCGGCAATTCGGCTCTGTTCTACTTCGGTAAGTGCGTGTTGTTTGCTGATGACGGAGACAACTTTGCCAGGATTGATGAACATTTGTACCACTTCGGTGGCTTCGGTAACCAAGCCGCCAGGGTTGCCACGCAGGTCCAGAATGAGTGCGCGAAGGCCCATGCTCTGCAGCTTGCGCATCACGGAAGCCAAACGCTTGCCGGTGCCGGGACGAAAGTTTGCCAAGTGCACCCGGGCAATGCCGTCTTGTGGTTTGTCCACCGAGAGGTTTCTTTTGGGATCGGGGGCAAATGCCAGCGTTTGCGTCTTGCCCGCGATGACCACTTTTACTTGTTGGCCCATCTTTCCGCGCAACAGGGCCAAGCCTTCTAGTTCATTAAGGTTCTTGGCTGCCCGGCCGGCGATGGTGTTGACTTCCTCGCCCGCCAATATGCCGGCCTTTTCTGCCGGCGATGATGGGGTGACGTCCAACACCCGCAAACCGCCTTGGTGGTGTTCTAGCAACAAGCCAACGCTACCGTTTTTGCCGCTGCCATCGTCTAGCAGACGCTCGTACAAATCGGCATTGAGAAACAAGCTCCAGGGATCGCCACAAGCGTTCACCAAGCCACGAATCATGGCATGCTCAATTTTTTGTTGGTTTTTGATCCGGCTTTGCTTCCGAGCCAATCGTGCCGCCTGTACCAAGGTTTTCTCCAATAGAACAAAATCTCGGATGGCTTGCGACCCGACGACGAAGGCGCCATTGCCCTTGCCTACCCGAAAAACATTGGGCGCGCCTACTACCTCAATGTTGAACTTGGGGGCTACTTGTTTGATCCCGTTCAATCCGCCCAGGAGTAATGCGGAAAGATTTGGCCGATCCACGAAAGCAACTTGAAAATGCCGAATCACTTCATGCAGCACGGCGTAGTCGTCGTTAGCTTCAGCTGTTGTGGGGGTCCATAAGATCCAAAGCATAGCTACGCCGGCCCATAATTTCGCCCCACAGCTCATGGTATATCTCCTTGGCTAACGAATGTTGAATTCGGTAAATTCGTTTTGACCGCTATCCCAGTCGGTGACTACCTTGCTAACCCTGGCTGCGGGTGGCCCCTGCTGGCACCAGGCTACCAAAGCATCCAGCTTCGTTCTATCACCCTCAGCCAGTAACTCTACCCTGCCGTCGGCCAGGTTGCGCACCCAGCCAGCCAATCCCAGTTTTCTGGCCTGGGCACTGCATGACCAACGGTAGGCTACTGCCTGCACGCGGCCGGTGATGATGGCATGAACCCGGCTTGTCGCGGACGGTGCCATTACAGCAGATCGCTAGCGACTTCAGCCAACTCGCTACGTTCGCCTTTGTTCAGGGTCACATGACCGGAGATGGACTTGCCTTTGAATCGTTTTACCGTGTGCGACAAACCGTTGTTGGAAGTATCCACGTATGGATTGTCGATCTGGTATAGATCGCCAGTAAGCACGATTTTGGTATCGGCGCCGGCTCTGGTAATGATGGTTTTGACTTCGTGGGGGGTGAGATTTTGCGATTCGTCGATAACCATGAACTGGTTGGGAATACTGCGTCCGCGGATGTAGGTTAGCGGTTCGATCTCAATCATGTTCAGATCCATCAATTCGCGGTAACTTCGCCCCTGCCGCTTCTCTTTGTTGCCCAGGTTCAGCAGGAAATCTACGTTGTCGTAAATCGGCTGCATCCAGGGATTGAGCTTTTCCTCGATGTCCCCGGGTAAATAGCCGATATCCTTGCCCATGGGAAAAATGGGCCGAGAGACCAATAAGCGCTGGAAGGATGCTTCCTCCGCGGTTTTGAATAAGCCGCAAGCCAGGGCCAGTAAAGTCTTGCCGGTGCCAGCCTTGCCAGCCAAGGTAACCAACTTTACCCGATCGTCGAGGAGCAGATCGATGGCGAAGGTTTGTTCCCGGTTGCGGGGTTGGATGCCCCAAATACCGCTACGATGACGTCGTACGGACACAATCTTATCGCCGCTTGGATCGACCCGGGCCAAGGCGGTGTGGCTTTCGTTGATTTCGTCCTGCAGATGCAAAAACATATTGAGCGGTATATCCCCGGCGCCTAATTCATCGAGGGTCAGGCTGTTGTCACGATATAGATTGTCGATCTTTTCGCCCGTCGTCTTCATCTCGATGCAGCCGGTGTAGATTTCGTCAATGGTCACGCGCTCGGTATCATAATCCCTGGCGGTGATACCCAGGACATCGGCCTTGATACGCAAGTTGGTGTCTTTGGTAATAAAAATGGCCGGTTTTTCCGGCTCGCTCTCCTTGACCGCAAATGCCACCGCCAGGATCTTGTTATCCATTTTCTGCCCCAGACCCACCTCCTGGGGCAACTGCTTGTTGGTGAACAAGACCCGCAGAGTTCCCCCGGTGGGGAGTTCTACGCCGTCGGTCAACCGGCCCGATGACCGATACTCGTCGATGTAGCGGCCCACTACGCGAGCATTGCGGCCCAGTTCAGACTGATCGCGCTTGAAGCGATCGATTTCCTCTATCACGTAGATAGGGATAATCACGTCATTGTTGTCGAAAGCCAGCAAGGCTTGCGGATCGTGTAACAAAACGTTGGTGTCTAGGATGAAATTCTTTTTCATTTCATGCCCCCAGATGCGGCTGCAGCGGTGATGTCCGAATAGTGGACGGTCTGATTGCGGCCATGGTTTTTGGCGAAATACAGAGCCTGATCGGCTTTGCTGATAAGATCCTGCTCTTGATCGGCATTGTCGGGCAAGGTGCAAATGCCCAGGGAAATGTGGATGTTGAACTTGTCTCCGTCATGGTTGAATTCCTGCTTGCCAATTTCGGTTCGGAAGCGGTCGGCCAACATAAGACTGCCGCTTCGATCGGTTTGCGGGACAATGATGGCGAATTCCTCGCCACCGATGCGACACACCCTATCTGTTGCCCGCGCCAGTTCCATAAAAACCCTTGATACTCGTCTGAGTACCTCGTCGCCCGTTGGATGTCCATAGGTATCGTTGACGTTCTTGAAATGATCGATGTCGGTCATAACCAAGGAAAGCGATCGTTGGTAGCGTTTGGCTACCACGATCTCTTCCTGGAGCATGTCAAAGAAGCGGCGCCGGTTGTAAAGGCCGGTCAGGGCATCGGTGGTAGCCAGCTTTTCCAGCAATTCGTAGCGCTCGGCGTTTTGAACGCTCAACAAGGCGATGTTACACAGTGTCTCCAGGGTTCGCTTGACGTCTTGGCTTCGGCGTCGCCCCTCGGCAAACAAGGTAGACCGGGTGGTGCCAATGACCAACACGCCGACCGACGGGTCATCCTCTTTGGCGGTGGGTCGTAGGGGCGCCACTTTGACCGATTTTAATCCAGGCGGGTCCATTTTCTCGCCAAAAATCCTTCGCTGCGAACGGTTTCTCTTATCATAAGGCTGATCAGGCAGAATAAGCCCGCGCCGAATGGACAACGAACATAAATTGTTACCGCTTTCGATTTCTTTTCCATTTAGCTGGGCGGCCCACTCTTTGAGTTTCTTGCTGCTGTCGACCGCCTTGACCACGAAGCGTTGGTCTTCATCTTGGAGCACCACCGCCGAGAATTGGGCCCCACTGAAAACTTCCCGCATGGAGTGTGCCACTTGCTCGGTCACTTCATTCAAGGTAACCGCCGAGATCAAGCCTTCGGTGGACAAATAGAGGCCACGGGCCTCATTGCGTAGCTGATCCATGAGA
This sequence comes from Deltaproteobacteria bacterium, assembly GCA_030591445.1. Lineage (GTDB taxonomy): Bacteria > Myxococcota > B64-G9 > B64-G9 > B64-G9 > JAUVBB01. The sequence goes on along the minus strand of JAUVBB010000343.1, from coordinate 509 downwards.
TTGAGCCGCTGCTCGGTCTCCATGGTACGCAGAATCTCCCGGCCGGCCACTTCGAGCAAACGTTCGTCTTCATCTCCGAAGGGAATGTCCACCTTGCGATCGGCCAGCAGCACCCCGCGCAGATGGTTCTGCTCGCCCTCCAACAAGGGAACGCCGATAAAGGTGCGGATAGCTACGTTTTCCCGATAGTAGGTGATTTTGCGTTCGGTTCGCCTGACGTGGTTCAAGGTAATTGGTTTTTGGTTGTTGAGAATGGCGCCGATCAACCCGGCGCCCGAGGTCATGGGCTCGGTCCGCAGCAGGTGTTTCGATGCCTCGGGACCGGAGGCCTTCAGTACCACGGTACTCTCGTCAGTAGAGAGCCAAAACACGGCTACCGTGTGCGGTCGTAGCGCCGCCACCAGGATGTCGAGCACATTGCTCATGCTGATGCCCACTTGCTTGATTGAGCTGCGCTTCAAGTCCTCGCGTCGTTTCTCTAGCGACACATCTACTTCCACGGAGGTCAT
>JAUVBB010000408.1 GCA_030591445.1 Deltaproteobacteria bacterium | reverse complement strand
GGTCACGCAAATTGTCGGCAAAATCACGCAAGCCGGAGAGTTGAATGCCGGTGGCCTGGATGGCCAAAACCTTGGTGCCTTCAAATTCCTTGGCCTCGGCCACCGGGTCGCCGGCATCACCGGCGGTAAGGGCGGCGGCCGCCCCGATTTTGCCCAGGGCGGCGGCGGCGATCCTCAGCAATTAGAGCAAGGAATGCAAGCCTTCTACCCCTTGGTGGAGAAATCCTTAATAGGCTAACAAATCTCCCCCCTCCGCTGCTGTTCATGATGGGGGGCTTGGGCTGCTTTGCCGCAGCCTCTCAGGTGCATTTTATCCGCGAGTTCCTGGTCTTGTTTGCCGGCAACGAGCTTTGCCTGGGCGCCCTGCTCTTTTGCTGGTTTTTAGGCATCGTGCTGGGCGCTGCCGTGGGTGGCCGTCTGCGCCTATCCCGGCTGCGGCTCCGCGCATTTTTGCTTGCCGGCGCCACTTTACAAATAGTCGCCATGCCGCTGTTGCTAGTGCTGCTACGGCATTGGCGAAGCGTATGGCTGACGCCCGCCGGCAGCCTGCCGGGATTGAGCTCACTCTTAGTCGCCGGCATCACGGTGGTCATCCCATTGGCCTTTCTGGTCGGTCTTTGTTTTCCGCTAGTTTGCCGCCTGGCCGCCCCCCATGACGAATCCGACGTGATTGGCCAAACCTACGTTGTCGAGTCCTTCGGGGCAGTCTTCGGCGGTTTGCTGGTTGGCGTGGTCTTGGCGGGCAGAGTTAGCGCCATCGAGTCGATTTTGCTAACCGCGATGCCACTGCTAATCGGTCTGTCCTGGTTTTGTCTTGAGACGGGCCAGACCCGAAGCCATAGAACTTTCGGCGTCATCTTGGCTAGCAGCGTTGTTGTCGGCCTGGCGTTGCTGGGCAGCGGGGTTTTGGCCCGGGCGGACCAGGCCGCGGCCCAGGCACGGTTTGAACAACTGCAAAGCGGTAGCCAGCGAGTGGGCAGCATCGAGACCCCCTATCAGTCTCTGGATCTTGGCCGGACCGAACAGCAATACAGCCTATTCGCCAATGGCAAAGTGTCGGCTACTTTTCCCGATAACTACCAAGCCCGGCCCCGGCTTCATTTGGTAATGACCCAGCATCCGAATCCCCAAAGGGTTCTGATGCTCGGCTCGGCCAGTTTGGCCCTGGTTCCTATTGTGCTGACCCATCCCTTGACCAAACTGGATTGGGTTGAAATCGATGGCAAACTCGTCGAACTGATAAAACCCTATCTTGGCGAAGCAGTCCAAAAAGCTCTTCAGCAGCCGGCATTCCAACTCCACCTGACTGACGGCCGGCGCCTGTTGACTGTCAGCCACGATCATTGGGACTTGATTTTTGCCGATGTCCCCGACCCGACCACCGCTGCCGACAACCGTTTTTTCACCCAGGAGTTCTTTGAATTGGCACGCGCCCGTTTGCGCCCGGGCGGAGTTTTCGTGACGCGCTTGTCATCCTCGGCAACTTATCTGGGCGAACAAACTGCCTCCATGGTGGCCACGGTTAGGCACACCCTGGCGACGATCTTTAACTATGTGGAAGTCCTGCCCGGCGCCGAGACCTTCTTTCTGGCCAGCCAAAGTCCCGGACGCTTTTTGACTCGGCCCGATCTTCTCCGCGAACGGTATTTGCAGCGCAAAGTGCACGATCCGCGTTTCGATCCCCACCAATTCAGCACGCTTTGCAAAAACATCGACGATCTTTCTCAACAACTCGAGGCCCGCGGCCAAGCAGAGCTCAACACCGACGCCCGGCCCATCAGTTATTTGCACCACATCCTCCGCTGGAGTCACCTGAGCGAAGATGCCTTGTCTGCTTGGATCGCCTGGCTGGCCGCCATGCCCGCCTGGCTCTGGTTCCTGGGGCTGTACTTTCCAGTGCTGCTGCTTGGCTTGGGCCTATGGTTTTCGACCACGACCGCCAAGCTCGCCCAGGCCCGTGGCGCCCAGTTAGGCGTTGCCATCACCGGCGCAGCTGGTCTTTCCCTGGAATTGGTGCTTACTTTCGCTTACCAAGCCCAATTCGGCACCATTTACCAGGAAATCGGTCTCATTATAGCCGCCTTCATGCTGGGCTTGGTGGGCGGCGGCATCTGGGCCAATCGCAGTTTGACGAGCAAAGCGAACCGTTCTTTCCTGCTGGCCGTGGTGTTGTTGCTTCTGTCGCTAGGCGCGGCTTGTCTACCGGCCCTACTTCACTCCACCCTGCTTCAGCACTTGCCGCCCCGGGCCGGGCAGGTCTACTTGCTCTTGCTGGTGGCAGCCATCGGCAGCGGCACCGGCATCGTCTTCCCCCTTGCCAGCCAAATCGTGAGCCACAGCGGTCGTTCGCTGTCTCAAACCGCCGGCAGTCTCGACGCCCTGGACCATGTAGGCGCCGCCCTGGGCGCCCTGCTCACCGGGGTCTTGCTAGTCCCTCTGTTAGGCAGAGATAACACCTGCTTCCTGCTAGCCGGCCTCCTCGCTCTGACCGCCCTGACCAACCTGGGCCTCTGGAGCAAATCCCGAGCCTAAAAAGATAGCTGGGCGATAGACATTGTTTGGCCATCTTGACAACTATTGAATTCAACAATTACTAAGTAGATGTCAAATTCATCGTAAACCAGCCAAATTATTCTTGCCAATCAGTCAGTTCGGCACAGCAAAAAAAGTGGCATGCTTGTTGCTATGATCTGCAGTCAAAGCAATAAATTCCTACCAATCTGGTCGAGATAAGGAGGAGGAAATGTCCGCAATCAGAAAGGCACAAGTTCGCCAAAGTTTTAGGGGCTTGTCAACATCGCTGGCTTTTTGGGTCTCGGTGCTGACAGTCATTCAGCTCTCGATGGCAACATCGACGAGTCGAGCCCAGGAAGGAGATGAAAGGGTAAGTGTTCACGGTTTTGCCCACTGGTCGGCTGGCTACACCAACAACGAGAATGAATATGGCCACATAGCCTCGGAAGACGGTAATTATCACCACCTCGGATCGACCCTGTACTTTGGTGCCGCGTTGGCAGAGAAAGTACGCGTCGCCACCCAGACCTCGTTCATCGTTCATCATGAAGGCACCGAGACTTCGATTGACTTTGCCTTTGCCGAGTATGCCTTCTCTGATGCGCTCAAATTCAAAATCGGCCAAATTCCACAAGCTTTTGGGTTGTATTCGGAAGTTCTACGCGTGGCAACCCTGCGGCCCTTCGCCGAGCTACCATCTTCGATCTACGGACCGACCGGCGGTATTTCCGATTCCTTCAAAGGCTTTGGATTTTCGGGCCGATTCGAATTGGGTGACGACTCCGCGCTGGTCTACGATTCCTATTTCGGCGATCTGGAGGTTCCTTTCAACGCTCCCTGGCACGTTCTAGAAGGCGAGGCGGAAGGGGAAGAAGCCCATGATGATCATGCCGATGAACACGCGCACAGCGATTGCATGCATGACGCGGTGGGGCTCAAACTCACGGTCGAAACTCCCCTGGATGGATTGAAAGTGGGCGCCGCTGGCTATTCTGGTGCCTGTGTCACAGATGGTTATAAGCGCCGTTACGTCTTTGGCGGCCACCTCGAATACCTGGGCAACGAATTTTTTCTGCGCGGCGAGTATATGCATGTCCTGCACGAAAGTTCGGAGATTGACGCGCTCAACGGATTTTACATTGAGGCCGGCTATACCCTCTTTGAATCCCTCCAACTAGCCGCCCAATACCAGGCGGCATTCGTATCCCTGAAGGACGATGAATTTAGTTCCGGGCCCGGCTCATCGCTGCTGGATCATCAGGAAATCGCGGCCTCGATCAATTACTTTTTCGACCCGCGCTTCGTGCTGAAGTTCTCCTACCACTACGTGATGGGCAACCGCTTCGTTCTTCCCCACACAGAAGAGGTGGAAAGTCAATTCGCCGCCGGCAACCTGGACCTGACCGAAAATACCCAAGCCCTCATCATTAGCACTGCTTTCTCGTTTTGAGTGAGGTGACGCCATGAAAAATATCAGGTTTGTATGTGCGTTCCTATTGGCTAGTCTTTTTACCGTGGGCACGGCGGCGCAAGATGCCCAAGGCTTTAAAGTTGTGGTCCACCCTTCGAACCAGGTAGCTTCCCTGGAGCGATCCGTGGTCAAGAAAATGTTCTTGAAAAAAGAGTCCAAATGGCCAAATGGCAGTAAGGTTCAACCAGTGGACTTGAAGGCATCTTCCTCAGTACGAAAAGTTTTCTCGAAAAAGGCGGTCGGCAAATCAGTCCGATCCATCAAGAGCTACTGGCAACAGCAAATTTTTTCGGGTCGTGGCGTTCCCCCGCCCGAGAAAAGTTCAAACCAATCGGTTCTGAGCTATGTCTCGACTCACCCGGGCGCCATCGGCTACGTGTCGGCCTCGACAAACACCGCCAACGTAAAAGTATTACAAATCAACTGAAGTAGATGATGTTATTTACTTTTTTCCTTGTCTGCCGATCGCAACTATGCTCGGTTCCGGTTTTGCGGTATGATGGCGATATCGCAAAACAGGCAAGGAAAAAATATGGCCAAGCTACGAGTTAAATTATCGTTAGGCACATTAATGATCGTGATTCTAGGAATCGGCGGAGTAGCAGTGTCGGTCGAGGTGGCTTTCTCGCGGGTATTTTCTGTTTTGGATGAGGCCCTAAAAACAAGAGCCGTCAGCCTCGCTACCCTGGTAGCTACCGAGTTGAGCTTCGCGGTAACAACCAACGCCCAGGACGAGATTAGTAGAACCGTCACCCAATTCAGCCAAAACCGCGGCAACATTCTTGGCGTCCAGGTGGTAGACAGCCAGGGGGCACAACTGCATAGAAACGGAGACAAACTACCGGCAGCGATAATGAAATCGTTGACGGGCAACAAGGCCGCTACCCAGATCCATGGTACCGTCATCTATTCAGCGGCACCCATCCTGGACGGAGAAAAACTGAGAGGTCATGTGTTTTTCGCCGAGAGCTACACCGTGGCCCAAGAGGTGCGCACACAATCGCGATGGACTAATTCGCTTACTTATCTGGCAATACTACTATTCATCGGCCTGGGCATTTTTCTATTAGGAACACGATTGACCGCCCCCATGGCGAAAATGGTGCGCGTCGCCCAGAGAATTGCCGATGGCGATCTCAACAACCCGGGTCTGCAAACCGTCGGTCGCGACGAAATCGCCCAGCTAGGTCAATCCATCGACATTATGGCGGAATCCCTGCGGGAACAGGTGGGCTCGGTAAAGGTGGTGGCCGGCAGTGTACTCCAAAATTCAACCGCGGTCATGGGAGCCGTCTCCCAACTATCCGCGGCGGCCAACCAACAGGCCTCGGCAGTGGCCGAGACCACCTCCACCATCGAAGAGGTCAAGCAAGCCGGCCGGATGGCCAATGACGCCGCCCAACAGATTGTCGAGACCTCTGAACAATCGATGAAAACATCCGGCCAGGGCCTCGGCGCCGTGCAATCCTCGGGCGAAGAGATGGAGCGAATTCAAGTACAGGTCGAAGCCATCGCCGGCGGTATCGAAGACCTGCGCACCCAGGTGGGCGAAGTGGGCGAGGTAATCGCCATGGTCAACCAAATTGCCGAGCAGTCCAATTTACTGGCGGTCAATGCCTCCATTGAGGCAGCCAAAGCGGGCGAGAGCGGTCTTGGTTTTGCGGTGGTAGCCCAGGAAGTCAAAAACTTGGCCACCCAGTCCAAACAAGCCACCGCCCAGGTAAAACGGACCTTGGGCAGCATTCAATCAGCTATTGAAGAGCTCTTCGGCAATGCCCAATCGGGACGTGAGCGGGTAGAGGCAGGCGTGCAAAGCATCCAAAACACGGGCGCGGTGATCAAGGATTTGAGCAAATCCATCGACGAATCTGCCCAAGCGGCCAAGCAAATCGCCATTAGTGCCAACGAGCAGGTGGTAGGCTTAGAACAAGTCGCCCAGGCCATGACCAGCATCAACCAGGCAGCCTCTGAGAATCTGGCCAGTACCCACCAAGTACACGAAGGCGGTTCTCGGCTCAACGCCATGGCCAGCGAATTGGAACAACTGGTAGCCCGGTATCGCTAAAGGAACAGGTGATCGAATGTCAGAATCCAAGCAGCGCGTGTTGGAGCGAATTCAGGATCTGGAAAGCGAGTTACGTCAGGCCAAACAGGTTCTGCTCAGCGCTCCGGGGCAAGAAAAAGATCCGGACGCGGTCTTCCATGCCCTGGTCTTTCGGGCCGCTCGCTTCTGGATGGCACTTGCGGTCCAACACGTGGAAGAAGTCGCCACCATGGTGGCAATTCGAGCTCTGCCACAGGCGCCGCCGGCAATCCGGGGCACCATTGCCTATCGCGGCAAACGCCTCCCGGTATTGGATTTGGTCTATGCATTATCCGGAAACTATGCGCCGCTTACGCCAGACAGGTTCTTGTTGATTGTTTCGGCCGGGGAAGGCAACTGCGCCCTGGTGGTAGACGAAATCGAATGGGTGAGAGACTTTCAACCGGAAAATGCCAGCAGCGCACCCGTTCTTACCTCCCTGCCGCCATTGGTGAGCTGCTTGCTGAACGTAGATGAAAAAATGGTCATCGTATTGGAACCAACCGG
>JAUVBB010000437.1 GCA_030591445.1 Deltaproteobacteria bacterium | reverse complement strand
CTCCCGAAAAAGGCAAGCCCATTTCGTTGGCCAGCGCCACCCCGGACATGACCCCATCAAAGTAAATAAAGCGCAGGGCCAGATCGGTAAGCGAGCCTCGCGATAGACCGGTCTCCTCCACACTGCGCGGTTGCGGCGGGGCCAATTCCAAAATCTGGGGTCGCATCAATCCGTAAGGATTGTTCATGATTCCTCTCCCGCGGGTTCATTTTAGAACCCCTATCTTTTCACGCTTCCGGTGTTGAGTCCAGCCAGCGGATCTAAGAAGTTATCCCTTAACACTGCCCGCGGTCAGTCCGGCTACCAAATGGCGTTGCAGCACGAAGAACAGGGCCATGACGGGAATGGAGACCAGGATGGCGCCGGCGGCGAAGTGGCCCCATTCGACGGTGGTCTTGGAGACGAAACCGTTGAGCATGACCGGCAGGGTGGTGGCGATTTCTTCGGTCATGAAGGTCTGGGCCAGGATGTATTCGTTCCAGGCGGTCATGAAGGAAAACAGGGCGGTGACGGCGATGGCGGGGCGGGCCAGGGGGAGCATGATCGACCAGAAGATGCGCAGGCGGCTGGCGCCGTCGATCAAGGCCGATTCTTCCAGTTCCTTGGGGATGGTGTCGAAGTAGCCTTTGAGCATCCAGACGCAGAAGGGGATGGCGGTGGTGGAGTAGACCAGGATCAGACCCAGCAACCGATCGAGCAGGCCCAGGTGATCCATGAGGATGTAGAGCGGGATCATCATCATGGTGCCGGGAAACATCTGGATGACCAAGAAGCCCAGCAGCCCGGCCCGGCGGCCGGGGAAACGGAAGCGGGAAAAGGCGTAGGCGGCGCTGGTGGCGAAGAAAACGCCCAGCAGAGTGGTGGCCAAGGAGACCACCAGGCTGTTGAATAGCTGGTGACCGAAGACCCAAGTCTGCTTTTCTTCGGCGCCGAAGCCTTCGGTCTTGCTGCGCCCGACCACATGGCTGAAATTGTCGAGCGTCAGATGGTCCAGATCGGGCAAGACGCTCAGGCGCATGTCGAAACTCTGCCGGTCCTGGAAAGCAATCTGAAATACCTTGGCCACCGGGAACAGAACCATGGCCGTGAACAAGATCAGAAACACATGGGTAATGATGCGCTGGGGCCGGCCGGAGCGATTCATTAGTCAAACACTCCTTCGGTGGCCTTGGTGATGCGCTGGGTCATCAGGGTGTAAGTGAAGAGAATCAGGAAAATCAAAGTCGAGTAGGCGGCGGCATAGCCGTAGCGGTCGCCGCGCTCGAAAGCCCAGCGAAAGGCTTCGATGATCAGAATGTCGGTACCGCCGTTGGGGGCGCCCCGGCTGACCAAATAAATGATGTTGAACATGTTGAAGGTCCAGATGGTGCCCAGGATGATGGCCGGAAACAGGGCCGGCTTGAGCAAGGGCAGAGTAATCTGCCGAAATTGCTGCCAGCGACTGGCGCCGTCGACATCGGCCGCCTCGTATAAATCCCGCGGAATCGATTGCAGGGCGCCTAGGCAAACCACCATCATGAAGGGAAAGCCTAACCAGCAGTTGGCCACCAGATTGGCGGCAAAAGCGGTCGAGGTGGAACTCCACCAGGAAAAGCCCTCTAAGCCCAGCACATGATTGATCACCCCGGAGTCGGCATCAAACATGCCCCGCCAGATGATGGCGGTGATGTAATTGGGGATGGCCCAGGGGATGATCAGCAGCACCCGATACAGCCCTTTGCATTTGAGCAAGGGGTCCTTGAGCAGCAAGGCCAGCCCCAGGCCGATGGTCAGGTGCAGAAAGACATTGGTGGCGGTCCAGACGATGGTCATGACCAGCTTGAAATAAAAGCTGAACGAATCGGTAAGCGAATATTCGCGCGAGGACAAGATATCGACAAAATTCTTTCCGCCCACGAAAAAGTATTCGCCCTGGTAGTAACGAAAGAAGCCCAGGCCCAGGCCCATGACAAAAGGAAAGAATATCAGAACCAGGGTAGCCAGTACCGCCGGCGACAAATAGGCATAGGCGCCCCTTTGCCGCCAGACTTCCCGCAGCCGGCGCTTTAACCGCCGGAAAAACAAGGCGGACAAAAGCAGCAACAAGAAAAGCCCGCCGCCAATTCCCCAGGCCAAGGCCGGTAGCAAGTCCTGGCCGCGATCTTTGAGCTGATGACCTTGGCGGTACTCTTCAATGCGCAGACGGACCAAGCGCTGGGCTTCGGCCAAGGCCTCGCTGGCACTGGCCCGGCCGCGCACCGTATTTTCCAGGGCGTGTTTTATCGGTACCCAAACCAGGCCCATTTCCGGGCTGGCGCGCATGGGCACGGCGTATTTGAGCTGCTGACGAAACACGTCGATGGCCGGTCGTTTTTGCAGCACTTGGGCATCATACAAAGCGTGGTTGGCCACCGGTTGAAAGCCCTCCAGCAGACGTACCCGGGCGGCCTTATCACCGGTGAGCCAATCCATGGCTTGGACGGCCGCTGGAACATGGGTGGATCGGGCCGAGAGCAGGAAGGCTTCGGTGCCGACGAAGGGCCGCGCCCGCCGGCCGGTGGAAGTGATAACCGGCAGCAAGGCCACCCCGTAATTGATTCGCTGGGCGTCGATCTCACCGCGAAACCAGGGGCCGGAGATGACCATGGCGGCCCGGCCTTCGTTGAACAAAGAGGTCACTTTGTTGGCGGTGACATCCAGGGGCGCCAGTTTTCGCTCGGCGACTATGTTGCGAACAAAGTTTAGCGAGGCGACATTGGCCGGCGAGTCGAGAACCGGTTCCCCGGCGGAATCGAACAGGCTGCCGCCAAAACCGAACAACCAGCTGGCGTGGAAGTAAAGATCGCTGTGCTCCCAGGCCAGCCCGTAGTTGGGCAGGCCGCCGTCGGCGGGACGGCCGCTATGTTTTTCGGCCAGGGCGATCATTTCCCGGGTGTCGACCGGTGCCTGGGGCACCAGATCCCGGTTGTAGAACAGGACCGCGCTTTTGAAAGAAGTGGGCAAGCCGTACAGCTTTCGCCGGTAGACCAGGGGTTCAACGGTTTTTTTGAAGAAACGATTGATGGTGCCCGATGCCAGCAAGGGGTCCAGGGCTGCGATCATGCCCGAGTCGGCCCAGTTGCCGATGCGATCGTGGGAGACGATGAACAGATCCGGCCCGTGTCCCAGCGGAATGGCGGCGTTGAGTTTGTCCAGATAGGCGTCGTAGGAGATGAAAGTGAGCTTGACCCGAATCTCTTCCTGGCTGGCATGGAACAGGGCGATGGTTTTTTCCAGCGCTGTGCGTTCCTGGGCTCGGTAGGCATGCCAGAGCTTTAGCTCAACCGGGGCTGCCTCCGCGGGAAGCACGGCCAGGACAAGCAGGAAGCAGCTGAGCAATACGCGCATCATTCCATCACTTCTTAAAAAAGAGTTTGGCCACTTTTGCCGTCGAACAAGTGGGCAAATTGCAGATCGAGATGAAGCCGAAGCTCCTGCCCGGCTTTGATCTCCTGCTGGGCACTGAGGCGCACGGTCAAGATGGTATCTGCCTGCCGCAGCCGTAAAAATGTCTCGGCGCCCAGCGGTTCTACTACTTCTACCGTGGCTTGTATTTGCCCCGCGGGATCCAGGCGCAGGTGATTGGGCCGCAGGCCCAGCTCCATGGGTCCACTTTTGCCGCGGACCAGCTCTGCTTGTTGTTCGCCTAAGGTCAGGCAAAAGCCATTGCCATTTAACTTGCCGGCATCGTCTAGCTGAACCGGCAAAAAATTCATGGCCGGGCTGCCGATGAAGCCGGCCACGAAGCGATTGACCGGATGCTCGAAGACCTCGAGCGGAGCGCCTACTTGTTGGCTCAGCCCGTCGGCCATCACCGCAATGCGATCGGCCAGGGTCATGGCTTCGACCTGATCGTGGGTGACGTAGAGAATGGTGGCATCCAGACGCCGGTGCAAACGCGCAATCTCCGCGCGCATCTGCACCCGGAGCTTGGCATCTAAATTGGACAAGGGCTCGTCAAACAGAAAAACCTTGGGTTTGCGGACGATGGCCCGGCCCATGGCCACCCGCTGGCGCTGGCCGCCCGAGAGTTCCTTGGGTTTGCGCGCAAGCAAATCATCCAGGCCCAGAATATCGGCTGCTTCTCCCACCCGTTTTTCGATCTCGGCCTTTTTTATGCCCCGCATCTTGAGCCCGAAGCTCATGTTTTGGCGCACGCTCATATGGGGATACAGGGCGTAAGACTGAAACACCATGGCGATGTCCCGGTCTTTCGGATGCATATCGTTGACCCGCCGGCCATCGATGAACAAGTCGCCGGCGCTAATCTCCTCCAGGCCGGCCACCATGCGCAAGGTGGTGGACTTGCCGCAGCCGGACGGACCCACCAATACCAAAAACTCCCCGTCGCCGATCTGAAGATCTACGTCTTTTACCGCAATCACGTTACCGTACCGCTTGGTAACCCCTTTTAGAGTTACTTCAGCCATCGGCTCTCCCTAGCACTGGACCCGAAAAAATGCAACTAGTTCAAGCGGACTATGCCAAATGAAACACATTTATGCTACGGTTGCGGCTAGATTTCCGAGTCAATCTCACTTATTCAAATTATTTTGGAGAGTTATCATGGGTGATTCTAATCTTTTATACCTCAGCCGGCAGGATGTAGAAAAGGTAAACCTACCCATGCAGCGGATCATTGAACGAGTGGAAGCGGTTTTCGTGGAGAAAGGGCAGGGGCGCACCGAGATGCCACCCAAGCCGGGAATTCATCCGGGGCCCGATGCTTTCATTCATGCCATGCCGGCCTATGTGCCGGCCATGGCCGCGGCGGGCATGAAATGGGTGTCCGGCTTTCCGGCCAATCCGGCCGCGGGTCTGCCCTATATCAGCGGCTTGCTCATTCTCAACGATCCACGGACCGGATTTCCCATATGCGTAATGGATTGCACCTGGATCACCGCCCAACGCACGGCGGCCGCCAGCGCGGTCGCCGCCAAGCATCTGTGCCGCAAAGACGCCCAGAGTCTGGCCATTTTGGCTTGCGGAGTGCAGGGCCGCAGCCACCTCGAGGCATTGCGCCTGGTGCTGGGCGAGCTTCGGCAAGTACGAGCCTATGACATTGTGCCCGCGATCGCCGAGCAATATTGCGCCGAGGCCAAAGCGCTGGGGCTAGAGGCCATCCTTGCCGACAATGCCGAATCAGCGGTGCGGGGGGCCGATGTGATAGTCACCTCCGGCCCCATTCTCAAGCAGCCCACGCCCGTTTTGGCCCAAGATTGGGTCAAGCCCGGCGCCTTTCTCTCGGCGGTCGATTTTGATTCTTATCTCCAAGCCCAAGTCTTTACCGAAGCCGACTTGTTGTTCACCGACGATCTGACCCAGTTCCACTACTATAAAGATGCCGGCTATTTCCAACAGACCCCCGAACCCCACGGCGACTTGGGCCAACTCTGCGCCGGCCAAGCCACCGGCCGCAGCCGCGCCGAGCAGACCACCATCGCGGTAAATCTGGGTCTGGCCATAGAAGACATGGCGGTGAGCGTCGAGATCTACCAAAAAGCAAAAGAACTTCAGATAGGAACCCGACTGGATCTTTAGGACTTATCCTGATCGAAGCGGTTGCATCGGCGGGCGGTTGGACTATGATATGGGGTTATGATTCCTTATTTCCATATTCCGTCCTACGATCTTGGCATTGCCGTGATCGATCCTTTTGGGGTGTTGGTGGCCATTGGTATTCTGGCCGGTTTTTTCTCGACCAAGCGACGAGCGGCGCGGGTGGGTCTGGATCCGGAAGAGGCGCATACCATGGCCATCTGGATTATTCTGGGCGGCTTTGCCATGGCGCACATTGTCTCGATGGTGTTTTATTTTCCCGAGCGACTGGTGGAAAAGCCCTGGGAGATCTTTTTTATCTGGGCGCCAATTTCTTCCATGGGTGGTTTCTTAGGGGCGCTGATTACCATCACCTGGTATTGCCGTAAGTATAAGCAACCTTTCTTGGCCTATTG
>JAUVBB010000353.1 GCA_030591445.1 Deltaproteobacteria bacterium | reverse complement strand
CATCGATGTCCAGCCCGGCTTTCTTCAATACCTTGGGGATAGACAGAATGGGGGTGACCAACACATCCTTGGGCTCCTGGGCAGCCGCGCCCTGGGCCACGATGCGCGCCAAGACCGGCGCGCCCAGTGCTTTGGCCCGCTCGGCCGAAGTGACCACCAAAGCGGATGCTCCGTCGGAGATACGCGAAGAGTTGCCGGCCGTCACTCGCCCGTCTTTCTTGAAAGCCGCGCGCAACTTGGCCAAGGCCGTGAGCGGGGTGTCTTTGGGCGCCTCGTCGGTATCGAAGACCAGGGCCTCGCCCTTGCGTTGGGGCACCGTTACCGGCACGATCTCGGCGGCAAACTTGCCCGCTTGCTGCGCGGCTACCGCTTTGCGGTAGGATTCGGCGGCGAAGGCATCCATTTGCTCGCGCGAGACGTCGAATTTGTCGGCGATCAGCTCGGCGGTTAAGCCCATGTGGAAATTATTGAGCTGGTCCCACAGCCCGTCGTGCACCATGCCATCGACCACTTCGGCGGCACCCATGCGGTAGCCGGCGCGGGCTTTGGGCAGCAAGTATGGACAAAGGTTCATGTTCTCCATGCCCCCGGCCACCACGATTTCGGCATCGCCGCTGGCAATGGCCTGGGCGGCCAGCATCACCGCCTTGAGCCCCGAGCCGCATACCTTGTTGATGGTCAGGCACTCGACCGAGTGGGGCAAGTTCGAAGCAAAGCAAGCCTGCCGGGCCGGATTCTGTCCCAGGCCAGCCGGCAAGACATTGCCCATGATCAACTCATCGACCTGTGCCGGCTCAATCTTGGCCCGGGCCAGCGCTTCGTCGATGGCCACTGCTCCCAGCTTGGGAGCCGGAATTTTTTTGAACATACCATTGAAATCGCCCACCGGGGTACGGCAAGCACTGATAATCACCACTTCACGCATGATTTCCTCCAGATCTTGGTTCATCCAAGCTGGGCGCGACCATAGCACCCTCCCCCCAGAGCCGACAAGTGGAAATCGGCGCTTTGCTCCTGTCTATTCTGGCATGTATTCCCGAATAGTCTTGACTTTACGGGAATACATGCCAGAATAGACACAATGAGAAGGAGCCAAGAAAAGAGTATTCTTTCGGATCTCGAACGGAAGATAGTTTTACTTTCGGGGCCGCGTCAGGTGGGCAAGACTACGCTTTCTAAAATGCTATCCGATGATTTTGATTATCTGAATTTCGATTACCCGGACCATCGCCTGCTCATTAGCGAGCGGGATTGGGATCGCGAGAAAAAGATAATCGTTCTTGATGAGCTGCACAAGATGAAAAACTGGAAGTCCTGGCTCAAGGGGATCTTTGATGTGGAAGGCATTGCTCCCGGGCTCCTGGTAACCGGCAGTGCGCGTTTGGACACCATACGCAAAACCGGAGACTCCCTGGCCGGCCGTTTCTTTCTTCATCGCCTGCATCCTTTTGATGTCAAGGAGTTGAACGGGAGCATGGAGCCGGCAGAGGTCCTGAGGCGATTGCTGGTGGTGGGAGGTTTTCCCGAACCTTTTCTGGAAGACGATCCCATTTTTTATCAGCGTTGGCGCAGAAGTCATCAGGACATTATCTTGCGCCAGGATTTGGTCGACTTGGCCTCGGTGCATAGCATTCAATCCATCGAGACCCTGATTGAGTTGCTAAGGCGACGAGTGGGTTCACCCGTATCTCATGCCAACCTCGCCCGGGACTTGCAGTGCGATGCCAAGACTGTCAAACGTTGGCTCATATTGCTTGAGAACCTATTTGTGATCTTCACCGTCAGGCCCTTTAGCGCAAAAGTTGCCCGTTCTCTGCTCAAGGCCCCCAAGTATTATTTTTATGACAGCGGTCAAATACTAGGTGATGCCGGTGCCCGGATCGAAAACGTGGTTGCTTGCGCCTTGCAGAAAGAGATTCACCGCTTGGCCGACAGCCAGGGTGAATCGCTTAGTTTGCATTACTTGCGAACCAAGGATGGCCGGGAAATCGATTTCGCCCTGGCTCGCAACGGCTCGGTGATTCAGCTGATCGAAGTCAAGCATGCCGAAGCAGGCCCGAGCCCGCAATTCAAACATTTTCGGATCAACTTTGCCGAGGCCCGCGCGACCCAAGTGGTACAGAAGCTGGACCGCGAAAGAACTTATCCGGATGGTCTGGAAGTAAGAAAGGCGGCAAACTGGCTCGCGAAGCTCGAACTATAACGTCCCCTTGCTTTGGCATCGGGGCGGGGATATTCTGGTGGGACCTTTAGGTTGGGAGTGTGCGCATATGGAAATGGTTGGGATTTGTGGAGTAGGCAGCTACTTACCGGAAAAGAAGGTGGATGCCTGGGAGGCGGTGCGAGAATCGGGGATTTCGCGGGAAAAATTCGATAGCATCGGCGCTCGGGATCTACATTTGGCGGCCGAGGGGGAAATGCCATCGTCGATGGCGGTGGCGGCTGCGCAGGTGGCGCTGGCGGATGCTGGGCTGGAGCCTAAAGATGTGGATCTCATCATTTATACCGGCTCGGTCAAGGATCACTCGCGCTGGCAGGCTTCGAATAAGGTGCAGGCCGACCTGGACGCGTCCAATTCCTATGTCTTCGATTTGTACCAGGGCAGCGCCGGCCAGAACCTGGCTTTGTCGGTGGGGCGATCGATGATCGACGACGACCCGGAGGTCAACACGGTACTGATCGCGGCGGCCGAGCGCTGGGATAGTTCCCTGGATCGGCCCATCATCGAAAAATCGTTTGTGGTGGGCGATGGCGGATCGGCGGCGGTACTGCGTAGGCAACATCCAGAGCTGGTGCATTTGGCCACGGCCTCGACTTGTCGGGGTGAGCATCACCAGGCTTACTGCATTCCCGACGTGGGTGCTTCGGTTCGGCTCACCCCTGAGGTTTTTGCTCGCGGAGGCCACTTGTACCAGCAGTACCGGCCGGTGGCGCGAACCCAAAAAGATCCCTCGGCCTTTGTGGAAGAGTTTATGGAGATCGGCCAGCAGACCTTTGCCGAGGCTGCTCGCCGGGCTGAGGTTTCGATTTCGGCAGTGGACTACGTCATTACTATCAACTCCTCCAAACGTCATAACCAGGCATTTTTGGCCAGGATGGGTCTGGCCGAGCGGGCCTCCAGCATCGAAGCCGTGGCCGAAACCGGCTTGTTGGGCACCGCCGACGCCTTCTACAACCTAGCCCGGGCCCGCAGCCGGGGCGAACTGAAAAAAGGTGATCTAATAGCTGTCTACACCGTGGCTGGTGGCTATAGCTGGAGCGTGAGTTTGCTGCGCGCTTGAGCCCGGCATCAGGTGAGGAAGTAACAAAGACATGAGCAGGCTAACATCCCTGGGCAAGTACCAGTTGGTCAAACGCATCGCCGTCGGCGGCATGTCGGAGATCTTTCTGGCCACCCAGGGCGGGCTGGACGGTTTCGAGCGAGCGGTGGTGGTCAAGTGCATTCGCGAAGATCTCGACACCGAAAACGAAGTCAAGGACATGTTCCTGGATGAGGCACGCATCGCCGCCTGCCTCAACCATCCCAATATCGTGCACTTGTATGATGTTGGTCGCGACGGCGAAATTGCCTACTTGGCCATGGAGTATATCTTTGGCCGTGACCTGTTGGTACTGGCCTCCCGTGCCCGCGCTCTGCATCTCGACATTCCCATTCGGGTGATCGTCAAGATCATGTGCGACGCCTTGGCCGGCCTACATTATGCCCATCAGGTGGCGCGCTATGAAGAAAAACCGCTGGCCGTAATTCATCGCGACGTCTCGCCCCAGAATATTTTGGTTTCCTTCGATGGCGTAACCAAGATGCTGGATTTCGGCATCGCCAAGGCCTCGACCCGTCTGTCGCAAACCCGGGCGGGCGTGCTCAAGGGCAAGTACGCCTATATGTCCCCCGAGCAGGTCCGGGGCAAAGATCTGGATCATCGTTCCGATCAATTCTCGCTGGCGGTGGTTTTCTACGAGATTCTCTCGGGCACCCGCCTGTTCCAGCGGGAGACCGATTATTCCACCATGAAGGCGGTCGATGCCTGCGATGTGCCTCCTTTGCAGATGTTGCGCAAGGACGTGCCCCGGCGCCTGGCGCGGGTGCTGCAAAAGGCCATGCGCAAGAACCCCAAGAAGCGTTTTACTTCCGCCAAGGAGATGGAGCGTTCCCTGCACCGGATGCTCAAGGGCAGCGGTCTGGAACAGTCCGAGAAAGTCTCTGTGTTTATTCGCCTGGTTTTTGCCGCCGACCTGACGGCCCGGGACCAGGCCATTCGCGAGGCCACCGACCGTGAGCGCGAGCTGATTCTATCGACCGGTTTCGAAATGCTCAACGAGTGTGATACCCAGATAAATTCTGCCCCCGAGGCTCCGCTGGCCAACCAACGCTTCGAGCAGATTCTGCTCGAACGCCAAGCGTCGAGTACCAAGATCCAGGTCCAGCCCCTGGCCGGTCAATCCGGGGGCACCGCGGCCACCGCCCCGCAGCAAGCAGCCTTGGCCGAAGAGACCGGCGAGCACCGACTGCCCTTGAAGGCTGATTGGCGCAGCCTGGTCTTGTTGGCCGCTATCGTAGCGGTCGTTGGCTTGTTCTTGCTGGTCACCTTCAGCGGGCCCGAAACACTGCCGGTTCCTGGGGCGCAGGATGAGCCCCGCCCGGTCCAGAGCCCTGCCCGCTCGGGGCTAGACGGTTTTCTCTCGGTCTCGGTGTCGCCCAATGTGGCGGTCGAAATCGATGGCCAGAATCTGGGCCCGGGTGCCTTTCGCCGCCACATCCTCGAGCGCGGGATTCACAAGGTCAAGCTGATAAACACCCGTAGCGGGGGCAGCCGCATGTTTACCGTCCGGATTAAGGCCGATACCGAATTTATCTTAAGCCCGGCGGGCTACCAGTAAGCAGGGCCGGCCGGTCAGAATTCCCAGCCCAATTCGAGGTCGGCCAGCCAGCCGTGGCTAGCATGGTAGAGGCGCGTGCGTTGTTCGAGCCCGTCGCCGGTTAAATCCTGAAATTCTTCGCGCAATTCGAAGGTATAATGATAGCGCAGATTGAAAAAGAGAAAGGGCAGCACGGTCAGCCGGGCGGAAGCAAAGGCCATGCGACTGCCGCTTTCGGCCGTCAAGAGATCGACCAGGCGATTGCCGGACCGGTGATGGTAAGAGGCGAAGAACTTTAGCCAGTCTAAGGCCGGCACCTCCAGATGGGCCAAGAAGTTATTGCCGCTGGCGGCGTCCGAGCCCTCCAGGGCCAGGGAGACCGACAACAGGTCGACCAGGGCGTAGCTAAGCTCTAGGTAAAATCCCAGGTGTCGGTCGGAGCCCTTGCGATCAACAAAGACATCCTGGAATTTGGTGGGTGGCAAGGATGCGCTATTGCTGGCCGATTCCCGATAACGGTTGTGGGCGACAAATTTTTGCACCTCGTAAAAGGTGTCAAAGTAGCCGGGCAGATAGCAGGCGGAGAAAGAGCGAAACTCCAAAATGGCCCGCAGGGCCTGGACCGGGCGGTGGCCAAAGTTGAAGCGGCCCAACACCCCCAAGGTCAAGCCGCCGCCGCCGCTGGGCACAAACTCCCCGCCGGCTGGGGTAGCAGGCATGAACCAGGAGTAATCGATGAAGGGTTTGATGTCGATCTGCCGGGTCTTGAGCAGCTTGAACTCCAGGTCGACGCCCATGGCTTGCAGACGAGCGCCTAACTCGGCGTTGGGCCGATCGGTGCCCAGCAGAAAAAAGGGATTGGTGGTGGGCGAGCTCATGGTTTTGACCGTCACCGGCGCCTGCCGATCGACCACATAGCTCAAGCCCAGTGACAGGCTCTTGGCGCGGTCGGAGTCCAGAAACCAGCTTAGGGGTTTGACGAAGGCGATCATGCCCAAGAGGTTCCAGTGTACCAGGCTGTTGGTGACAAACTCGAAGCCGCCGTAGTCGTTGTACATGTCCAACTCGCCGGCGAGCCGGGTGGAATCGGGATCGATGTTAACATTATAACGGCGCATCAGCGGGCCGTGGCCGATGGTGGTGGAGGCCGACTGGCTCAAGTGCAAAAAGAGACGGTCTTCCTTCTTGCCGAAACGCAAGTAGCGCAGGAAGCGGACATATTCGTCGGCCTCGTTCCAGTCCTCGCTACGAAAGGCCCCGGCGTTGGTAAAACCGGTAGGCGCGGCGCGAGCGGCGTCCCAGGCGCCATCAAACAGTTCCAAGGCCAGCGGTAGGCCCAGGCCAAATTCGAATTTCCAGATACGCAAGTCCGCCTCGGGATTCAGGGTGAAGTAATGTTTCAGATCGAGTTGCCGATAACCAAGACGGAGGCCCGCCCGCATGTTCTTGGCTAACAAAGTGTTGGCGCCGATGAAGTCGCCTAGCTCGCCCTTGACGAAGGGGGGCGGAGGGGGCGCGGATCGGGGCATAGCCAGCACCGGTTCTGGCGGTGGCGGCGGCGGTGGGTCGGGCGCCATGGGCGGTTGGGGAGGAGCGGCTTGTTTTGCGGGAGGCGGTGGTCGCAGGGGCGGGCGGCGGGCAGCCGGCTTTTTGGGGCATTTATCGAGCCCACTGCCCTCGGGACAGGCCCCCTCCTCCAGGCTGCCTCGCAAATCTTTTGGAATCTCGAAACCCTGGTAGTCTTGCCCAAAGGCAATCCCGGCCGCCAACATCCCAGCCAGTGTCCATCCGCAAGACCAAGCCACCCGCAACATTGCGCGTCCTCCCGACGATCCTACCAGGGTAGCGCGCTGGCCCGGAAGCGTCAATTTGGCAGAAGGTTGACACTGGTTCGGCCTGTGGTAGAAATCGAGCAGGACAATCGCAGCCGAGGGCTTGGACCATGAAAAGGATATGCGCGGCGCTATGTTTGCTGTGGCTTTTACCGGGCTCCGGCCGGGCCGGATCTTTATTGTATGCGCGGGCCAATGGGGACTACCAGAGCAAGACCCAGGCGGGGCGCTATTCTGCCTTGAACTTGCTCGACGGTGATCCGAGCACGGTTTGGTGCAGCCAGGCATCGGGCCAGGGTGCCGAGATTGATCTGGTGTTTCATTCAGAGCAAGAGATTGACAAGATAGCCTTTTCGACCGGCAACCAATCCAGCCGCAAGGCCTTTGCCGCTTTTACCCGGGTGAAGAAAATCCTGTTGCTCGACGGCGAAATGAGTCACGAGTTGATGCTGGCCGACAAATTCGGCGTGCAGAACCGAGCCATCGAGCCCACCATGCAAACCCGCCGCCTGGTGATCAAGCTAAAGGCCGCCTATCGAGGTGGCCAACACCGCCATGCCTGTCTAAGCGATATCGTCTTTTATCATGGCCACCATCGCCTCAACAAAAAAGACCTGAAAGTACAGATCAAGGCCGCCCGACGCGATCTCACCCTGATTGATTCTTGGCGCTCGGGCAGCGAAAAGACCCGCAACCGCGAGCTCATCTTCGGTCTGCGGGGCCGTTATCAATATATTTACACGCCCACCGAGCCCAACGAGGAAGTCTTGCGCAAGGAGGGAACTTGGCGCCATGAGCAGGGGCAATTGCAAATCCAATTGGGCCGCGAATGGTTGCCGGTACGGGTGAGCAAAGACAGCGGCGGCCTGGCCCTGAAGCTACGCATCGATTCTCATCCCAGTCTCCCTCTGGGAATGGCCGGCACCTACCTCAGGCGCCGCGAAACCCTCAATTAGCAGAGGACCCAGACTTAATCCAAAGTCGTAGAGCTTATTCAATTGAGCAAGCCGCCAATGCAAGCTGGGCTTGAGAAGTTTAGTGTCGAGGAGCTTGGTCAGATGAATGCATAAATTCGCAAGGGCACAATT
>JAUVBB010000487.1 GCA_030591445.1 Deltaproteobacteria bacterium | reverse complement strand
GCTGAAGCTGCCGCGGCCACCACCGAACCCGCGATGCCTGCCGCGCCCCCTGCTGAGGAGGCCCCGGCCGAGGAAGCAGCCGAGGTACCAGCAGAGGCACCAGCGGAGGCACCAGCGGAGGAAGCAGTGGCTCCTCCGGCTGAGGTGCCGGGCGAAGCTGGGGAAGAGGCTCCACCGCCGGCAGATGCCAGTGCCCCGGTGCCGGTTGCCGAGGTACCGGCCACGGCAGCAGCGGTGCCAGCTTCAGGTGTCATGCCCCCGCTGGAGGTGGATGAACGGCGGGTCGCTTTGCCGCCACCCCGCGAATTGGGCGAATTGCCCGACGACGAGATGGTCACCGCGCAGAACTGGACTCTGGAAGTCCGCAAAATGTGGGGAGATACCGTCCTCGACGTACAGGCTTTCCGTGCCGACAGCAAACAGATTTTGGTGGGCGAAGATGAAAAAGTTAACTTTTTCATGCCCGCGGACGGTTTGCCGGCAAGCTCATTTCCCATCGCCCGCATCAATGGCAGCCAGGTAACGCTCTCTTTCAATAAGAGCGCCACTGGTTCGCTGAACAAAAAGGACGGCTCACATACTTCCTTGCAAGAGCTGGCCCAAGGTGGCCAAGCGGGGCGTGATCCTGAGTTCGGTGACTGCACTACTTTTTCGCTGTCGGAAGATGACAAGGCGTCCATCGTTTTTGGTAATGTTGGTTTTCGCTTTAAGTATACGTCGAAACCGGTAGGCTTTTTGTCCAAAATGACCGACGGTCTGGACTACACTTATTTGAATACCATCTTGCTCGTGCTGTTTGTATACGCTGCCATGGTGGCCACTTTTCACTTGCGCCCCAAGGCCATCGAGACCTCTGAAGAGGAACTCTACAAGGTACCCGATCGCTTCGTGCAGTTTATTCTGACCCGACCCAAACCGGATAAGAAAGACTTGATGTTTCTCGAAAAACTCAAGGGAGACATTGAGGCCAAGGCGGACTCGGCTGCGCGCCACAAGGGCAAGGAAGGCAAGATGGGCATGAAGGGACGGCCGGACACCGGCAAGCGTTCCGCCGTCAAGGCTATCAAACCGGATGATCGTGAGATCGTCGGCAATCGCGGCCTGTTGGGGGTGCTGGGGGCCGGAGGTCCGCAAGGGCTTTCCACCGTCATGGGTGGCACCGGATTGGGCGGCGAGATGGAAGGCGCCATCGGGGGCATGTTCGGTAGCGCCATTGGCAACTCGGGTGGATTTGGTGGTTTGGGCTTGAAAGGAACCGGTTCGGGTGGCGGCGGCATGGGTAACACCATCGGCGTGGGTCGCTTAGGAACGCGCGGACGAGGCGGCGGTAAATTTGGTTATGGCTCCGGCGTGGCCAAAATTCGTCGGCGGGGCGAGCGCAACGTCAACATCAGCGTGGGTCGGCCCATCATCATGGGTTCCTTGAGCATGGAAATCATTCGACGGGTCATTCGTTCTCACCGCGATCAGATCAAGTATTGCTACTCCAAGGAATTGACTCGCAATCCCAATTTGTCGGGCAAGGTATCGATCAAGTTCACCATTAGTCCTAAGGGCTACGTGACCCAGGCCAATGTCAGTACGACCTCTCTGAACAACTCTACCGTGGAACGCTGCATGACCCAGAAGATTTGCACCTGGAAGTTCCCCGAACCCAAGGGCGGTGGAATCGTCATCGTCAATTATCCCTTCATCCTAAGATCGAGCTGAGGTGTGAGTTGAGAGCGATCGGCAGAATCCTGGCGCTAGCACTCGTGTTGCTGGTGGCCGGCTTGGCCCATGCCGAGCCCCAAGTGCAGAAGTTTGAAGAAGTAGAACGGGGCTTTTGGTTGCGTTCCACCATGGGAATTTCGGTGGCGATGATTAACCATTTTGGCGAAGATAGCCGGGAAAGCTCGCTTTGGCCGCCGGGACCGGTGCTGGCGGTGGAAATGGGAATTGACCTGGGGCAGTTTGGCTCCCTGCACTTGGCACTGCAAGGCCAACAGATATCTGGCAGTCGGGACATGGGCAGCCGTGCCTCGGTACCGAACGACTCAAATACCATCGGTTTTCTGGCTGGCGGTCGCTTCAACTTGCTGACCACCAAGAAGACCTCCTGGTTTCTCAAGGCCGCGGTGGGTTATATGCTGGCCTCGCCAGGCATTGCCGAGTTGGACGACGGCCTGCTCGTACAGGCGGGGGCTGGTGTTGAGCTGGCCACCAATCTGCGCCATTTCTTTTTTGGGCTGGAAGCCGCCGGCCAATACCTGCTGGCCAACGGTGGTCTGGGAATCATGGCCACGCCCACTTTGAAATACGTGTTCTGAGCCCCCGTTCTCCCCGCTTTCCGATTTGCTATGAGCGTGCCATTTTCCTAACTTTTCTTTGATTTTTCCCCCGTTCTGCGGTATAAAATCAACGGTCACAATCTATTGGATCGTAAAGGGAAAAGTGTGCTGCGCGTGCATTTTTTCTCCGTTCTAGCCGGGAGAGAATTCCGAGATGGAAGAGCAGATCCGCAATTACCAAAAGGTGCTAAAGAGCAATCCAACCGACGGCCCAGCATTTACAGCCTTGGAGGAAATATACCAGGGTGCGGATAAATGGAGGGAGTTGGTTCAGCTCTACGAAGATCGCATTCAACATTTAGACGATTCCGAACAAGAAAAGCGCTTGCGAGAGAAATCGGCCGCGGTTTGGCACCTAAAGATCGGCGATCTGGGCCGGGCGCTTTCTGATTACCGGCGGATTTTACGGCTGGATTCAGAGAATCGAGACGCCTTGCGTGGATTGGAAGAGATCTACGCCAAGAAAAGCGACTGGGAGGCATTGGCCGGGGTGTTGGAGCGATTGGGTGTGCTTTCCGACGGTGGCGGGGAACGGGCCGACCTGTTCCAACGGCTAGGCGAATTGTATTTCCATCAGCTCAAACGCAAAGAACGCGCCGTGGTTGCCTGGGGACACGCCCTGAGCAGTGATCCCGAACGTTTGCCGGTGCTGACGGCTTTGCGGCAGGTTTATCAGGAACTTGGTTATTTTCAGAAGGTTTGGCAACTGCTGGAAAAGGAGACCGAACTGAGCGGGGACGAGGCCGAGGCAGCAGGGGAGAAGTACCTGCACCTGGGCCAGGAATTGCTTGACGAGCCCTTGTTCGAGCAAATTTGTCGAGATGCCTTGCAGAAGGCAAAAGAATTGCTTTCCGATTCGGCGATCGCAGAAGAAGCCCTGGCAAAATTAGAGCAGGCCGGTTCGGAATGGGAGCAACGCATCAAGGAGAAAAGAGTGGAGGCTATCGAGGCGCCGGACAAGGCCCGGGCCGTGAGTCTCTACCGGCAGATCGCCGAGATCTTCTACTTGCAAAAAGGTCATGATCCGGAGGTTGAGGAAAACCTTAACAAGTGTAGCTTATTGCAGCCGGGCAATGCGCGGGTGCTGAAATTCACCGAATTGTACTACCTGCAAAACAAACGATTCAAAGAACTGCTTGACCGGCTTGAAGAAACTTTAAGCAAGGTCAAAGAGCCAAAGACGGCCATCCTTTTGCTGGAAAGAATTGCATTGCACTCCATCGTGCATCTGCAAGATCGCAAGGCTTCGATTGAGGCTTACCGCCGCATCATCGAGCTCGATCCCAATCATCCTACCGCCGTCGATTCGCTTATTGAGTACTACCAAGAGGGCGGGCGCTGGGCCGAAGTTGTCGATTTGTTACGGGCTCGTGCCGAGGCGCAGACCGAAGCCCTGGATAAGGCCCAGGTGCTTTTGGGCATCGCCAGTATTACCGCGGAGAAGTTGAATGATGCCGATGCTTCAAGATTTTTGTATGAGGAAGTTTTGCGACTGGAGCCTGAAAATGCCCGGGCGGCGACAGCCCTGGTCAAGCATTACGAAAAATCCGGCGATTGGAGCGGTTTGATCCAATGTTTGGAGGTGCTTTTCAGGCATGCGGTCGACCGTAAGGCGCAAGGCAAGCTGCTGGAAAAAATGGCAGTCATCCAGCTTGATAAGCGCGATGATCCGACGGCGGCATTCGAGATCCGCACTCGTAGCTTGGCCATTGACGCCGGCAAGAAGAAAAACCTGAAGCTGGTCATTGAGCTAGGAGAGCAAACCGGCCGCAATCAAGAACTTGCCGAGTCGCTGCAACTGGCGGCGGATTCGGGTCGAATCAAAGGAAAGGCCCTGCTAGAGCTTCTGGGGGTGCTGACCCAGATCTATGAACAGCGCTTGAGTGATCCGGCCGCAGCCATCAAGATATCCCAGCGAATTCTCGAACAAGATCCCAACTCCATGCCGGCCCTAGATGCCCTGGAGCGATTGCAGGCTTCCTCCGGCGACAGTGTCGAACTGGTGGGGATCTATCGCCATCAGCTGGAATTGGTACGCAGCGGTGAAAAGAAAAAAGAGCTTCTGTTTAAGCTGGCCGCCATCTATCGGGATCGCATGGCCAACTTCAATGAGGCCATTGCCACCCTGGAAGAGATCATCAGTATTGACGCCAAAGATGGTTCCGCCTGGAGCCAGCTTGCCGATTTGTACGAAAGGGAAGGCCGTTGGCGCCAGGCAGCCGAAGCGCTGGAGCAGAGCATGGCGCTCCACGCCGAGGGTCACAATCTTCTCTCTGACCAATACCGCCTGGCCGGGATTTATGAGCAGCGGCTCAATGATACCGAACGAGCCTTGGCCCTTTGCACCGAGATCTTGTCTGCCGAGAAGCAAGATACCGAAATTTCCGCGGGGGTAGTGACCATCCTGGAGCGTCTTCAGGGCAGAGGCGTGAGCCCCATTAAAATTGCGGAGATTCTCCAACCTTACTACGCCTTGGCTGGTGATTGGCGCCGTCACATCGACATGTTGGAACTGCGTTTAGAGGGTTGTTCGGCGGCGGAAGAGCGGGTCGGTTTGCTGCAACGAATTGCCCAGGTCTACGAAGACGAGTTGGAACAAAAAGACCTGGCTTTTGCCGCCTATGGTCGTGCCTTTCGAGAGAT
>JAUVBB010000146.1 GCA_030591445.1 Deltaproteobacteria bacterium | reverse complement strand
TGGCCAGCCGCTTAGCAATGTAGAAGAGATATGCCCGCAGATTCCCTATTTTCAGGACAATCCCGGTTGCGGCTGTCAGGCGGCGCCAACTTCATCAGCCCAGCACCTGGCCTTTTTATGTCTAGCCCTTCTTTTGCTCCAGCGACGCCGGCGGAGAACAGAGGCATGAATATCTTTCGGCTAGCAACTTGGGTGGCAGGCTTATGCCTACAGACACTACCGGTGGCCCTCGCCCAAAACCAGGCACCGCAAGTCGATGCCGGCCCAGACCAAAGCGTGGCGCTCTACGAGGCTCTCTATCTGCAAGGCAGTGTAAGCGACGACGGACTGCCCACGACCACCCTGACCACGCTTTGGTCACTCGACCAGGGCCCGGGCGAGGTCGCCTTCGACCATGCGGCGCAACTCGACACGCGGGCATTTTTTACCGAGACCGGTCTGCATTTTTTGAAGCTCAGCGCCGACGATGGCGAGTTAGAAGCTACCGATGAAATACAGGTCACGGTCACCGAACCCAAAGCACCCAGCATCGAGTTGCTCAGCCCTGACGGCGGGGAAGTTTGGCTGGTGGGCAGCAAACAAATCATTCGCTGGACCACCGTCAACCTAAGCGACGTATCCCTTGCCTACTCTAGCGATGAGGGTGCTTCCTGGACCACCATCACCCAAAGCGTCGACGACCAAAACCCATCTTGGGGGCAATACTCCTGGCTGGTGCCCAATACCCCTTCCCGAACTTGTCGGCTGGAAGTCGCCGGCTATTTCAGCGAGACCGCCGACCGGTCCCAAAGCAATTTCGAAATTGCCACCCCAGCTACCGCCGGCGGCTGCAGCAGCCTGCCCAGCCAAGGACACGCGCTGCTAACTCTGTTATTGATCGGCCTGGTATTGGCGCTGCGGGCAAGACCAGGGGCGCGACGACGGAACTTGACCCTCTAGCAAGCCTTTGATAAAAAAGAACTCATTGACGACCCACAAACTGGAGGCTGGCGATGACTGCAAACACGCAGGGAGCAGATCTACACAAAGCTCTCGAGTACAAGGCCAAGTTGACCGAGATCATCAACCTCATCCACCAGGCCCATGACACCTCCGACATCATCGTCAATGTCCGGCCCAAGATTCTCGACTTGCTCGAAGCCGAGCGCATCACCATCTACGCTGTCGATGGCCGCAATCAGCAAGTCTATAGCCAGTACAAAGAAGGCGATGAGCTCAAAGAAATTCGGGTCCCGCGCACCACGGCCTCGCTGGTGGGCTTTGTCGCCCTGACCGGCCAGACCCTAAATATCCATGACGCCTACGACGATAAAGAGGTCAAGGCCTACCACCCCCGGCTATCCTTCGACCGAAGCTGGGACGAAAAAACCGGCTTTCGCACCAAGCAGATCCTCACCGCCCCCATTCTTTATGAGAAATACCTAATGGGAGTGTTGCAACTGATCAACCACAAGGAGGATAAACCGTTTTCCGATGTCGATGCCGATGCCGGGCGGGAAGTAGCCAAAACCCTGGGTATCGCCTTCTACAATCGGCGCCGGATGAAGACACGCTCCAGCCCCAACAAATTCGGCCAACTCATCGACAAGGGATTGATCGCCGAAAAGGCCTTCGAAGACGCCGTCTCCTATGCCCGCATGAACAACTTGCCGGTGGCCGAAGTTCTGATCGACAAGTACCGGGTGGCCAAGGAGGAAGTACTCAAAAGCCTGGGCACCTTCTATCACACTGAATATTTCTCCTTCGACGGCACCCAACGCATGCCGGAAGAGTTCTGTGATCGGCTCAAGCATGACTTTCTGCAAAACATCCTGGCCGCGCCCCTGAGCGTGGACGACAACACCGTAAACGTCGCCATCGAAGACCCTTCCGACCTGGCCAAAGTAGACTCGGTGCGGGTGATGCAGCTGGCGACCAAGCAGAAGTTCTTCGTGGCATTGCGCAAGGACATCGTTGAATACCTCAACTATTCCTACGGCATTTCCGAAGATGGAACCACCGGCGACGTTTCCGACATTCTGGGCGAGCTTTCCGTCGACGATGACGCCGGAATTGTCGAGGAAGAGACCGAATCGGTCGAAAACAATGACTCCGCCGTGGTGCGCCTGGCCAATCAGGTCATCCTCGACGCCTATCAAAAAGGCGCCTCTGATATCCATGTCGAACCCTACGGCCCCAAGGCACCGGCTCGCATCCGCTTCCGTATCGACGGTGTGTGTCATGTCTACCAGGAGGTTCCGCCCAGTCACCGGGCGGCCCTGGTCTCCCGTCTGAAAATCATGGCCCAGCTCGATATCTCCGAGCGTCGCCTGCCCCAAGACGGCAAGATCAAGTTCCGGATGAAGAAAGGCAATATCGAACTGCGCGTGGCCACCATCCCCACCACCGGCGGAGAAGAAGACGTGGTCATGCGTATCCTGGCCGCCTCCAAGCCCATCCCGCTCGACGACATGGGCTTTACCGAGCGCAACCTGACCGTGCTCAAAGAATTGGTCTCCAAACCCTACGGCATCCTCCTCTGCGTAGGCCCGACCGGCAGCGGTAAAACCACCACCCTGCACTCGGCCCTGGGTCACATCAACACCCCCGAACGCAAGATCTGGACCGCCGAAGACCCGGTGGAAATCACCCAACCTGGCTTGCGTCAAGTCCAAACCAAGGCCAAGATCGGATTCGATTTCTCTCGCGCCATGCGTGCCTTTTTGCGCGCCGACCCTGACGTAATTATGGTGGGCGAAATGCGCGATCAAGAGACCGCCGAGATCGGCGTCGAGGCATCATTGACCGGCCACCTGGTGCTCTCTACCCTGCACACCAACTCGGCCCCCGAGACCATCACCCGCCTGTTGGAGATGGGCATCGAAGCCTTCAACTTCGCCGACGCCCTGCTTGGCGTCCTGGCCCAGCGCCTGGTGCGCCGCGTGTGCAAAAGTTGCGGCGAGACCTACCATCCCAGTCAAGAAGAGTTCCAATCCATGGTCGGGCATTACGGCGAAGAAGAATTCGCCAAGACCGGCATCCAATACACCGACGACCTGATGCTGAAAAAAGCCATCGGCTGCCCCGAATGCGCCGGCACCGGCTACCGCGGCCGCATGGGCCTACACGAACTAATGGTCGGCACCGACGAAATCAAACGCCTGGTACAAAAGCAAGCCACTGTCGCCGAAATCCGCGCCCAAGCCCTGGCCGACGGCATGACCACCCTGATGCAAGACGGTATCCTCAAAGTCCTCGCCGGCGGCACCGACTTCGCCCAAGTCCGGGCGGTGTGCATCAAATAAACGAATCAGCGAACGAGTTTGCCAACTCGTCCATCATCGCTTGAACATAGTCGGGTCGCTCTTCATTGAGCCAGCGGGGGTAGCCGCCGCGATCGACGTAGTGGATGAGTTGGAGGAAGGCTTCGCGTTCGAAGCGGATGCCGGCGAGGGTCACGATCTGTTCGGTTCCTTGCCAATGCAGCTTGTGGCTCTGGCTCTGACCGTAAGCTTCTATCAGGCGGGCAAACTCGGCCTGGTTGCGAATGCCATAGGGCTTTTGCTTGAAGCCTTCTTGCTGGCGAGGAAACGGATAGGCTTGGTAAGTAGCGCCGATAAAGCCGGATTGGTCGACCCCGGCGATGGCGGTGTTGACATTGCCCATTTGGCCCGGCTCGTCGATGCGCCATCCGGGCAAACTGAGTTCGGCCTCTGCTTGCTTCGATGCGGCTGCCAATTCCAACACCAGGCGGCAGAAATGATCGGCAAAGAAGAAATTTTGCTGCAAGAGCAGCATGTCGGATTCGATGTTGAAAAAACCAAAGGCCACGGTTCCGTGGCTCAACGAGGGAAAAGCCAAAGGCATGTTGATCCTCCTTCCTCTTTGCTCCTGAACCATAATTCTGCCTGAATTGCAAGAGCCGGCGCCCGCTTAGCCGCATATGCCATCGATAAACCAGTGGTTGGTTTCCCGCTCTCGAAAGAGGCGGTAGATACCGCCATCGCTCAGTTCTATTTCGAAGTAATCGCGGTTTAGTCGTTTTGGGTCCCACCAGGAACCGTCGAGACGCCAGGGGCCGGCCAGTTGGCAAACCCGGCCGCGAAAGCGCTGGCTATCGAGACGAACGGGCCGGCTCTGCTTTTGGGTGACCTGCACTTGGGCAGGCGGGCGCACCGCCCGCAGGAAAATTTGCTGGTCCCATGCTTGGCGCGACACCACGGCGGTGGCACCCCGGTCTTGGCCGAAAGGTACCAGGGTGTAGGCATCCGGCAAGTGCGAGTCGACGGGCCGGGGTGAACCAACCCGATCTTCGCCACTGAGGGCAGCCAGGCGAGCCACAATGTCGTCTAGGCTCGCGGGATCGGGGCCGGCAGGGGCAAACAAATCGAGTTGATCACGACGGGCCGGGGCCGGCTCGGCTTCGACCCGGATGGAGGTCACCGCGGCCCGCGGGGGATGTTCTTGAAGATCAAGCCGGATGACCTCTAGCCAAGTGCGGGCCGTACAGGAAGAAGATGCCAAGTCCAAGCTGCGTTCGTCGCAGCCCTGCGGGTCTAGGCCCAAAGAAAAAAAGAGCCGCCGGGCCGTCAAACCGCGCCAGTTCAAACGCTCGGCCAGCCGCGCGCAGATTCCCTGCAAGAGCAACAAGAGGGGCTCTGCCTGACCGATGGGATAAGAGGTATCGCTTTCTTCCATAAATCGTTCCGGGAACTGCTCGGCCACCAGCGGGCGCGGATCTTCGCCACGAGCCAGCCGCCACAACCGAAGCCCCGCCGCCCCCAGCCGGCGACCCAATCCCCGGGAAGGCAACGCGGCTAGCTGGCCCAGGCTTTCGATACCAAAACGGCGTAGCGCGGCGTGCAAATCGGCCGAGGCCTCCAACAAAGATACCGGCAAGGGCGAAAGAAAGGCCGCTTCCTCCCCCGCCGGCACCACCCAAATCCCGTCGGAGGTACGAGCAGCCAGCAAGGCGGCAAAAGGGGTCGAGGCAATGCCCACCCGGGCCGCCAGACCCAGCCGATCGGTACCCGCCGCCAGCGCCGCTGCCAACTTGCGCTCGGAAGCAAACAAATGACCCAGCCCGCTCAGATCCAGACAGACCTCCCCTCCCGACTCCAACGCCACCCGAGGAGAAAACGAGCAGGCCACATCCACCAGAGCCGCCTGAGCCGATCGGACCTGGGCCCCGGACACCGGCCGCAGGATCAGACCGGAGACCAGGCTCTCGGCCTGGATGGCGGTCATGCCCACGATGACACCTTGCCGCAAAGCCGCCGGCGTAGCCGCCACTACCGCGGCTCGACGATCGGCCGCGTTGGTAACCGCCACCGGCGCGTCGAGCAGATCCGGTTCGGCACGCAGCAAAGCCGCCAGGGGCAAATCGGCAACCCACAGACAAGCGGTACGTACTTGCCGATCAGCCATGCCACCTCCGGCGCCGCAATTGAAAAGAAAGCTCGACGCCAGCCAACCAACGCTGGGGAGCAGTCGGTCCTTGCCACCGCGCCGGGCCCACCCCCACTGACAAGGTCAAAGCAGCAAAGGCGCCCGCCACCGCCGCCGGGGTCACCAGCAAGACCACCGTCTGCGACTGCGCCGCCCGCTTGCGCAGCCGCACCCAACTCGCCGCCGGCAAACGCGAGGTCTCCAGATATGCCACGCTGCCCATCGTGCCCAAATCCAGGACCACCAAAGCAAAACCACCGGCATCAAGCAGCAACTCGGCCGCCCGCAAAGTTTGCTTCGCCCCCCGCGGCCGCACCCACAGCAAGCGCCGGCAATCCACCCCCGCCGCCACTGCCGAGCCGGTATCAAACCCATCAGCAGGATCAATCAGGGCACTCAACTCCGCCCGAGAAGCCGCCGCCGCCAAGGCAGCATAAAGCACCGTCGCCCCACCCCCGGCCACCGTCACCACCTCGGTAATCCCCCCGCGGGGCAAGCCCCCGCCTCCCACCCGATCCAGTTCGCTGATGCCACTAGAGACCAGCACCACCTCCCGTTCAATCTCACTCGCCAGCGTCAAGACCCCTTCGCGCCTGAGCTCGCCCAGCAAACCATCACCCAAAACCTTCGCATTCATCCCCTTCATATCCCCCGCCCTCCTAGGCGGGATCTATCAGTATACTGAACAAGTGTTCAGCTGACAAGAAAAATTGGGCTACTTGCTGACTTACAGAGAGAACAAATAACGTGCTATAATGGATATAATACTAGCCAATAATTGGTTTTATGGATATAATAATAACCATTATGGCAAGAAAAACCACAGTTCAGCATCCGTCGGTACAACGGCTCTTGGCTAAGCTCGGAGACAACATCCGTTTGGCTCGTTTACGCCGCCGATTCTCGGCGCAACTGGTAACCCAACGCGCCGGCATGTCGCGCACCACGCTGCGCGCCATCGAGCGCGGCGAGCCGGGAGTGACTCTGGGCGCCTATGCCAACGTCCTTCACTGTTTGGGGCTCCATGAAGATCTCGCACTCATCGCGCGTGACGATGATCTCGGACGCAAGCTCCAAGACGCTAGGCTCCCTATCCGCAAACGGGCACCGAAGAAGCCGTCGTCATGAGTGACCAGCGGGTAATTGAGGTCTGGGCAGACTGGGAAGGTCTTGATAGCGCGACACTCGTGGGCCGCCTTTTCGCGACAGTGTCTCGTGGCATAGAAATCTTTTCGTTCGAGTACGATCGAACCTGGCTCAAAAAGCCACAGCGTCAGCAGCTTGATCCAACGCTGGGGCTATATACCGGGCCTCAGTATCCATCAGCCGGAAGGGAGAACTTTGGTGTCTTTCTAGACTCGTGTCCTGATCGATGGGGCCGGGTTTTGATGCGCCGTAGGGAAGCCCAGCTGGCCCGAACCGAGCGTCGACCAGAGCGCCGCCTCCTCGAGTCGGACTACCTGCTCGGCGTGCACGATGGTCACCGCATGGGCGCGCTTCGGTTCCGTACCGACGGCCCCTTCTTGGATGACAACGTAGAGCTGGCCACACCGCCGTGGACATCGCTCCAAGAACTCGAGCACGCGAGCCTGCAGCTCGAACGAGATGACGCCGATCAAGATCCCGAATATAGCAAGTGGCTGAGAATGTTGATCGCGCCCGGCGGCTCACTGGGCGGAGCACGTCCCAAGGCTAGCGTGCTTGACGAGCGCGGACATCTGTGGATTGCCAAGTTTCCCAGCCGCAAGGATGAAGCCGACACCGGTGCCTGGGAAAACGTAGTCAACCAGTTGGCCGGCCAAGCTGGGATCATCACCCCCGCGGTGAAAGTCCGAATCTTTGGCCGTAACCATCACACCTTCCTTAGCCAACGCTTCGACCGCACAGCTCGAGGGGCCCGGCTTCACTTCGCCTCGGCGATGACGCTCTTGGAACGGCAAGATGGTGACGACGCCGCGGATGGCGCAAGCTACCTAGAGTTGGTCGACTTCCTCATTCGCTTGGGCGCAAACACGAGCCCAGACCTGGAGCAGCTCTGGCGACGGATCGCATTCTTCGTTTGCGTCTCCAACACCGACGACCACCTCCGCAACCATGGCTTTCTGCTTCATCCAAACGGCTGGTCGCTCGCGCCGGCCTACGATATGAACCCCAATCCCAACAGCGAAGGCCTAAAGCTCAACATCTCCGAGACCGACAACGCCCAGGACCTGGAACTGCTCATGGAAGTCGCGCCCTTTTTCCGGCTGAGTCAAACGCGGGCAAAGGAGATCAGCAACGAAGTAATCACGGCAGTGCATCGCTGGCCGGACTTGGCCCAAGCACACGGTATTTCAAGATCTGAGCAAGAACGAATGAAGCGGGCATTTCGGGTGGCGGAAAAACGACGATAACTTAGAAATAATGTCTTTGCCTACAAATACTGACTTATTTCTCATGAATCACTGAAAGCGACCCTTGGTTACCTTCGATCTGATACTTGAGTAAATTGAGGAGGTCGGAAAGTTCTTTGCGGTCCTGTAGAAAGTCTTTGTCGGCACGAAGCTCGTCGACCCAGTGGAGTATGCGCTTGAACTTCTTCTTCAGTTTGAGCGAGTCGAGCAGCAAGTAGACTGCTTTTTCTGCGGTTTCGTGGCTTCGATGATGCTCGACGATACCCTCAAGGATGGTAACGGCCTTTTCGAAGTGACCGAAGTTCCAGTAGATGCGTGCCTGTATAAAGTGAACCATCACTCGCTCGGGATCGACGGGCTTGGTCACTGTTTCCAGATAGCGTTCAAAGGCGGCGACCATTTCCAGCTCACCCCCCGGTATCGGCAGGGCATCATTGCCCGCAATAGACCGTACGGACACTAACAACGCAAGCTTCCTGGCTAAAACCGAAGCGCTGGTGGCCTCCTTGATCTCCTTGGCGGGCAGCTTGCCGGCAACAACAACCCGGTCGAACGCCTCCGCGGCAGTTTCCCAACTCTTGGTGACCAGGTACCGATCCTGCTCGCGCTCAGCGCGAAGCCACAGGTGCTTGGCGTAGTTGTAGAAACGCCAATCTGGCTTCCCGATCTCCGCGGCTGTCTTCTCGGGACCGTTGGCCGAATCAGCCACAATCACCGCAAATTTGCCATTACCGGTGACTTTCGAATCGCCCGATCGAGCATTACTGACACTGACGCAACAGAGGACCGCACCCCCCACGATGAACATCACAAGCCTCAAAAGTCTAAATTTGTTCATGTATTTTCACCTCGAGTAGGGATCGTCGCCGGAGAAATAACCGTGGCGTATAACGATCTGGATCGAAGTTGTAGGTCATGCAAGCCTACTCCCTTGGTGCTCGCTTCTGCAGACTAGTGGCTCTGTCGTACAGTGATCCAGCTACGGCGACTAGCCTATCACCTTGCTCGATTTTTGAAAGTTGTTTCGAAGGCAAGCGCGAAACTCCGTTGGCGGCGCCCGCATCGACCCGCCGTTTCCGTACGAGCCATCGGCGTAGACCGAGCGGTTCGCCTGCCGCCAATTTGCCCCGCGCGCGATTTTCTTCAACAACTTGGCCGCCCCCGGTCCATAACCTCGG
Source organism: Deltaproteobacteria bacterium (assembly GCA_030591445.1). Lineage (GTDB taxonomy): Bacteria > Myxococcota > B64-G9 > B64-G9 > B64-G9 > JAUVBB01. The sequence continues at coordinate 5,850 of JAUVBB010000146.1, read as the reverse complement.
CTCCAGCGGTAACTAGTCGCAAATCGTATGGCCAGGTCATCGGCATCCAGACCGCCCTTGGCCACCAAAGACTCCGCGATATCCAACGACATTTGGGTATCGTCACTCCATCGCAACTCGCCCTTCTTGCCGGTACCGATACCGATCAACCACCAGGCCAAGCGCTCTATGGGCCCCCCTTCTAAAGGCGCACCCAGCGCGTCCCCCAACGCCAACCCCAGCAAACATCCCTCAAAGCGCTCACGACTCATGGTTCGAACTCCTCTCCGGCATATTAGCCGAGGAAGCAGGTCAACGAAACCGGATAGCGCCCACCGAAGGCAGATTTACCGCCCCTTGTACAAAATGCCCGATCCTGATACGCTCCGCCGTGCGAGATGGCTGCTAGCTTACTGACATTACTTTCCTTGTGTCTGATGCTGAGCGTATCCGGGGTGCGCGCGGATACGATTCCTGCAAATTTTCAGAAGATCCTTACCGAATTTTCAAAATCAAAAATGTGGTGTGACCTTCAGGATCCCGAATACGCCCAGGGTACCGGCCTGTTCAAGCTCATCAATGGCGGCGCGGAGATTTATCACGAGTACGGTTTTCGACAGGCCGTTTTTGTCAGTTGTAAAGACAATAAAGATAGGCCATTTACCATTGAGATATATGAAATGCTATCGTCGGATGCCGCCTACGGAGTCTACACCTTCAAGACCAACCAGAAAGCGCAAGCGTTGAAAATCGGCGGCGCGGCCAAACTCAGCGACTATTATCTCAATCTTTGGCAAGGCAACTACGCCATTACTGTGACCGGATTAGTAGTTAAGAAGGAAATTCAGCCAACACTGGTGCAAGCCGCCAAATCACTGGTCAAAGGAATCGACCAAAAGGCGGAGCTTCCCCATTTAGTAAAACGCTTCACCCAGGCCTCCCGCCATCTCGAAAAGCCAGTCGAGATAAAATATGTAAAAGGCAATCTAGCCCTAGGCAATACCTGTAAGCTCTCTCCGAATTTACCGCGCACCAAAGAAGCCATCATTGCTAAGTATAAGGGTTTTCAGATTTGCGTTTTAATACAAGACAACAAACCCTCTTCCACTAAATCCATCGGAAATACCATTTTTATTTTTCAGGCAGAACCAAACCAGCCCCATTTGCCGGCGGCTTTCGCCAAGCTCAAAAACGAGTTTAAGGAGAAATAAATGGCCAAAGAAACCGATCGACGAAATTTTCTGAAGTCTGGCGCCGCGATTGCAACCGCGGTCCTCATTGGCAAAACCGGAACCGGCACGCTGGCCCACGCGGCGCAAAAAACCCCTGCTTATGACATCGTTGACGTAAAAGGGTCCGATCGGTTTAAGAACACCCAAAAGGCCCTTTCCCTACTGGGTGGGATGAAGAAATTCATCCCGGCCAATGGTTCAATTGGTCTGCTCGCCAACTCGCCGTCTTGGTGGAAAAACCCGGGCAGCTACACCCATCCGGACATTACCCTGGCAGTCATACTGATGTGCATGGAAGCCGGCGCCAAAGAAATCCACTTTTTGCAAGACCCGGCCAAAGATTACTGGCAAAAAACTCCCTTGGGCAAAACACATCAAAAGAAAATCGATACCGTCATAAAATGTTCTCAGAACTTTATTGAAAAACAAATCCCCAAAGGAAAATCCCTGAAGAAAGTAAAAATCGTCAAGGATCTCTTCGACTGCGATGCCTATATCAATCTGCCCATCATCAAAAATCACACCGGCACCAACATGACCTGCGCGCTAAAAAACCTAATGGGCGCCAACAGCAACGGTAGCAACCAATTTTTCCACAAGGGCTCAGGCGCCACCGAGGATTACGGTGACGTAGAATTCCTCTCCCAATGTATCGCCGACTTGAACACGCTCAAAAAGCCAGTTCTCTGCGTAGTTGACGCCAGTGAAGTTCTACTAACCAACGGCCCCGCCGGCCCAGGAAAAATCAGCAAACTAAACAAAGTAGTGGCCGGAGCCGATCCAGTGGCTATCGATGCCTACTGCGCCGGACTCATTGGCTTGAATCCCAAAGACATTATCATGATCGGAAAAGCCCATGCCCATGGATTGGGAGAAAAAGACCTCAAAAAGAAGAAAATAAAGCAGGCCCAAGCCTAAATACTTCGTTTCTCTACACCCTTTTTCTCCTAAATTTCTCGAATTGAGCGTTTTCTACCGTATGATAACAACAACTTTTGGAGAAAATAGATGAAACGGATACTTTTCGTGATGTCGGCATTTTCCTTGCTGTTCTCTTCTTGCATGCAAAACGAGTGTACCCCCAATCACCACACCTTGTGCCGCGATGCAGCGGTTTACTGGGTGGATTCTTGCGGTGTTGAGGGCAACAAGGCAGACGACTGCGTCTGTGGTTGCAACATCGATTATGACGGCTGCAAAGAGCCATGCGATTGTCTCCCTCAGTGTGATGGAAAACAGTGTGGACCCAACAGCTGCGGCGGCGAGTGCGGTCCCGGATGTAGCGGCAACCAACTCTGCAACGACACAATGGGCCTTTGTGAAGATTGTGAGCCGGATTGTGGCAGCCGCGTTTGTGGTCCCGTGCCCAACGGCTGTGGGGACTCCTGTGGTTCTTGCCAAACCGGAAGCTGCAATACCGAGGGTGTATGTGTGAGTTGCGTGGCCGATATTCTTCATGATCAGGTCGTTTGTGAAGGCGGCGCGGAGTGGTGGCTAGACAATTGCGGAGCGAAGAATGACAAGGTGAAAGACTGTGATTGCGGCTGCGATGGCGATATTTGCAAGACGGCCTGTGCCGCCGATGCTCCCATTATCATTAGTTTGTCAACCAACAACCCGATTCTCGATGAAAGCGGTCAACTGGTGGTTTCCGCGGTGGTGTCGGATCCCGATGGGGTGGACGACGTGATTGGGGGTCAACTCCAGACCGACGATCGAAGCGCGACCTATAAGACCTTTGCCACTTCGGCGGCCGAAGGTGCCTACTCGGCTACTTTGATCTGGAGCGAAATCGATGCCGTGTCCCCGATCAATGGACCATCGGGAGGAACCAGCATAAACCTGCGAGCTGTGTTCTACGACCAGGCGGGTCATGAGGTCAGTAAAACCCTTGAGATTACCCTCAAGTGCGTTGAGGCGACCCTGGGAATCTGTGACGCCGAATGTCATGACTTCAAAACCAATGAAGAACATTGTGGTGGCTGTAACCAGCCCGTATCACCTTCCAACGCGCTCTGTGTGGACGGGCAGTCCCAGTGCCCGGGAGTAGACCCGGACATTTGCGAAAATCTGTGTGTCGACCTGGATTCTGACAATAACCACTGTGGGAGTTGCAACCATCCCGTGATTCCCGTTTCTCATTGTGAAAATGGACAAATCGTTTGCAACAACACCAGTCAAATTGTGTGCAATAGCAAATGTACTTCGATCGATTACGATGATGAAAACTGTGGCGCTTGCGGCAACTCCTGCCTGGCCCTTTCCCAATCACATGGAGGAGACGCAGGTGACTGTAACAACAGTCTTTGTGATGCCGTAGTTCGTTTCGATACATTTTATGCAACCTGCGATGGAGCATGCTTAAACATTTTTAGCGCCCCCTGCGCCAATAACGAATTGGTGTCGTGTAATGGCTCATCTGAGATCGGCTGTTATCACTACCAGGACTCCGCTTCGGCTTGTGTAGAAGGAAGTGCCCCATGGGATTGCTCGGATGAAATGTGGGAAGATTATGTTGGCGGCAGTTGTGGTGGATCGATGAGTTTTTCCCACGCCTTCTGTACTTGCTCGTTTTCTGCTCCCTAGAAACCATCAGCCGACTCTGATGAAAGTCGGTTGACCAGTACCACCGGCAGCACCAGCCTCTCCATTTTGATTTGTACTTGACTAGAGCAGACCTGAGTGTAAGAAACTACTCTAAATTGTTCGGCATCCGAGTGCATCTATCCTGACTTGGGAGAATGGTATGAAATATGCTTTGGCGGTCTTGATCCAATTCTCAGTGGGCTTATTAGGTTGTGGAGAAAAACAGGTTGAAAATCAACATGCAGTGATCGTGAATGTCGATGCATGGCAAACAAACTTCAAAGTGTATGATATCGATTCTGCCACTGATTTTTCTGCAAGTTTGCATGGCCAACCAGCCCTCTACCAACCCTCTACTCAGGATCCTTTTGTTTACCGGATAGAGGATGTCAATAACACCTTTGCGGCCGGAGATGAACTCGACTTGAATTTAGTGCACAAGCGCCACGGCAGAGGGTCATTCAGAGTTGTCGTGCCTGAGCAACTGCGTGATTTTATTGGCCTACATCTATCTCCTCCGCTCGCCGAGTGGTCAAAAGAAATGTTGGATTCGTCCGATTACGACGAAGCCCTCACGATTAGCTGGACCCCTCTGCAACACGTTAATCATGCTGAGGGGATTCTCTCCATGGGAAAACATATTCTTTTCGCCAGCTATGACGCGGAGTATTTAGATGGTGAGTTGGTATTTGATCCGCGGAGAGACCCAGAAGTATGGTCTGTGTTCAAATCTAACCTAGCCAATGAAATGCAGTTTGGGGTAAAGGCCATATCCATGTGGCAAGAAGAGACTAGCTTTGGAACGAGTCAGATCCAGGTTTCATTTTTGGCGGCCCAGTGGAGTTGGACACATTTGCTGCCAGCCAAAATCGAAGGTTCTTACGATCTGAGCGCCAGCTATTTGGCTGAGAGCGATGGCTACTACATCGAAAATGATTTCGTCGATGTTTTCACCATTGGGCAAGAGGATAGTCAACTAAGCATCAACGGCATGCAGGCCACCGGCACGGTTAGCGGAAAATGGATTAATATGGAAGGCCAGTTACTCGAGGGCGCCGAATACCGCGAAGGCGTGTCGCAACATCTCTCCGGGCAAGTGCAAAATAACGGTACCATCAAAGGAAATATCACCGGGGCGATAATGGAAAGCTACTTCGGCAGCGAAACGCCCCAGAAAGCAAGCATCGTCCAAGGGAGTTTTCTACTCACACCCCGCCAGTAGTAACTACCACCTTGATCAAGCCCATCACCTTGCCCCCTTTACCTTCACGCTATAATGACATAATATTCATGGGTTTGTGAGTGGAGGGTCTTTTGCTGCGAGCTAGACGCGTCAGCTTTTTGGGGCAAACAGGATGGCGATGGCGACTTTTGTCGGCAGTGACTTGGCTGATGTTTGCCGCGGCGTGTCAACCGCCTTCGGTGGAATGGACCGAGGCGCCGGAACGGGTTTCGTTGGGGGAAGCGGTATACCTGATGGTGCGGGACAATCTGGCCCGTAGCCAGGATTGTGCCGACGAGCGATTGCTGGTGTTGGAAAGGTGGCGCGGGGACTTTGTAGCGGCCTTTGATCAGGTTCTTTCTTTGGACACGGCCCGCGGACTGACACCGGCGATTGGGGGCGATTTGCTGCCGCTGGTGGATGATGGGAGTTTGCCGGAATTTACCGATAGCTTGGCGCGCGTGCTGGAGCGTTTGATCGATGACCAGCTCGACCCTCAGCGGGAGGTGCTGGGCTTGATATTGCAGGCAGTGCAGGGGCGGACGGTGCTGCAGGGTGGGGATATTCTGGCCTTTGGCGAGAGTTTATTGGGACTCCCGAATTTCAAGGCCACGCTGTCGGCTTTGAGTGAATTGGCCCAGATCGAGAGCGAGGGGGAGGCCTTTGGGGTCACTTTGTTTGCTTTGCTGTCTCGGGGCGCGGAAAGAGTAATCGAGCCGGCGGAGTGTACCGAGGCTAGCCATACCGACCTTACTGACAGTTTGCTACGTAGTACCGGGCTGGGTTCGGGCTCGGCATGGCCGGCTTGGGCGGTTTATGCGGATGCCAACG
>JAUVBB010000598.1 GCA_030591445.1 Deltaproteobacteria bacterium | reverse complement strand
CGACGGCCGGCCATCGACCTCGGCGTCAACCGCGGGTCTTGGCGCATCTTTGGCCTCTACCCGGGGCAAGTAGATTTTGAACGAGGCGCCCTGGCCAGGAACGCTGGTGACAAAGATGCAGCCCCCACTCTGCTTGACGATACCGTAGACGGTGGACAGGCCGAGCCCGGTTCCCTTGCCCCGCGGTTTGGTGGTAAAAAAGGGTTCGAAAATCTGGGCGCGAATCTCCTCCGCCATGCCCACGCCATTGTCGCTAACCGCCAACATGACGTGCGGTCCCGACTTAGCATCGGGCTGGGTACTGGCAATCGATTCGTCCAAGTTCACTTCGGCGGTCTCAATGTTGAGTTTACCGCCATCGGGCATGGCATCCTGGGCATTGACCGCCAGGTTCATCAGCACTTGCTCGATTTGCCCCTTGTCCGCCATCACCCGCCAGTCGCTAGCGGCCAAATCTTGACTGATTTCATATTTCTCGCCGAGCAGCCGCCGCAACATCGGAATCAATCCTTCGGCCACGGCCCCCAGGTCGACAACTTCCACCTTCATGATCTGACGGCGGCTAAAGGCCAGTAGTTGGCGGGTAAGCGACTCGGCTCGACTGGCCGCTTTTTGAATTTGGGCCACGTGCCGCCGCAGTGGATCCTTCTCGTGCAAGCGCCGGGTCATGATCTCGCCGGCGCTCATGATGACCGTCAGCAGATTGTTAAAATCATGGGCCACTCCGCCGGCCAATCGGCCCACTGCTTCCATCTTCTGCGCTTGGAACAACTGTGCCTGCAATTGTTCATAGCTCTGTTGGTCACTTTTCAAAACGGCACCCCCTTCCGCTTCAGTATGGATCCGAGCATTAGCGGCCGTCAAATCGTATCGATCCCAGCGGTGAAATCTGCTAAGAGAGAAACAGGAGGAATCATGCCCACACTTACCGCCTTTTGTCCCTGCCTCGCGGTCTGGCTGCTCTTGGCCACTGCCGGCTGCGCATCTTTACCAACCCCGACCCCGCCCCGTGATCCGAGCAATCTCAACGCGGTGGCCGAATCCTATATCAAACTGGTGCTGGCGGTGGGCCGGCACGACGGTAACTACGTTGACTCTTACTATGGCCCGGCCGAGTGGCGCCAGGCAGCGGCCCAGGGCCCGGCCATCGCCATCGCTGATTTGGGTAGTCGCTCCCTGCGACTGCTGGCGGACTTGGATCAGGCGGCGCCATCCCCGCGCCGCGACTTCTTGCGCAAACAGGTCATCGCCGTCGAGGCCTTCCTAAGACGCCTGGCCGGTGAAAACATGAGTCTGGACCAGGAAGCCCGCCTGCTTTATGACATCGCCCCGGTGGCAAAAGATCTGGCCTTCTTCAAAAAAGCCCGGCAAAAAGTCGAAGCCCTGTTACCGGGACCGGGCGATCTGCCCAGCCGGGTGCGCAAATACCGGCAGCGTTTTGTCATTCCCTTGGCCAAGCTCGACCACGTATTTGCCCTCATCTTGACCGATTCCCGCCGGCGCACCCGCGCGCTTTGCTCCCTGCCCGCGGGCGAGAACTTTCGCCATGAACTGGTCACCGACAAATCCTGGGGTGGCTACAATTGGTACCAAGGCCATTTGCAAAGTCTCATCCAGATCAACACCGATCTGCCCAAGGAAATGCTGCCCTTATTACGCACCGTCGTCCATGAGGGCTACCCAGGACACCATACCTTTAACGTGCTGCTGGAAGATCGTCTGGTGCGCGCCCGGCAATGGCGGGAACATACCATCTATCCCCTGTACTCTCCCCAGTCCTTGATCGCGGAAGGCACCGCCAATGCCGGTATCGCCGTGGTTTATCCCCGTGAGCAATTGCTGGCCTTTTTGACCGAGACCCTGGCCCCGGCCGCCGGCCTGGGCGACCAAGACCTCGACCACTACCTGCAGGTGGAAGAAGCCCTGCGCCCCATGCGCTACGCTTCGGCCCACGCGGCCCGCATGCTGCTCGACCAAGCCCAGGGCGAAGAAGAGGTAGTCGATTTTCTGATGCGCTACGGCATGTACAGCGAAAAGCGGGCGCGTAAATCATTGGCCTTCATTCGCACCTACCGATCCTATATCTTCAACTACACCGCCGGCGAAGATCTGGTGCAAAGCTATCTGGACCAACAAACGCAGCCCATCCAAGCTTTCTTCGGTTTGCTGCAGGAACCGGTAACACCCACGCAATTGCAGCCTTAGCGATCGGTGGGGTCGGCGGGCCGCGGCGGTAAGGGATAGGTCTTTTTGGCCAGGTCGCGAAGCATCATTTCAATGCCATAATCCAGTTGGGCGTCTTTGCCTTTGAGTACATCGGCCGGCTGGTTCTCTATCTCGATATCGGGCTCCACGCCCCGATTCTCGATCATCCAAGTGCTGTCGAGATCGTAAAAACCGAACTCGGGCAAAAAGATGTAGCCACCATCCACCAGGTTGGGCGCACCGCGGATGCCCACCACCCCGCCCCAGCTCCGCTTGCCCACCAGCTTGCCCAAACAAAAACGGCGGAAGAAGTGCGGAAAAATATCCCCGGGCCGTACACCCTGGGCCCAAGGTTTGTCTGCTCAATGAATGGTCTGCCTCCGACGGGGATATTTTTCCGCACTTCTTCCGCCGTTTTGGTTTGGGCAAGCTGGTGGGCAAGCGGAGCTGGGGCGGGGTGGTGGGCATCCGCGGTGCGCCCAACCTGGTGGATGGTGG
>JAUVBB010000508.1 GCA_030591445.1 Deltaproteobacteria bacterium | reverse complement strand
GCTGTGGATGTTCGGCTGGCTGCCAATCATCTACTTCATGCGTATCAGTTCCATTCCAGAGTACTTCCAGCGCCGTTTCGACCGGCGGGCACGCAATGCCGCCACTTTCATTTTGCTGGCCTACATGCTGGGTTACATCGGCATCAACTTGCTCACCTTGGGCAAGTGCCTGCACGTGCTACTGGGCTGGCCGGTCTTCGGCGCCGCCGCGGTGGTGGCAGTGGTGACCGGGCTGTACGTAATGGCCGGCGGCCAAACTTCGGTTATCATGACCGACTTGCTCCAGGGCGTCTTGTTGTTGGTGGCCGGTTTTGTGCTCCTGTTTCTGGGTTTTCAAGCCTTGGGCAACGGGGAGGGCATTGTCACCGGGGCCAGCAATTTTTGGGAACTGTTACCACCCGGCCATCGTATGCCCTTTGCCGACTTCAACCGACCGGCCGATTTCAATTCGGTGGGCGTCTTTTGGCAAGACGCTTTTGGCAATGGCATCGCCTTCTACTTCCTGAACCAGGGCCTGATCATGCGCTTTCTCTCCGCTCGCTCGGTGAAGGAAGGACGCAAGGCCATGATTTTTATCTTGCTGGTGCTAATGCCGCTGGCCGCCGTGGCGGTTTCCAATGCCGGCTGGATTGGCAAGGCCATGGCCATGGTCGGTCTCATCGAAGCGCCTGCCCATCTCGACGACATCTTCGTGGTGGTGGCCAACGCCTTGTGCCAACCGGGCGTATTTGGCCTGGTGCTGGCGGCCCTGACCGCGGCGTTGATGTCCACCGCCGATACCTTGATCAATGCCGTCAGCGCAGTGGTGGTCAATGACATCTATCGTCCTTATCTTCGGCCTGACCGCAGTGATGGTCACTACCTGGCAGTAGCCCGCTGGGTGGCGATAGGCACCGCCGCCGTCGGCCTCATGATGGTTCCGGTCTTCAACATGTTCGAGTCTATCTATGTCGCCCACGCCACTTTCACCGCCGCGGTCACGCCACCCATGGCGGTCGCCTTGTTGCTGGGCGTGTTCTGGAACCGCTTCACCGCCAAAGCCGCCCTCTGGACCATGATAGGCGGCGCTCTGGCCGTGGGCCTGAGTTTTGTCTGGCCCCAGTTAATCACCCCCTTTGCCCACGGCACCCCCATGTGGGCCGAAAGCGACACCACCCAGTCCGGCATCAAGGCCTACACCTACATCCGGGCACTTTATGCCTTCTCGGTTTCAGCCGCCATCGGCATCGTGGTCTCACTCTTTACCCGCCCCAGCGAGCAACAACAGATCAAGGGCCTGACCTGGGACACCATCCGCGATGCCATGCGCTATTTCAAAGGCAGCGAACCCAACCTAAGCCCCGGCAAAACCATTAAACTGGCAACCGTGCTGGTGGATACTGAGTCAAAGCAAGACCAGAACACAATTGCAGTAGATGCCGCCGCCCTCTCCGCCCTGTCCGCCCGCCCCGGCGATCTGGTCCACGTCCGCGACAGCCGACGCTGGCTAGGCGGCCTTCGCTCCGCCCCCGCCACCCTCGCCGCGGCCACGGCCGAGCCCGGCACTTGCCAAATCTCACGCGAACTGGCCCGCTTAGGTTCGCTAAGCAAAAGTAAGAATCTGCTGGTGGAAAAAATCCTTTAGAATATACTCGCAAAATAGGGGGAACGATGAACCCAAAAACTTTTTCCTATTTTGCTGAAGCACCCATCGGTATCTTTTTAGTCGACGCCTCTGGCCGCTATATCGACGCCAACCCCGCCGCCTGTGAATTAACCGGCTACTCACTGGCAGAGCTAACCCAGAAATCGATCACGGATTTAATAGACAAGGCTTCCGTCTCACCCAAAGATCTTCCTGGTTTTGGACAACTACTAAAAACGGGCAAGGCAAATGTCCAAACCAGGGCAAAGAAAAAGGACGGCACCTTTTTCTGGATGACCGTCAACGCCGTAGCATCTGGCAACGGAACATTCACCGCCTATTGCCAAGACATCACCAAACAGAAACTGGTCGAAGAGAAAGCCCGCCAACAAGAGGCCCGCCTGCAAAGTATTTTTCTGGCCGCCTCCGTCGGCATCGGCCTGGTGCAAGACAGAAAATTGATCGAGGTCAACGACCGCATTTGCCAAATGATTGGCTACGCCAGTGAAGAACTGATTGGCCAGAGCGCCCGTATCTTTTACCCCAGCCAAGAAGACTTCGATTATGTCGGCCAGCAAAAATACGAACAGATCAGGAAGAAGGGCACTGGAACGGTGGAAACCCGTTGGGCCCATAAAGACGGCTCCATCATCAACATCCTACTCAGATCCACTCCTCTCGATCCGAACGATTTTTCGATCGGAGTTACCTTCACGGCCCTCGACATCACCAATCAAAAACGAGCAGAAGCTGAGTTGAAAGAGAGCGAAGAGCGTTATCGGGCCCTATTTGACCGATCCTCCGATTGCGTTTTTCTACATGATCTAACCGGAAATTTCTTAGACGCCAACGAGGCCGCCTTGCGTCTCCTGGATTATGAAAAGGCAGAGATTACTGCGCTAAATTTTCAATCCTTGGTGAACGACCAAGACCTAGAAATGGCAATGCAGGTTCTTCAGCAAATTTTGGAAAAAGGCTTCCAAGAAAAAACCACCGAATTCTGCCTTCGGAGTAAAAAGGGCGAAATCAAATGCGTGGAGACCCTCAGCTCGGTTGTGTACCGTAATGGTGAGCCCTACGCAATCCAGGGCATTGCCCGCGACATCACGGAAAGAAAGAAATTGGAGCAAGATCGGCTGGCCTTGGAAAACAAGATCCAGCAGGTGCAAAAACAGGAGAGTCTGGGCATTTTGGCCGGTGGCATCGCCCACGACTTTAACAACCTGCTGGCGGTGATTCTAGGCAATGCCGAGTTGGCCATGATGGATCTGAAGGGTCAGCCTCAATTGATGGAAAGTGTGCAGGAGATCAATGAGGCCGCCCTGCGATCCGCCGAGCTGGTCAAAAAGATGCTGGAATATTCAGGCAGAGGCCAACTCAGCATCGCGTCCATGAATTTGACAGAGCTTATCGATCAGAATTCCCTCAACTTCAAAGAGTCCATCGCTAAAAGAATCGAGCTCAAGTACCAAATCGACTCCTCCGTGCCGGCTGTAATGGCGGATGCGAGTCAAATCCGTCAGGTGTTGTTGAGTTTGATTACCAACGCCTCGGAGGCCATAGGCGATCAGAACGGATCGATCACTTTGCGTACCGGACAGCTTAGTCTCGATGAAGCATCCCGGTCTGAAACCGCCAATCAAATGCATCCCTCCGCACCGGGCGACTATGCTTATTTCGAGGTAGTCGACAACGGCAGCGGCATGGATGATTATACTCGGGCCAGAATATTCGACCCGTTTTACTCTACCAAATTCATTGGCCGCGGCTTGGGCTTGGCCGCTGTTCAAGGGATTGTGCGCGGCCATGATGGCGGCATCTTTCTCGACAGCAAGCTCGGTCAGGGCACCACTTTCCGCGTCTTGCTACCGCTGGCCCCTGCGCCGGAAGCGGCCGAGGCCCAATCAGACCAAGCCATCCCTGCTCGCCCAATCTTGGGCACAATATTGCTGGTAGACGACGAGAAATCAGTGCTCTCCATCGCCAGACGCATGCTCCAGCGCTTAGACTACGATGTAGTCGAGGCTGTTGACGGCATGGAGGCCGTGGATATCTTCCTGAAAGACCCTGACCGATTTGCCGGCGTGATTTGCGACTTGTCCATGCCGCGGATGGATGGCGAACAGTGCTTTTTGGAATTGAGAAGAATCCGCCCTCAAATCCCGTTTTTGCTCACCAGCGGTTACAATAAACAAGAAATGAAGCAACGATTCTCTCGCCACCATTTCTCCAATTTCATGCAGAAGCCCTTCCGACTAGAGGTCCTAAAGCAACTGCTCTTGGACGTGTTGCCCGACCCTTAAGAACCAGAGCGCAGTTTCCAGACGGTGCCGGCGGGATATTCGAATTGGACAAATCCGTCTCGGGGAGAAAAGTAGAGAGCCAGTGAGCTCGACTGGTTTTGATTCAGGGTGCGGGTATGAACCAGATGGAAAGCGGAGAACGTGCCGGCCGGTAGGTACAGTTCTTGCCGGCCTTGGTTATCGAGACGATGGGTCTCGGTTCCGCCTTGCAACACCTCGGTGTCGGTGGTCCAGCTCAAAACCGGACGGCCGGCGGCGTCTTCCAGGGGTACTGGTATCCACTTGACCGCGGTGGCGAAAGTACTCTCTTGAAAACTGCCTTGGGCATTGACCGATTCGCCGAGTAAGAACAGAGCCTGGTCGGTGACTTGCAGCCAACGGGTGACCAGCAAGTTGGCGTTTTGCCGTAACTCTACTTGATAGGCGTTGACCCCATCGACATAGACCGGGTCTAGGGCCACCACTTCCATTTTGCCTTCCTGGCTAACCCCGGTACCAATATCGACGTCGTAGAGCCACTGTGCGCCTTCGCTCATCGCCAAATAGGTGGCGGCATCGATCTGTTCGCCCGTGTCGTCTCCGCCACAGGCGGCGCCCATAAGCCCGAGCAACAGCCAACCCGCAACAAGTGCCAATCTCATCTT
>JAUVBB010000134.1 GCA_030591445.1 Deltaproteobacteria bacterium | reverse complement strand
TTATTTGGTGGTCAATTGGGCGACCACCTGGTTGGCGGCGGTCATTAGGCCTTCGAGGGTACAGGCTGATTTGGCGTTGGCGCCGGCTTCGGTGGTCTCTGCGCGCAGGTCGTAGAGCGTGGCGCTGAGCATGCAGCCGGGATTCAGTTTCATGATTTTGGTCACCAGGGCGGTCTGGGCGGATACGGCGCGGCCCATTTCAATCTGGCAGGCTTGGTCGTAACAATGGCGGTAGCTTTCTTTTTTCATCTGCAACATGCTGGCTTGCAGCTGCTGGCGCGGGACGACCCTGAATTGGCCGCTGCGGGAGAGCTGGGACACCAGATAATCGTTTAGCTGGGATAAGAGTTTGGCGTCGAACTGAGAGGTCTGGTTTTGGATATCGAATACCGCTACCACTTGCGCGGGGGCGGCGGTCTGACTGGAGGTGGCGGGTCGTTGCCGTAGCATGGGCAAGGGTTGCAGGGTCAGGGTGACATCGCGTTTTTCGCCACCTTCTTTATGGATGGGTATGTCCGAGAAGGATTCCGAGAATCCAACCATGGTGCCGCTGAATTTGACCGAGTCTTCCACCGTGGTCTCGCTGCCATCGAGCAACTCGCCGATGAGGCAGACCATTAGCCCGGCCAGCAGTCCGGAAAACCCCACGCTGGTAAAAGCGGCACCGGAGCTACTGGTGTCATCCTGGGTCAACAGAGTTACGCCGCCGGCCGAGGCGCCCGCGGATAGCGCGGGCAAAAGCCACCACCAGCGGTTGAAACTCACTTTCTGCAAGCGATAGGCGTGATCGACGGCCAGCGGGGCCCGGCCCAACTGGGTTTTGCCATCTTTGCCCCACTGGTACACCAGGGCCCCCGGCGGATCGCTCTGGATGTTGACCTTGAGGGAGCGTTGTTCCAATGAGTGGCTGCAGCCCGATAGCCCTAACAGGCTGGTTGTCAGCAGCAGGGTCAAAAGGCGAGATCTCATATTGTTTTCCAGAATCTGGTCAGAACCAGAGGAACCCGGTCAGGGCACAGGCGATGGGAACGGTAAAGTTGTCGTCGAGTTTGTTGCTGTAAAGCTCGATGACGGCGCCTACCAGGGCGACCGAGGCCGCCGCGGCTAAGCTGAGGTACCAGGGCAGGGTCGCCACGACCAGGAGCAAATACAGAGAGGAGACGATCCAGGCCGCCGCGAAGAAACCCAAGGAACCTTCCAGGCTCTTGTCGTTGGCGAGCCGAATTTTTCCAAAGCGGTGGCCGATTACCGAAGCGGAGGGATCGCCAAAGGCCAGCACCAACACCGCCAGGCAGGCTGCCTCCTGGGGGGTCAGCAACACGATGATAGTTAGAGCCAATGCGTAATAAGAAGCCGAGTTGGTCTGGTAACGTTCCTGGGGGCGCGCGATAGCGCCGAAAAACCGGTACACCAGGAAGTCGTTGAAGCGGGGCGAGAAGCGTCTTGAAACCTCGAGCACCAGCAGGATCGCCAACATGCTGAACAAAATGGTCAAGATCGCCTGCCGGGAAAAGATGAATTGATACAAGATCACGCCGACGATGCCGGAGCAAACGTGGAAGATGCTGCGCTTGGCTTGAGGCAAGCGCAAGGAGCGGAAGCGCGGTTGGACGTGGGTGTCCCAGAAGTGGAGGGTTTTCATCTGGGCTACGAAATCTTCGTATTTCTGCACCAGCCGCGATTGGATTTCTTTCATTTTTCGCCGGCTGCTGGCTTCGGCCAACTCCTCGGCCAGGGAGGCCAGGGTATTGCGCAGGTCGTTGAAAGTACTTTCCTTGGTCTGTCGAAACGAAGACAGAGTTTCGCGCAATTGATCGAAGCGTTCGCTCAGTTCATGACAGCGGCGCTGTACCCCTTGGGTCCAGGCCTTATCCCCGAGCTGGGGATGTCCCAGGTTGGCCACGAATTGGCGGAAATCGGCTGCCAGATTTTGGATGATATCAATGGATGGCTCTGCGGCGGCTACGGCGGCACTCATAAAAACCTCTTTGTTCTCAATGTTGCGGTTCAGGAACCGTTGACAATATTCTTTCATCGGAACCGACAAAATGCAACGCGAAAAGCAGTGGGCATAGCTTGTTTGCCGCCAAAGCCTCGTGTAAAATGCCGAAGTTATGCCTGACTTATGCCAGCAAAGGTGGGCTGAGTGAAAACGGACAGCATGAAAACAAACGAAGCCAAACCGGCTCTGGGTTTGGATGCGGTCCTGGATGAGGCTTGGCGATGCTTGCAGTGCGAGGATCCGCCCTGTGAACCGGGATGTGCCGCGGCGGTTCCGGTGCGACGTTTTATTCGCAAGATTCGTAACCTCGATTTTCATGGGGCTGCGCGCGTTATCCGGGCGGCCAATGTACTGGGGGGGTCTTGCGCCCGGGTCTGCGCCACCGACCGACAGTGTCAAAGAGGGTGTACTCGTAGCCAGATGGATCGGCCAGTGGACATTGGCGCCTTGCAGCGTTTTGCCACCGATTGGGAAATGGCGGCAGGACGATTGCCGGCGCCATCGCTGCCTAACGCCTCGCTCCCGGTGGCCGTGGTTGGCGCCGGGCCCGCCGGCTTGGCTGCCGCGGCTGAGCTTGCCCGCCTTGGTTATCAAGTGACCGTTTTTGAACGCGAGCAAAAGCCGGGCGGTTTGCTGCGCTACGCCATTCCCTCCTGGCGATTGCCTTTGAATGTGGTGGATTTTGAAATATCTGCTCTCAGTTCCATGGGTGTGGAGTTTCGCTGTGGCCAGGACGTCCAGGACTATACTGCTTTGCGCTCGCGCTATCGGGCCTTGGTGGTGGCCGTGGGTTTGTCTAAGCCGGTGCGATTGGCTTTGGGCGGCGAAGATTTGCCCGGGGTGTACCGGGCCCTTGATGTTCTGCGGGCCAAGGTCGATTCGACGGCCTACCAACCGGGCAAGAAAGTGGTGGTCATTGGCGGTGGCAATACCGCCATGGATGTGGCGGCATTTGCCGCGGCTGCGGGGGCAGAGGAAGTGACGGTTTTGTACCGGCGGAGCGAACAGCAGATGCCGGCTTGGCCCGAAGAAGTGCGCCGAGCGCGGGAGCAAGGCGTTTTCGTGCGTACCTTTGCCCAGCCTACCGCTTTGCTTGAGGCGGAGGGCAAAGTTAGCGGCCTTCGCTGTCTGGTTACTCGCCTGGGTGACCAAGATGAAAGCGGCCGCCGCCGACCCCAGCCGATTCCAGGCTCGGTGTTCGAAGTTCCGGCCGATGAGGTCATTGTTGCCATTGGTGAAGTTTTCGAGGAGGGGGCTTTTGAGGCGGATATGGCTGCGCAGGCTGGTGTATTTGTGGCCGGCGACATGACCCAGTCCCCGCGAACGGTGGTCGATGCCGTGGCCAGCGGCAAGTCCGCGGCCCAGGCGGCGCACGCATTCTTGGGAACGGCAACCGAGCCGGCGCTGGCCGAGCCCATTTCCCCCATTGATCTGTCCGTAGATTTCTGCGGTGTGCGTCTGAACAACCCATTTTTGTTGGCTGCGGCCCCGCCCACCGATGATTTGGACATGCTGCGGGCCGGTTTTCGGGCCGGTTGGGCAGGAGCGGTGCTTAAAACCACCGCCGTCGAAGACGAGCCGGTGGAGCTAAAATATCCCATGATGGCGGGATATTCCGTGTATGGCCGGCGGGTGGTCGGCCTGGGTAACATCGATTTGATTAGCGAGCATCACATTGATGTGGTGGAAAAACGTATCCGCTGCCTGAAAGAAGAGTTTCCCGATCGGGTGCTGATTGGCTCGATCATGGGCTCGGATCGAAGTCACTGGGACCAACTGGTGCAGCGGCTGGAAGCGGCCGGCGCGGACATCATCGAGTGTTCCTTCTCTTGTCCTCAGGGAACCCTGGGCGGGGAGGGGAGTTTCTCCGGGCAAATGCTGGGGCAAAACCCGGAGCTGGTCCGGGAAGTGACCAGCTGGATCAAATCGGCCGCCCAACGAGCACCGGTGGTTATCAAGATAACCCCGCAAGTGGCCAATATTGCCGAAGTAGCCCAGGCGGTTCGGGAGGGTGGAGCCGATGCCATCTGTGCTTCGAACACCGTACCCAGCTTGATGGGCATTGACCTGCAGAATTTCGCCCCCTGGCCGGATGTCAACGGCTGTTCCAGCTTTGCCGGCCTATCGGGCCCGGCCATCTTTCCCATCACTTTGCGCAACATTGCCTTGGCCGCCCGCGCCGGTGGATTGCCGGTGACCGGCACCGGCGGGCCTATCAATTGGAAAGATGCGGTGCAAATGATGGCGGTGGGCGCGGTCAGTATTCAGTTTTGCACCGCGGTGATGACCTTTGGTTTCGACTTGGTCGAGGATCTGGTAAGCGGGCTGGGCGAGTATTTGCAGGAGCAGGGCCTGTCTTCTCCGGCCGATCTGGTAGGTCGCAGCCTGGATCGCATTGTCTCTCACGATCAACTACGCCCCTTCGACAAAGTGCGATCACGGGTGGATCCGGAGCTGTGCATCGGTTGCGGCCGTTGCGTTATTGCCTGCCGTGACGGTGGGCATCAGGCCATAGACTTTGCCGCCGATCGCCGGCCGGTCATTCGTGATGATCGCTGCGTGGGTTGCGGAATGTGTGCCGCCGTCTGTCCCATCAGCGATTGTCTGGGCATGGTAGGAGTATCTGGCTCATGAAATGTACCGTGGTGGGAAAACGGGTGGAACGAAAAGACGCCCGGGCCAAAGTGACCGGGGAGACGATTTATCCCTCTGATCGCAGCCGTGAAGGCATGCTTTGGGTGGTGGCGGTGCGCGCGGCCCATCCCCACGCGCGTATTTTGTCCATCGACACAGAGCGGGCGGCAGCGGCAGCCGGCGTGGTGCGGGTGCTCACGGCCCGAGATGTCCCCGGAGAAAATGCTTTCGGCATTCAATTTCACGACATGCCCGTGCTGTGCTCCGATCGCGTGCGCTACCTGGGCGATGTGGTGGCCCTGGTCGGGGCCGAGTCGCGGCGGGCTGCTCGCCAAGCCGCGGCCCTGGTAGCTGTCGACTACCAGCCGCTTGCGCTATTGACCGACCCGGAGCAGGCCCTGGATCCGGCCACCCCCGCACTTCATCCCGGTGGCAATATTCTGCATGAAGTTCATTTCCACAAAGGGAATATTAGCGTAGGTTTTCAAAAGAGCGCGGTCATTGTAGAACGAAGTTACCAGCTGCCCATGATGGATCACGCCTTTTTGGAGACCGAAGCCGGGCTCTCTTACTTTGATGAAAACGACGTTTTGTGCGTCGAGTCGTGTGGTCAATACATATACCGCGATCGGAAACAAATCGCCTCGGTGCTGGGCCTGGCAGAGGAGAAGATTCGCGTTAGCGCCGAGATGGTCGGCGGCGCCTTCGGGGGCAAGGACGATATCACGGTCCAGATTCAGCTGGCGCTGATGACCTATGTTACCGGCCGGCCGGCAAAGATGGTGGCCAGCCGCGAAGAGTCCATAGTGGCGCATTCCAAGCGCCATCCAGCCAGCATGTGGTTCAAGACCGGGGCCAGTAAAAGCGGCAAACTCATGGCCGTCGAGGCCCGATTTCTATCGGACACCGGCGCCTACGCCTCCCTGGGCGGGCCGGTGCTCAACCTGATGGCCGAACATGCGGCCGGGCCTTATCTGGTGCCCCATGTCAAGGTCGACGGCCATGTGGTCTATACCAACAACGGTTTTTCCGGAGCCTTTCGCGGTTTTGGTTGTACCCAGGCTTGCGTGGGCATCGAGTCTCAGATGGATCTGATGGCCCGGGCCTTGCGGCGCGATCCCCTGGCTTTTCGACAGGCGAACGTATTGCACCAGGGAGATGCGGCCGGACTGGGCTATGAGATGAAGACCGCCGTGGGTGCCGAGCCCACCATCCGCGCTGCCCGCGCCGGCAAGCTCTACCGGCAAAGGCGGCGCATCAAGAAAGATCGGACCCATGTCAGTCCTTCCTTGGCTCCTTTCATTCGTCGGGGGGTGGGGGTAGCCAGTCAGATGCAAGGTTTGGGCCTGGGCGTTGGCATCGAAGATCAGGCCGAGGTAGAAGTGGTTTTGGGGCCTGGCGGAGCGGTGCGGGTCAAAGTGGGCACTACCGAGATTGGCCAGGGGGCTTATACCGCCTATGCTCAAATGACCGCCGAGCGTCTGGGCGTGCCGCTCGAACAGGTAGAGATCGTGGGCGCAGACACCGGTACTTGTCCGGATTCTGGTGCCACCACGGCCTCGCGCACAACCTATGCCGTAGGCAACGCTATCTTGCTGGCCATTGCCAAACTTGAGCAGCGCCGGTCTGCCTGGGCCGCCCAAGGTACTGGTCGCGAAAATCTTTCAGCGCGGGCGAATTTCACGGTACCTACCCAGGACCGGCAATTGGGCGATGGCCTGCCCCACTTGCTATACAGTTATGGCACCCATGTGGTCCTGGTGGAAGTCAACACCTTGACCGGAGAGATCTCGGTCGAGGCGGTCGAGGCTTATCTGGACGGTGGCCGGGTCGTGTCTCCGCTTGGTTTCGAAGGCCAGAGCGAGGGCGGTATTGCCCAGGGAATTGGCTACACTTTGTTCGAAGAGGTGCTATTGGATCGCGGTCGTTTTTTGAACACCAATTTCGACACTTACATATTGCCCAGCAGCAAGGACGTGCCCACCGCCATTCATACCGTGCCCATCGAGGTTATGGAGAAATCCGGCCCCTTGGGCGCCAAGGGCATTAGTGAGACTTGCACTGTGGGGGTGGCGCCGGCCATACTCAATGCCTTGGAGGATGCTATCGGCATCCGCTTTGTTCGCCTGCCGGTTCGGGCCGAGGACGTGATCTTGGCCCGGGAGGAGTCGCCGCATGAGAGTTGACATCGAGCTGGGCATCAATGGCAGCCGTAGTCGATTTGCCGTGGAGCCGGACGAAAGGTTGGTGAGCACCTTGCGCGATCGGGCCGGTTTGACCGGCACCAAGCAGGGCTGCAAAATTGGCGAATGCGGCGCCTGCTCGGTCATCATGGATGGCAAGTTGGTTCCGTCTTGCCTGGTGCTTAGTGCCAGCGCCGATGGGGCCGATTTGTTGACCGTAGAGGGCGTGGCCCAAGATGGCAATCTTTCGGATTTGCAACAGGCTTTCGTGGCCGAAGGTGCCATCCAATGCGGGTATTGCACGCCCGGGATGTTACTGGCCGGCGAGTATTTGCTGTCTCGCTACCAGCGTCCGGACACCGCCCAAATCAAAGAAGCCATTGCCGGCAATCTTTGCCGTTGCACCGGTTATACCAAGATCGTCGCCGCGATTCGAAAGACGGCCAAAAAACGATCGCTTGTGAAATCTAGCGCTCAAGGGAGGTAAGCATGGATCCTACTTCAGGAGTTGGCACCAAAGTTATCGCGATGGAATTGCAGCGACTGGTCGATGAGGAGGAGCCCGGCGTTCTCTCGCTGGTGGTTCGCTCGGTTGGATCGGCACCCGGCAAGGTAGGGGCCAAGATGGTGGTGATGCCGGACGGCAGCATCCAGGGCACGGTCGGCGGCGGCGTGGTCGAAGCCCGCGTGATTGCCGATGCCCTCAACGCCCTGGACGATGGACGCGGTCCCCGGACGGTTCATTACAAATTGGACGAGTTGGGCATGTCTTGCGGGGGCGAGATGAGCGTCTACCTCGAGCCCATCGAGCCACCCCGCCGGGTCATTCTCTACGGTGGTGGACACGTGGCGGCGGCGCTGGCGCGGGTGCTCCATATTCTGGACTGCCGCATCTGTGTGGTTGACGAACGGGTCGAGTGGGCCAATGCAGAGCGATTTCCCGATGCGGAGGAGATCGTCAATCGTCCCTTTGCCGAGCAACTGGCCGCAAATCCGCCCCGGGGGCGAGATCATGTCTTGATCGTCACCCGCGGGCATGACCAGGATCAACTGGTATTAGAAGGGGTGTTGCCCCACCAGCCGGTTTATGTGGGCATGATCGGCAGTCAAAAGAAGGCGGCCAAATCCTTGGATTTGCTGCGGGCAAAGGATTTTTCTGAAGAGTTGGTGGGCAAGGTTCGTACGCCGGTGGGATTGGAAATCGGGGCGGTTACTCCGGAAGAGATTGCCATTTCCATTGCGGCCGAATTGGTAGCGATCTGGCGGAATAAACAAGTGATGGCAGAAGCCAAAGCCAACAACTCTGGAAACTGAGAGTCCAAACGCCATGCTCCGCATCCTTCGATTGCCGGCTCTGGATCAAGTGATTGAGATCTTGTCTGCGCAAGAATCGGAGACTTTGCTGATGGCCGGCGGTACCGATATCTTGCCTCGCCCGGCGGCCTTGGCTTCTACGCGCTTGCTCATCGATCTGAGCCAGGTGGCTGAATTGCAGGGTATTGCCCTCGATGCCGAAGGTCGCATCCGGATCGGGGCGGCAGTGACCCATCAAGAGATTGTCGATCACCCCCTGATTCAGAGAAAAGCGCAATTGCTTAGTATGGCTTGCTCCAGCATTGGCTCGGTACAAATCCGCAATCTGGGCACCATCGGCGGCAACCTGGCCAACGCTTCTCCGGCCGCCGACAGCTTGCCCGCCCTGGTTTGCCTGGCCGCCGAGGTGGCGCTGGCGAGCCCGCGCGGAATTCGCTTTCTGCCCGTCTCTGCTTTTATCTTGGGTCCGGGCCGAACGGCCCGGGCAGCGGATGAGCTAATCGAATCCGTTCGTATTCCGGTAGTTACCGGCCGGCGGGTGGCTTTTTTCAAGAAAGCCGGGCAAAGACGAGGCATGTGCTGTGCCAAGGCCTCGGTGGCCATGTGCGCTCATCGTCACGGTGATGGTCGATTGACCAAGCCTCGGGTGGCCATGGGCGCGGTGGCCGCCACGGTCATCTCGGTGCCGGCGGCAGAACGCGTCTTGGCCGATCGGGTTTTGACCATGGCCGTGATCGAAGAGGCGGCCGCTGCTTGTTGCGAGGCCGCCCAGGCCATCGATGATATTCGCTCGACCGCCTCCTATCGTCGCCACGTGGTCGGCGCTTTGTTGACCGAAGGCCTGGCCGAAATCTACGATCACATGCAAGACTTGGCGCGACGCCAGGCGCGGCGGCGGAGACGAAGGTCATGAGCCCCGAGCTTGCCGGCGTGGTGCTGGCCGCCGGTGCTTCGAGCCGCATGGGGCGCGCCAAAGCCCTACTTCGTCACGGCGACCAACCCTTTTTGGATCACTTGGGTCAAGCACTACGTGCTGGTGGCTGTCGCCCAGTGCTGGCCGTGGTGAGAGAGCCTTTGGTTGAATTTGAAAGCCAATGCAGTTTGGAAGGGATGCGCTTGGTCGTTAATCCGGAACCGGATCGAGGACAAATTTCTTCTCTGCGCTGTGCTCTGGCCGAAATACCGGATGCCGAGGCCTTGCTGGTGACCCTGGTCGACCAGGGCAGCATCCTGGCCGAGACCGTGGCCGCGGTACGCAAGCGAATGCAGCCCGGCTCGGTGACCGTTGCCTGCTATCGCCAAGAGATGGGGCATCCCATTTGTTTTCATCGGGACTGGTTTGCCGCCTTGGCTTCACCCCTGGCCGATGAAGGGGCCCGGGCGGTGATGGCGCAAGCCAAAGTGCAGGGGAAGTTGATTCAGGTTGAGGTCGAGGATGCGGGCGTGGTTCGCAATCTAAACACGCCGGCAGATCTGCAGTTGTTTCGCGAGCAATCTTAGGATTGAATAAATTTATGCTGATGCAGCCGGCAAACAAAATTCGACCCGGGGGTGCCCAACGCTTGCCCATGCGGCGGCCGTTGTTGGCCTTGGCGGGCGTGCTGGCGCTGGGCATCTGGCTGCAGGATATTTGTCGAGGACCGGTTGCGCCGGCCTGGGCGGTGGTTGGGCTGGGCACGGTTTTGCTTTTGTTCTTGGCCTGGCGGGCGGTGGGCGGCCCTCTGCGATTTTTTGGTTGGATGTTGGTTTTTCTGGCCATCGGTTTTGCCCGTGGCCCACGGCCGGTTTCTCCGGGCGCGCCCGCGGTCGAGGACCAGGTGGTGGTGTACGGCGTAGCCCAAAGTAGCTGGGAAGTGCGGACCGATAATCGTCGCTTGGTGTTAGATACTTTCTGGTTGCGGGAAGCAGGTCAAATCCAGCGGCCGGCCCGGGCCCGGTTGCGAGTGGTGATACGCGACGGCGCGGATTGTCCGGAAGTGCTACCGGGCGATCGATTGTGGCTACGGGGCAGAATCCACCAGCCGCGGGCGAGCCAGAATCCGGGCGTGACCGATTTCAACTTGCTTCTGCTTCGTCGGGGCATCCATTGGACCGGTTCGGTTGCATCTTGCGCCGACGTGTTGGTGGCTAAGAGCAAGCCGCCGGCATCGCTGGGACGATGGTTTTCATCCATGCGCTCTAGCCTGCGCCGATTTTTTTGGGCACAGGAGGGCGGTGCTGCCGAAAAGGGAGTATTCCAGGCCCTGGCCATCGGCGATCGGGGGATGGTTCCGTTTTCGACTCGCGAGGCTTTTCAGCGAGCAGGACTCTCCCACCTGCTGGCCATCTCCGGTTTGCATCTGGGCTTCGTGGTATTGGGTGCTTATTTCCTACTGACCTTTTTTTTAGTGCGCATTCGCAGGTTATCTCTGCGCTTAGATGTGCGTCGCGTGGCTGCAGTGGCCGTCATTCCCCTGGCTCTTTTCTATGTGGGTCTGTCTGGTGCCCATTTGCCCGCCCTGCGTGCTTGTATCATGGCTGTGAGTTTCCTGTTGGCCGTGGTCCTGGGTCGGCAGTCGGATCCTATTCAGACTTTGGCCGCGGCCGCCTTGGTGATTTTAGGCTTGTGGCCTCAATCGATGTTCGAGGTCTCTTTTCAGCTAAGTTTCGTGGCTGTGGCGGCCATCGTTACCGTGGTGCCTCGCTTGAGCGATTGGCTGCCTTTGCTTTCGATACCGACCGAGGGGCAAGAATCTACCCGGTCGAAGTTGCTCCGCCGGGGGGCTTTGTTTCTTTTGGTTTCGGCCACTGCCACCTTGAGCACCGCGCCCCTGGTCGCCTATCATTTTCACCAACTTAGTTTGATAGGGCTATGGGCCAATTTCCTGGCGGTTCCGCTGGCGGCCTGGCTTATTGTTCCCCTGGGTCTGGCTTCCTCCCTTTTGTTTCTGCTGGGTTGTGGCTGGGCGGTATGGACCACGGATTTGGGCTTGTTTCTGGTAAGCGGCCTGGTGCGTTTTACCGAGTGGATGGGCACGATTTCCTGGGGCTGGTTTGCCTCGGGAGCGCCGACCTTCATCCAAGTGTTGTTGTGGTATCTGCTGGCCGCGGCCGCCTTGCAGTGGCGCCGGCCCTGGGCGCGTATCCTGGCCGCATTCTGTCTGGCCGGCCTGGTGTTGACTTGGGTCCTGGTTCGCCTGCCTCCGCTGTTGGCCGATGAAATTACCGTGACCTTTGTCGATGTTGGCCAAGGCGATTCCACCCTGCTGCGTTTTGCCGGTGGCGATACCATGCTGGTCGATGGCGGCATGGCCCGGCCCGGCGGCTTCGATACCGGCCGCAGCATTGTGGCGCCCTTTCTTTGGCATGAAGGCATTCATCGCCTGGACCAAATAGTACTTACCCATGCCGAATCGGATCATGCCGGCGGCTTGCCCGCCTTGGTCGAGCTGTTTCGCCCCCGTGAATTGTGGGTGACCAAGCCCTTGCATTTGACCCCCGTGACCCAAGCCCTGGCCCAAGCCGCTCGTCGGGCCGGAACCCAAGTACGTACCCTCCGCCGTGGCCAATCTTTGCGGGCCGGATCGCTTTGCGCGGTCGATGCTCTGTGGCCGCCAGAGCCGCTGCCCGCTATGAACGAAAACGAACTATCGGCCGTCTTGCGAATCCACTGCGGCCAACACTCCTTTCTCTTGACCGGAGATCTAGAGAAGCGCGGCGAAACCGGACTGTTGGCCCTGGGCGATGATCTCCACGCCCAAGTACTGAAAGTCGGCCACCATGGCAGCCAACATGCTAGTTCCGCAGACTTTCTTGACCAGGTGCGCCCCGACTTTGCCGTCGTGTCGGCCGGCAAGGGCAATTCCTACGGTTTTCCCCACCGAAATTTGCTGAGCCGCATGGAACATGCCGGCGCCCGCGTTCTGCGCACCGATTATGGGGGTGCCATCCGCTTTGTCAGCGACGGCAAGCAATTATGGTTCGGGACTTGGCAAAACGGATTCGAGTTGGAAGTCTATCCTCAGCCCTAGCGTTCGCTCCCATGCTCTTTAATCCAGGACTTGGCTTTGGCCAGCATCTTCTTTCCGGGGATGGATTTCTGGGTCTGGAAAAACGTCAAGGCACTCTGGGCAAGACTTAGGGCCCGCTTGCGGTCGCGGCCCTCTTTATCGAGAACGGTGGCCAGACCGAACTGGGCATCGGCAAGAGATTCCTGTTCCTCGCCTAGACATTTGTTGCTGCCACAGATGGAAAGCACGCGCTCAAAGAGTTGCTGGGCCCGGACCAAGTCGTTCTGGTAGAGAGAGATCCAGCCGATGCCTCGCAACGGTTCGGTCAACAGAGGATGTTTTGGCCCCAGGCTTTTTTCCCAGATGGTCAATGCCCGCTCGAAGTGCCGCAAGGATCGGTGGAGCTTCCCTTCCATCAAAAGCACAAGTCCAATGTTGTTCAGTGGGTAGGCAGCAGTCGGATGGTCCGGCCCCAGAACTTTCTCGAAGATATGCAAGGCTCTTTCGTGGTGCTGATGCGCTCGGTCGTTCTCGCCTTTTTGGTAGAACGCTATTCCCATGTTGTTGTGGCAGGCCGCCACGTTGGGATGCTCCGGCCCCAGCAGGTTCTCCCAGATCACCAGAGCCCGCTGGTGGTGCTCAATCGCCCGGTCGTACTCGGCCTTGGCGAGATACACAATACCAATGTTGTTGCAAGACGCGGCCACATCTGGATGGTTAGGACCCTGGGCTTTTTCCCGGATCGCCAGGGCCTTCTGGTGGTGCTCCAGGGCTAGGTCGTACTCGCCATTGCTGTCGTACACCACTCCGGTGTTGCTGAGCCAGATTGCCTTGATCTCTCCTTCATTCTTGATGCGCTCAACCACCAGTCCTGCTCTCTCTATTATTTTTTTCGCTTGGTCAAATTGCGCTCGATGGTAGCCAACGACATATATTAAATCATTCAATGCCATCGCTCTCTGCTTGTCATCACCGGAGGCATCTGCCGTCTTCACTGATTGCCACAAACTCTGCTCTGCCGCCGGGTACTTGCCCATTCCTTCTAGCAGGCTACCCTTTAGATACCAGGCTTCTGCCTTGATCGGTTTGTAGTCGATCTTCTCTGTGGCCACTAGTGCCTCACGTATCAGCAGAAGACCGTCCTGGATTCGCCCGGTATCACCCAGAGCCTCGGCCTGGTTCAAAAGATTTCTTATCTCGGCCACCTGCTTTCTCTCTCCCGGCTTCTCCGGTGGGGGCACCTCGGCCAGCAATGCCCTTTCGTCCGCACACTGGCTTAGCGGGATCAAGCCCATGGATGCCTGTACCGCATTGTCGACCAACTCCGCATCGGGCTTGGTCGCAAACAGCGTGGTCAAGGCCCGTGTTTCGCTCAAGCGTCGTCGCAGGCATTGCATGCGAAGATCTAGGAGCTCGCCCGATTGTTCGCCCCGGACGTGCGTGGCTTCGCAGGCCTCACGGCGCATGATGACCCACTGCTCGGTGTAGCGGTCGAGTACTTTGGCCACCCGCTCGAAAGTGTCTTGGGCATAGGGCCGCGCGGTTTTGCTGAAGGCCTTGCGGGCTTTTGTTTTTAGCGAATGGTCCCAAACGCCGACCAGCTTTT
Source organism: Deltaproteobacteria bacterium (assembly GCA_030591445.1). Classification (GTDB taxonomy): domain Bacteria; phylum Myxococcota; class B64-G9; order B64-G9; family B64-G9; genus JAUVBB01. The sequence goes on along the minus strand of JAUVBB010000134.1, from coordinate 1,929 downwards.
CTGCCCCGCCCCGGCACAAACGAGCCCCCTGGTTCGTGCCGTACCAGATCCCGTAGGTCGCCAGCCCGGCAAACAACACCACCAAGCCCACCAACAGCCAGCGCAATTGTGTTCCCCGGCGCCGCGCCCGGGCGATGGCCGGGTCGTTTTCCAGGTCATTGAGTAATGCGTCCATTGAGGGATATCGCTCGACCGGGTCCACCAGCATACCTCGGTCCGCAATTCGGTCCAGCCAGGCTGGTACCTCCACCTGGTCCGGTCGCCGGATGTCCCTCTGGATGATGCTCTTGCGTAACTCCTGCCGCGACTGGCCCGGAAAGGGACGCGCTCCGTACAGTGCCTCGAATAGCACTACGCAGAAAGAGAACTGATCGCTCTTTTCGTCCACCGCCTGCCCCAAGTGTTGCTCCGCCGCCATGTAGTGCGGCGTGCCGACGATGGCTCCCCATTGGGTAAGTGCCGCGGAGAGCAAGCTCCCTGACAATCTGCGCGTGGATAGCTCGACCTGTTCCGAGAGCCGTACCGTGGCCGGGAGTTTTTCGTCGATGACTTGCCCATCCGCCCCGGCGATCTTTTCCGCGGTCTTGTCGGACTCAGCCGCTGGCCGTTCGGGCCCCTCGGCTCCCGTCCCGCGAGCCAGGCCGAAATCGATCACTCGCACCCGGCCGTCCTTGCCGATAAGGATGTTGGCCGGTTTGAAGTCCCGGTGGATGATGCCGATCTGGTGGGCAGCGACTAGCCCCCGCCCGGCGGCGGCGAGGATGGCCAGGATCTCGCCGCGGCTATGGCTGCCATCGTCTAGATAATCAGCGAAGGTCTGGCCCTCGACGAACTCCAGGGCCATGAAGACGGCCGGGCCGTGGGTGCCGACGTCATAGACCGTCACTACGTTCGGGTGCGAGAGCTGAGCCAGTGCCTGGGCCTCGCGCAGGAGGCGGGACTGGTGACGGGAGTAATCCAAGGAAGAATCATTGGAACTACGCTCAATCAGTAACAGCTTCAGGGCCACCGTGCGGTTGAGCTCAGGATCGAAAGCCTTGTAGACCACGCCCATACCACCCCGCCCGATCAGTTCGGCGATAATATAACGGGAGACGGCGGTTCCGCGCGCGAGTGGCGCAGAAGATTCGGACGGACCAATGCTGTCCTCCCCCACTGTAGCCGAGTCGCCTAAGTTCTGGGTGTCGGTGTCCATGAATGATTCAATTGTAGTGAGTTAGCAGAGGAAGGGCAAATCATGGGACAGGCAGGGGGAGTCTTTGCTCACTCCAGCGGGTCTACGTCGCCGGCTGCTACCGGGATGATGGTGCCGGATTCGTCTTCGACTAGTAATATGCCTTGCGGGTTGATGGCGCAGGTTTTGGCGCGGAAGGGGGCTTGGCCGGGGAGGTGGACTTGGACCCAGCGGTCTAGGCTAAGACAGTGGCGGCTGAAGTCGGCGACTAGTTTTCGGGGAGACCAAAGCCAGTCCTTTCTTACTTGATCCAGGTGGCCGAGCAAGGCGCCGAGAAAATCGCTGCGGTCGATGCGGTTGCCACCGAGCATGCGCAGGGAGGCGGCCGGGCGTCTGAGGTCGTCGGGGAATTGGCTGGCGGTGGTGTTGAGATTGATCCCCAGGCCCAATATCGCCGCCGGCGAGGGCAGGTCTTCGACTTCGGCCAGGATGCCGGCTACTTTTTGGCCCATTACTTGTAAGTCATTGGGCCATTTGATGCCACAGTGGATGCCGGGGGGTAGAAATTCGTCGACGGTGGCCCGCACTGCCAGGGCGCCGGCCATGGTGACCAGGGGCAGACACTCGTAGGGGGCTTGGAATACTTGAGAGAGCAGCAGGTTGCAGGCGGCCGGGGAATGCCAGTTGCGGCCGGCGCGGCCTTTGCCGGCGGTTTGGTAGTCGGCTACCAGGGTGGTGGTGTCGGGGGCGCCTTG
>JAUVBB010000362.1 GCA_030591445.1 Deltaproteobacteria bacterium | reverse complement strand
AGATGCCGCTCTGCGCGTGGTACCCTTCAAAGAAGATCAGGTCGATGCCATGTTGCGCTCGCTCAAAGCCTATCCCTTGCTCACCGGCGCCCGCGGACGACTGCCCCGCGATCTTCAGGCCATTCGCCAAGGAATCTGGGCCGTGGCCCGTTTGGTAGATGCCTTTGAGGAAATTGTCGAACTAGACGTTAATCCGCTGATGGTGCGGCACGAAGGAAAAGGCGCCGAGGCAGTAGACGCCAGGATCATACTGGCAAGCTCCCGTCCCAAAACTCAAAGACCACTCGTCTAGTCGATTTCTTTTTACTTTGAAAACAATTAGTGTCATCCCCGAGACGTTTTTATCGGGGACCCAGGAACGGTAGAAATACAGTCACTTATGGGTTCCCGACAGAAACATTTCGGGAATGACGGCATTTTTTGATTAACAAAAATAAAGACACTGAACTTTGCAGAAATGAAAAAACGAGGCTTTTGGAACGCGAACTAGCTAAATTGCAATAAGATTATTCGTTGCCTTCCCAGCCGTCGAATTCGGGTTTGTCCTTGGCCGGTGCCGGGCTTTCTGGGGCCGGGGCCGGTTTGACTGCCGGGGCCGGCTTGGGCGTCGGTGCCACTAACGGGGCTTCGGCCACCGGAGCAGGACTGGCATAAGACACGTTGTCTCCCCAGACATAGGCCAGGCTTACCCCGGCAAAGAGACCCGGCGTGCCGCCGATGAACCAGGGACCGTTCTGCCACAGTCCGTATTGCAGGACGGTGTCAAAGCGGAAGGGTCCCTTCATGACACCCACGCCAGAGCTGAAAGCCATTTGTTCGTATTTGGGCGTGTCCTCGTTGGCTTCGCCGGCAAACTGCACCCCATAGCCGCCTTTGATGGCGGTACGCAGTTCCAGCCACTTCAAGGCCTTCCATTCGGCCGCGATCTCCACGGTGGGAACCGCCATGCCTAGCTTCATGTCGCCGCCACCGGGGGACAAAAGCTGAATATCGACGCCACCCAGCAAGGCAACGGTCAAGACCTCTGGGAGCACGGAGTAATTCCAGCCGGCCTTGACGGGAATGGCCATGCCAAAGGACATGTCTCCAGTGGAGGGAGAGAGAATGCCCAGTTGGAACTCACCGGCCATCACCAAGCGCATGGGCGAGCTTCCCGGAGCGATGTAGCGAGTACCCGCCGCGGCTCGCAGGGTAAAACCAAAATCTTTGATTTCACTAAAACCGAGATTGGCACGCATCTGAAAACCCGGACCCATTTTGAAACCAGCGTTTACGTCAGCGGTAATCGCCGAATTGCCCACCGGCGGATCGGCGAGTACGCCCTGCTGGCCGCTGACATCGGACCAAACATGGGTGCGAAAAGAGACACCCCAGCTGCCGGTGCCGTACATAACGTCGAAGATCTGGCCGGCCACGTGGGGCTCGGCGGCCACTGCGCCACCACCACCCAGCAGGCCGACACCACCGCCAACGCCATCGGTCACCAGGATGCGATACTGGTCAAAGGCAGAGATAAGCGGCCGGTGCACGAAAACCCCTAGGGCCGCGCCATCCAGACCCAACACCACCCCGCCGAAGACGTTCGATATCGCGGCCGGCATGTGGAAATACATGCCCTGGTATTCAGGCAGCAACTGCGGAAACATAAACATGTCGGTCTGGTCTTCGAAGGCCAAGTTGTAAAGGAGGGACTGAGAACGCGATTCGGTAGCCCCGGCCGTCCCCGCCAAGCCCAAGATGAATCCACAAACGACCAAAGTACTAAGTGTCTTCTTTTTCATTGCTTTCTCTCCTCATGCGTTTGACACCAATTCTTCTCTCGTCTCGAACAACTGAGACGGACGTTATTCTGAAATTCCCGAGGAATCAAGCAGAAGAAACCGAAACAAAAAACCGGGCGCGAAAGACACGCCCGGCCGAACCCTTTCGGGTAGCAATCAGGTGAAGTCTAGAAAAAAGCTTGGACGCCGAGGTAACCGATGGGCACGTTCAAGCTAGATCCTTGGTCATCCATACCCATGTTGTAGGTAATCATGGTGCCAAAGTCCATAGCCACATGCTCGTTGAGCGGGAAGAGCAGGCCGATGGGAATCGAAATGACCAGATTCTTCAATGTGTCACCCTGGTCGGGCATGATGAAGCCCATACCAACCTGGGCGCCAAAATACATGAACATGTTGCTAACGGGCATATAATATTTGGCGCCGACGCCAAAACCTACCAAGGTGGAGCTGGGGTCATAGAGATCACCGAATCCCATGCCTAGCCCGGCAGTGCCCACGAGTTCCAGGTTGTCCATCAGAAAATAACCAACGGACGGAAGCACGTTCAGCCTGAAACCAGTCTCGCCATCACCTACTTCGGGCATGGTCATGTCGATGTCAAAAGTGGCGGCGCCACCGAGTTGCATGGTGCCTTTGGTGAGTTGCAGGGCGTCAGCGGCAGGAGCCAGGGCGACGACGAGGGCCAATGCGGATGCAAAACTTACGATGCGTTTCATTTCTCTCTCCTTGTTGCAGTTTGTGGAGTGCTTTTGTGAGCACATTTTCCATGAAAAATTAAAACTCCCCTTATTTCCTCTCTTCGACGACACACGCTTGGTAAATATTCACGCGGAATACAAACACAGTGGCCAGGCCTTCGTCAAGAAGGAATCTTATTTATTTTTCCACAAATGACGCAGAGGGTCACTGTGAAATATGGAATATCTAGTAGGAGTTGCGGATGTTTGTCCTGACCATCAGGGTCTTGCCTTATCGCTCTCGGTGCAGTACTGCGCTGACTTTTTCGAGTAAATCTTGCACCGCAATGGGCTTTTGAATGAAGTCGACTCCCGGCTTGAGGATGCCTTGCCGATCGATCACTTCTTCGGAATAACCAGACATGTAAACCACCCGCAAATCCGGCCGGATGGCGCGCAGGCGATCATAGAGTTCGCCGCCATTGATCCCGGGCATGACAATATCGGTCAGCAATAGTTGAACCGGCTCGTCGAAGCCGGCCATAAATTTCATGCAGTCTTCGGCATTGCCATGGTCAATCACCTGGTAGCCTTGTTTGTGCAAAATCTCACATACCAGTTCCCGGACCGAGGCGGTATCTTCTACCACCAAAATGGTTTCGGCTGGCGGCGCTGAATTCGACTCCGCCGATACCGGTTGCGATTCACTTTGGTCTTTTTTGTCGGTTACCCCCGGGAAAAAGATCTCGAAGCTGGTACCCCGTCCCAACTGGCTGTGCACATCGATTTGGCCATGATGTTGCTTGACGATACCATCGATGGTGGCCAGGCCCAGGCCAGTGCCTTGTCCCGCCTCCTTGGTGGTGAAAAATGGCTCGAACATATTTTGCAAGGTATAAGCATCCATACCCGTGCCTTGATCACTGACCGTAAACACCACATAGGGACCGGGCGCCAAGTTCAGATTCTTGCCTTTTTCCGTCTGGCCCAGCTCCACATTGGCGGTGGCGATGGCAATCGTTCCCCCCTCCGGCACCGCATCCTGGGCATTGACAACTAGATTCATGAGAATCTGCTCGAGTTGAGTCACGTCGGCTTTGATGTGCATTAAATTTGCAGTTTGCGTCACTTGAATCTTGATGTTGGGCCGCACCGTGCGTTGGAGAATATCAGTAAAATTGGCGATGACCTCGTCGAGGTCTACCACCTTCATTTTCAACACTTGTTTGCGACTGAAAGCAAGCAGCTGCTGCACCAGTGCCCGCGCTCCCAGGGCCGCCTTCTCGATTTCACTGGCCTTGGTGTGCTGTGGATCGCCTTCTTCCAACTCCAGCCGAAGAAGTTGAGCATAGCCCAGCATGGGAGAAAGCAAATTGTTCAAATCGTGGGCCACGCTGCCGGCCAGCCGGCCCACCGACTCGAGTTTCTGGGCATGGCGCAACTGCTCATCGAGTTTGACCCGTTCGGTCACATCATCGACTCGGATCACTACCCCTTCTACCGTTTCAACATTGCCGGAGATCAAAGGATAGACGGTGATATCGGATATCTTCTCTACCTGGCCTTCGATACTGCGGATGTTCTGCTCTTTCTGGGGCTTGCCTTCGCGAATGGCCTGGGCAATGCGGCCGGCAACACCTGCCCAACGCGGCGCCACATCGGCCAGCGGGCGCCGGCGGGCCACGTCGGCGGAGATCCCGGTCAGTTTTTCGGCTTCACGATTCCACTGAGTGATACGACCGGCGGTATCCACCCCCACCAACACCGAAGGCATCGAGTCAATAATATTGCTAAGCAAATGACGGAGCTGTTTCAATTCGACGTCGGCCCGTTTTCGGTAAGTGATTTCCCGAAAACTCCAGATACGGCCGGCCTGCTCATCGTTCTTGATCAGTGGGCTGGAGAAGCGTTCGAAAGTGCGATCGTCTTCGAGCTGCACTTCGTCCATGCTCACGTCCCGGCTATTGTACAACTCATCCATGCCGGTCCAGAAAAATTTGCTATCCCGCGACCGTAAGCCGGCGTTGGCAAAGAGCCCGCGATCCGTGGTTTGCTCCAGCGGCGCTGCCGCCAGTTGCCAGATAGAGGCAAAACGCTGGTTATAACCGGCCACCAATCGTTCGGCATTCACAATCAGCATACCGTCGCCGGTTGATTCAAACACGGCGCGCAACAGTTCTTCGCTCTCGCGCAAGGCCAAATCTCTTTTTTCGACTTGATCCAGCATGTTATTAAAGGCATCGGTGAGATCACCAATCTCGTCCTCGCCTTTCTTGCTCGCCCGCATCCGATAGTCTTCTTTTCGAGACACGGTCTCGGCCACCTTGGCCAAATGGGTAATGGGAGCCGAAATCAGGCCCTGGAGACGAGCCGAAATAAAAAAGGCCAGGAGCAAAACCCCCAAAGAGGCCAACACGGCAACCAAAAAACTCTGCCAGAAGATCTCATCCAGCTGGCGCAAATCGGTTTGCAGAAAGACACTGCCGATGACGGTGTCATTAAGAACGATTTTCTCTTTTACCAACAACCAGGAGCCTTCAAATCGGTGCCGATAGGTCACCGGCGTCACTTGCGGAGGATCGCTAAATTCCGGGCGGCGGTAAGCGGCAAAGACCTCATCGTTTTCTTGATACAAAGCCGCGTAGGCGATGTCCGGCTTGGCTCGTAGCGAGTTGAGCACTTCCTGGGCATCTTTTCGATCCCGAAACGAGAGCGCGCCAATGCAGTTTTCGGCCAGCATTCTGGCCTGGGTGGCGCTGTCCTTAACCAGCCGTTGTCGAAAAGTGTACTGCTGGTAAAGAACAAATGCCGCGCTGACCAAAACCAAGGCAGAAGAGCTGACCACCATCACCAAGACCAGCAGCTTGCTCCGGATGGACAAGCGACCAATCAGACCCGAGCCGCGTTGGTCTCGCGTCTTTTGCTCAGTCTTGCCCATTTCTCTTCGCTTCCTCGATAACCCGTACCGCCAAGCGCAACAATTTAGACCGAAACCGAATCCCAACGCGGTTGGCCGTCTTACGGTTGATCTCAAATGCCAAACGTTCCTTGATAGTCACAAAGCGAACCATACCTCCGCGCTGCAAAAATCCTTCCGACTCCCCTACCGTTAGTACCGGACTGTCGCCCAAGACCTGTAGCACTCTCGCTTCCTGACTGCGTAATCTAGCTTCCATGAAGAGAACCTGACAGGCGCGCAAAGACGGCCCGTCGGCGTTTTCTCCCAAGGATCGAATCTCCAGCCTCCGATCATTGATGCGGCTGCCGGCAACCCCCTGGAGCAGACCGGCAAATTTCTCCGAACCCAGAATACCAATGACGATGGTTTTGTCATCAGCCGCAAAGGACTTCTCTGGTATTTCCGCAAAGAAGAGAAATTTATACAAAAAAGCGGCTTTGATGCGATGTTCGAGATCAGGTTCCGCGCCCTGGCAGAGCCAGGACAGGGACAAGACCGCCAGCAATACGCCCAACGATACTATCCGCCTCGGGCCCGAACCACGCCTACTCACCACTTTTTCTAAATCTTGCGCCAAAGCGATTATTTTCCGTTCTTATCGATCGGTGAGAAACTGTAACTCAAGCCAAAGTACAGAACCCGGCCCGGCTGAGGATTGTAAACCAGATCGCTGGCGGTGGCGCCGACGGCTTGGATGCCGGCGTAGCGAGAATCCAGGATGTTCTGTAATTTGCACGAGAGGTGCAGGCCGGGCGTAATTTCATAACGAACCACCAGATCCATCAGGAAAAACCCATCTATTTGAGTATAATCTTGCTCGACCTCTTGACTGGACAACAAACCACGCGCCACCCAACCCGAACTGAGGATCTGGTCCAGGCCGATATACATCTTCGGCCAGGGTCGGGCAAACACGCGCAGCTTGGCCAACAACCAGGGAACCATGAGCACTTCGCCAACGGTATCGCCGGAGCCGGGCAAAACTTCGTGTCCCTTGGAGTAAGTAACAAAAAGGTCTGCGCCCAGTGAAATTGCCGGCACCAGTTCGCGCAAACGAACCATGAAATCCAGACCCAAAACAACCGTCTCGGCACCAGCATCGTTGGTATACGTCCAGGCGTGCTCATCCGGCCGGGCGTTGGGGTAATCGTGCGCTTCGATTCTCTGAAAGGCAAACAAGTTAGAAATGGAATTTTCCCAACCCACCAGCTCGATGGAGAAATTTTCGTGGGCCAGATAACGAAGGCCGACCTCTCCCGCCCAGAGCTTCAAGGGCGCCAAATCCGGGTTGGGCACAAAGAGATAATTAATTCGACCGTCGGGATCCAGACCGGCCACGGAACCATAACGAAAATAAGGTGAGGCAACCTTGAAGGCCCGGTTGAACGAAGCCCGCACGGAAAAATTATCCGTCAGGTGCACCTGGGCCGCCACCCGCGGATTGATGCTACTCTTATAATCGCTGTGGTAATCGGCGCGCACTCCACCGATTAGCTCATAATTCTTGGTCGCGTAAATCCCTTGCAGAAAAACCCCGATGTTCTGATAGGTAATGGGATTGATACCAAAATCTCCAAAGATGGGGTCCGACTCGGGCTGGCTGGTGCAGAAAGAACAGTATTGGCCGGTATCGAATGGTTCGGACAGATCATTGGTTTTGGGCAAAGCACCCGAGAATTGATAGGACAAGCCGCCCAGCAATTGGAGTCCATCCAGCGGACTCCAGGTAACAATTTCCTCGGCCAGAAAATCATCGGAAGCCTGGTACTTGAAAGACTGGTTGCGCTGGCCGAAAGTCATCGGGTCTTTGGTGGGAAAAATAAAGGAAAAATAGGACTGATTGTCCAGGCGATAGGAAAGAAAGGAAAGCTGCGACTGGAAATGCCAGGCGCCATGCTCGCCGGAGTGAACCAAAGCCACGCGTTGGATAGTATCGCCCCAGATGGCATCAACATCGTCATAGAAATAGGCATCGGAGCGTAGTCCCAGGGAACTGTGGTCGGCTCGATACATATAGTCGTAAGACAGCTGGAAGCCGCGGTATAAGGCCTTAATGCCCATGCTCCAGCTCTGGCTAGGTATTTTCCCCAGGGCAAAGGCTACCTGATTTCGATCCCCATCGCGCTGCTCATACTGGCCACGATCATAGACATCGGCGTAATTCGACTTGATGTTGGT